>JAJEAY010000154.1 GCA_022824145.1 Rhodobacter sp. | reverse complement strand
GCGCCCGCGATTGGCTGGCTGTTCTATACAGCGTGCTACATCAGCATCCTGACAGTGCTCCCGCCGTTCCTGCCGGAGAACGGGCGCGCCATCATTTTGGGAGCGATTCCGTTGGTCTCGATCCTGGCATCGATGACACTCGGCGTCCTGATGCTTCGTCACATTGAAGCCGTATCGGTTGTCATGATTGGTTTTGTCGCCTGCGCGGCCGCGGCCTTGCTGCTCGCAGCCTTTCCTGGCTCTCCGATTCCTGCACTTGCCCTTGGTGTTGGATTTGGACTTGTGCAGGGGGCGACATTCGCCGCTGTACCGCAGCTGAACGAGTCCGCGGCGAACCGCGCCCTTGCCAACGGCGGCTTGGCGCAGGTCGGAAATCTCGGTAACACGGTCGGGACTCCGGCCATGCTGGCAGTGATTGCCGTGTTCGGTTACGGCGGGCTGATGCTCGCACTATTCATGGTATTCTGCGCGGGTGCGGCAATCCACCTTGTTCTGCGCGCGGCACGCCGAATTTAGCTGTGGATGTTCGCGGTAAGTTCTGAACCCATTGGATGACGGCATGGACCCATCGGTCTATTCTGTTTAGTGGCCAACCGGAAAAGGATCCTACATGGCGGAGATGAAGAAGATTGAGGTGCGCGGCGCGCGCGAGCACAACCTCAGGTCGATCAATGTGGACATTCCTCGGGACGAACTGGTGGTAATCACCGGTCTATCGGGGTCAGGGAAATCTTCGCTCGCGTTTGACACGATCTACGCGGAAGGACAGCGGCGCTACGTAGAATCGCTGTCCGCTTACGCGCGTCAGTTCCTCGACATGATGGAAAAGCCCGATGTCGACCAGATCGCTGGCTTGAGTCCGGCGATCTCAATTGAACAGAAGACAACCTCGAAAAACCCGCGGTCCACCGTCGGAACTGTCACGGAAATCTACGACTATATGAGGCTGCTCTTTGCCCGGGTCGGAACGCCGTATTCCCCTGCAACTGGCCTGCCCATCGAAGCGCAGCAGGTGCAGGATATGGTCGAAGCGGTTATGGCCTTGGAGGAAGGTACGCGCGGATACCTTCTTGCCCCCATAGTGCGTGATCGGAAGGGCGAATACCGGAAGGAATTCCTCGAGCTGCAAAAGCAGGGCTTCGTGCGCGTTAAGGTGGACGGAGAATTCTACGACCTCGACGAGCCGCCGAAGCTCGACAGGAAGTTCCGCCATGACATCGATGTCGTCGTCGACCGGATTGTCGTGCGAGAGGGGATCGAGACCCGTCTCGCGGATTCCATCCGGACGGCACTTGACCTGGCGGACGGCATTGCCGTTCTTGAGACCGCTCCGGCAGAACGAGACCCGGAGCGAATCACCTTTAGCGAGAATTTCGCATGCCCGGTGTCGGGTTTCACGATTCCCGAAATCGAGCCGAGACTCTTCAGCTTCAATGCACCGTTCGGCGCCTGCCCCAAATGCGATGGACTGGGCGTGGAACTGTTTTTTGACGAGCGGCTTGTGGTGCCGGACCATGGCATCACCCTGGCCAACGGTGCGCTGGCCCCTTGGCGCAAAGGGAAGTCTCCGTATCTTCTGCAGACGATTGACGCGATTTCTCGCCATTACGGATTCGACAAGACATTGAAGTGGAAGGATCTGCCCGAACAGGTGCAGCAGGTGTTCCTGTACGGGTCCGGCGACGAGGAAATAAAGTTCCGCTACGACGACGGCGGAAGGGTCTATCAGGTAAGCCGGGCGTTCGAAGGGGTCATTCCCAACATGGAGCGGCGCTACCGAGAGACGGATTCGAACTGGATCCGGGAGGAGTTCGAGCGTTACCAGAACAATCGGCCCTGTGGCGCGTGCAATGGCTTCCGGCTGCGGGATGAAGCGCTCGCGGTCAAAATCGGCGGTTCGCATGTCGGCGAGGTGGTTCGAATGTCGATCAGGGAGGCTTTCGCCTGGATCGAGTCCGTACCAGCATCCCTAACCGGCCAGAAGAACGAAATCGCCCGGGCGATTCTCAAGGAGATCCGTGAACGGCTCGGGTTCCTAAACAACGTCGGTCTGGAATACCTGACGCTGTCCCGCAGTGCCGGAACGCTGTCCGGTGGAGAGAGCCAGCGAATCCGGCTTGCGAGCCAGATTGGCAGCGGTTTGACCGGCGTTCTCTATGTTCTGGACGAGCCGTCGATCGGACTTCATCAACGGGATAACGGGCGGCTTCTCGACACACTGAAGAATCTGCGTGACCAAGGAAACACCGTGATCGTCGTCGAGCACGACGAGGAAGCGATCAGAACAGCGGACCATGTAATCGACATCGGCCCTGGCGCAGGCGTGCATGGCGGAAAGATCGTGGCACAGGGCTCACCCGACGAAGTCGCCGCAACTAAGGCTTCGGTTACCGGACAGTATCTCACCGGTTCCCGCACGATTCCCACACCGGCCAGCCGCCGCAGAGGAAACGGCAAGGCAGTCACGGTCGTCGGCGCAACCGGCAACAATCTCAAGTCAATGAGTGCGACGTTTCCATTGGGAAGTTTCATCTGTGTTTCCGGTGTCTCTGGGGGCGGAAAGTCGACCTTGACCATAGAAACGCTGTTCAAGACGGCGTCGATGCGCCTGAACGGCGCCCGGCAGACACCCGCGCCATGTGAAACGATCCGGGGACTTGAGCATCTCGACAAAGTGATCGACATTGACCAACGACCGATCGGACGGACACCCCGGTCCAATCCGGCCACCTATACAGGTGCGTTCACTCCGATCCGCGACTGGTTTTCCGGACTGCCTGAGGCAAGGGCCCGCGGCTACAAGCCGGGACGGTTCAGCTTCAACGTCAAGGGCGGCCGCTGCGAGGCCTGCCAGGGTGACGGAGTCATTAAGATCGAGATGCACTTTCTGCCGGACGTCTACGTGACCTGCGAGACCTGCAAGGGTGCACGGTACAACCGGGAGACACTGGAAGTCAAGTTCAAGGGGAGGTCCATCGCAGACGTTCTTGACATGACGGTGGAGGAGGCGCGTGAGTTTTTCAAGGCGGTGCCGTCAATCCGGGAGAAAATGGATGCGCTGCACAGGGTCGGTCTCGACTACATAAAGGTCGGCCAGCAGGCAACCACCCTGTCGGGAGGCGAAGCGCAGAGGGTCAAGCTGTCAAAGGAGCTGTCGAAGCGCTCCACAGGCAGGACATTGTACATACTCGACGAGCCTACGACGGGCCTGCATTTCGAGGATGTTCGCAAACTGCTGGAGGTTCTGCATGAGCTTGTCGATCAGGGCAACACGGTCGTCGTGATCGAGCACAACCTTGATGTCGTAAAGACAGCTGACTGGATCATCGACATTGGACCCGAAGGAGGTGACGGCGGCGGCGAAATCGTCTGCGAGGGCACGCCGGAAGACGTTGCCGTGCACCCGCTGAGTCATACGGGACAGTATCTGAACCGGATGCTCGCTCCTGTGGAAAACCGCGTCGCGGCAGAGTGAGCGGGCGTCAGTTCGCGGCTGCATCGCAATGTGCGTTTTCCCGTGCGCTGATGGCAAGAGCCCTGTTTTCATGGCTGTGAAGCGGCTTGCCTGTTCCGTTCGTGGGTAATTGGACGTGAGAACAGCCCTCAGGTCGACGAGAGGGGCCGTTTCGAAGGCTGTTCGGCGCTGATTTGGGCGGAATACGGGGGTCTGACCGCGGAGCGGGAAACAGCGGCTGGGCCGGTCTCGCGGAGATCCAGACGGCGACCATACGGTCGTGGGAGAGCGTTTCTCGAAGCCGACGCAGATGCGATGGTCAAGATCCGGAACGCATTTCACGCTCCAGACCGGAACTCGCGTGCTTGACAGTACACTCAGGACCGAGTTCCAGTCCTGGGATCCCGAGATCCTCCATGCGGCAAACACAGATCAGAAAGTCAAGGTAATCGACCTAGCCGCTTGCCCCCCACGTTTTTGATGCTTCCCTGGTGGCGCAGGTCGCGCTCGCCGCGTGCTTCCCCAGTAGAACATCAGGGAATCGAATAGTGAAACATACCAGAAGCGCGTGCGCCTGATACCCCGAATCTGTTGACATTCGCCCCTGATACCCCGAATGTGCGGTATGGTCACTGATACCCCGAATGCGGATGATGATCTGCTGTCCGAGCGCTATCCGCAACAGGACTTGTTCGTCAGCGACGTAGCCGACACGGATCAGGTGCTATTTGTCAACCGAGACACTATGCCGAAAGACCAAGAAGAGGCGGACCAGACCTCGCAATGAGTTTTGCGGCGTCAATCTCCAGATATTTGTGAGGAGGCATGCCAGATGGCGCAAGACCGGAACATCAGTTGCGCCGAACAA
>JAJEAY010000221.1 GCA_022824145.1 Rhodobacter sp. | reverse complement strand
CCATTGGTCGGCCGCACCGTGACAGCGCTCAGGTCGATGGACGAATCAGGGGGCGCGGGAATCACCATGGAAGGCACGTTGCCACAGAGAAAACGGAATGGCCAGCCGAAAAATCACCGGGCGGACAAAAAAATAGCCCTGCACTAGAAACTGTTTGCATTGATCGGCCATGCGGTCTAGCGTTCGATTACGCGTACCCTTAGCCGTTGCGGATCGGAATCCGGTTACCAAAAGGGCAAGACCTTCCATTGCCCGGCCATTCCCGACATTCGTGTTCCGCCCGAATTTGGAAGGGTCATGTACTTGCGGTTCGAGCCAGAGGCTTGGGAAGATTGGCAGCGGCCGCCTGAAGCGAAGCCAACCAACAAGGGAAGAACGAGATGGATCATCTGAACAAACTGACGGAACAGTTGCGATCAAACCGCCTTTCTCGGCGCAGTTTCATGCAGCAAGGTCTTGCAGCGGGGATCAGTACGGTGGCACTGTCGCTGGCAGCCGAAAGGGTCTATGCCGCGACACCAAAAAAAGGTGGCAATCTGCGTGTGGCGCGCGGCCATGGCGCCACCACGGATGTTCTGGACCCTGGGTTGATCGAAAACGGCTATACCATCGGTCTGGCCCTAGGCGGATACCAAGGTTACCTGACCCAGATCGGCGCCAAAGGCGAGCTGCAGCCATCTCTGGCAGAATCCTGGGAAGCGTCCTCAGATGCCAGAACCTGGAGCTTTAGGCTGCGCGACGGGATGGAGTTTCACAACGGGCGCAGCGTGACTGCCGAGGACGTGATCGCCTCAATCAATCACCACCGCGGAGAAGGCACGACATCAGCCGCGAAACCGTTGGTCTCTGCGGTCACGGAAATGCGCGCGACCAGCAAAACCGTGGTGGAGTTTGATCTTGACGCGGGCAATGCGGATTTCCCGTTCATCCTCAGCGACTACCATCTGGCGATCATGCCAGCCAATGACGATGGCACCTTGAACTGGCAGGACTATATCGGATGTGGAGCCTACAGGCTTGACAGTTTCGATGCCGGCATCAGTGCCGAACTGTCGCGACACGCCAACCACTGGACTGACGAGGTAGCGCATTTTGACACGGTTGAGGTCTTGGCGATCATCGACCAAAACGCGCGAACCGCGGCGCTGGTTTCCGGCGATGTGCATGTGATCGATCGGGTCGATCTGAAAACCGCGGGTCTTCTTGGCCGCAGACCCGGCATTAATCTCATGAGCACCACCGGAACCCTGCACTATTCCCTGCCGATGCTATGCGACACACCGCCATATGACGACAACAACGTCCGCTTGGCAGTGAAATACGCTGTCAACCGGCAGGAACTGGTCGATAAGATTCTCTTTGGCTACGGCCAGCTCGGCAACGACCATCCGATCGGGTCCGGCCAGCGGTACTTCAATTCTGAACTTCCGCAGCGCGAATACGATCCGGACAAGGCGAGATTCCATCTGAAGCAGGCCGGGCTGGATTCGATCAAATTGGAAATTTTCGCCTCAGACGCGGCATTTGCCGGTGCCGTGGATGCGGCAATACTGATCCAGGCATCGGCCAAGGGTGCCGGTATCGACCTGACCGTGACGCGCTCGCCCAATGATGGTTTCTGGTCGGATCACTGGATCAAGTCCCCCTTCATCACCAGTTACTGGAGCGGTCGCCCGGTGGAGGATCAAATGTTCTCCACGACTTACCAGACTGGGGTGTCCTGGAACGAAACTCGCTGGTCGCACGAACGCTTTGACAGCCTTCTCGTGGAAGCGCGGGCCGAACTCGATTCGGACAGGCGGCGTGACATGTATTGGGAAATGCAGCAGATTCTGCATGACGAAGGCGGCGCATTGATCCCGATGTTCGCGTCATATGTGTTTGGTGTCAGCGACAGTGTAGGGATGCCTGCAGACCTCGCCACCAACTGGGATCTCGATGGCGAGCGGTACTTGGAACGCTGGTGGTTCGCCTGAGCAGATGTGAGATCGCGATTGCCTCGTCTTGCTGTGCTTTCCGTCTGGCCCTTCCCAGCCTGGGCTTCGGTCCCGCTTTGGGAAGGGCCAGTCGTTGCGTTTCGGAGTAGGAACAGGACAGAGATGTGTGTGCCGACAGCTCGGCCGTAATCGAGTGAAATGGATTCTCTTTGACCTATCCGGACTTTCTCGATTCCGTACGGCACGCTGCGAGACTTCATTCAAGCACCATAGAGATGTCTGCTTTCGGATTTGCGGTGTCCGAGTACGTGCGAAGCAGACGGATTCAAACAACCGCCTCTGAGGGAACCGGCTCGTCAGGAGGGCACCGGTGACAGTTAGCGCGGGGGAAATCGTATACCGTCTGGGCAAGGCTCCGAGTTCCGGACTTGGGTTGCGATGGTCGGATGGCGAGTTGAACGACGCCATGGACGGCCGGATTTCGGAAGTGCTGTTCGACGACGAAGGCAAGGCGAATGTCGAGGGCATACTTGCGAACCTAGTTGAGACTGACTTCGCCCTGGAAGGGCTGCGACGCGTTCTGAAAGATCCTGAAATGATTGAGGACTGGCGGGTAGGCGAAGCACTGGCGGAGACATACCTTACAGAACATCGATCATGCAGTTTCCCCTGGCCGGATGGACGGGACGTGAGAAAGAGTGGATCAAGCCTGCCGGGGGCGGACTTGGTCGGCTTCGGGGTTGACGAAGACGGTGACTGCCTCGCCTTCGGCGAGGTGAAGACCTCGAGCGAACAGGTATATCCACCCAGCGCAATGTATGGCCGCACTGGGCTGAAGCAGCAATTGGAAGATCTCCGTGATGAGGAAGCAGTCCGCGACGACCTCGTAAGGTATCTTGGTTTCCGAGCAGGATCGGCACCGTGGCGAACGCGTTTCGAACGGGCGGCGATCAGATATCTGCGTAACTCATCCGACATTCAACTCTACGGATGCCTCATACGAGATGTGGAGGCGAATCGGGATGACTTGCGGGCGCGGGTAGGCAAACTCGCAGTCGCATGTCCCGAGAAAACGCGTATTGAAGTGCTTGCGCTCTACTTGCCGCCGGAGTGCCTGGACGGAATCGGTGAGGAGATGGTTTCACGGCGGCAGGAGGGAGGGAAACAGTGAGCTTGTCCGTCAGAGCCTTGGAGGCGCTCAACAATCATTGGGCTGTCGCCGCGGTCGGGGCGGAGGAGTTGGCGCACGCAGGCGGTCTCGTCCACCAGCGTTTGGCGCACCGGGCGGTCGGCAGGCAGATCAGCTTCTCGTTCCAGGAGAATCCGCAAGATGAACCGCTTCTGGAAAGGGTTGCGCTGGCATTTGAGCTAGCTGCCATCGAAGGTCTTGATGAACTAAGCCGTCCGGCTGGCGATAACCTGCGGCTCCGGGATCAAGCGATGGCCGCTTCGTTTCGTGCATTCGACATCCGTAGGCTTCTCGCTGTCCCGGTGGACACGCATAGTCGCCTGTTTTTCGTGCTTCAGCTCTCTGCGGTGGCCTATTGCGGAGACCGCTGGTCGGACCTCCGGCGCTGGTACCATGAACAGGCCGAGGCGCTGAAAGCGCCAAGCGCCGCGGACGTCGAGTGGGACCGAAGGATACTTTACAGACTGTTCGACTGTTGGGTGCGGCTGTTTCGCAAGGAGGGATGGGACGATCTGGACCGGATCCGCGAAATCATTGCCGGATTGCGCAACGACCAGAACGTTCACGAGGAACAACGTCTGCAAAACGGTTCGGAAACGGTAGACCGTGCGATCGCCCTTCGGCTTGCGGCGCTCTACAACTGGGCGAAAGCGACAGAGACACTGGCGAGATACATGCTCCAAGGTGAACCGGGCGATCCATTCGGCACTCTGGACAAGCACTTCGAAGCAGGAATCCTGGCGGCGGCCGCTTCAGGGGACGCGCAGCACGAAGTGGTGCTCAGATGGCTGCACGCCGCAGCACGCATCATGGTTACGAATTCTCTTTGGTGGGCGACACGAACGGTCAATTCGCGGACCTCAGACTTCGTGCGCTCTCTTACACACCGTGAGCATCAGGCGATGTTTGAGCTTCTGCCGCCGCAGCGCGCGGCATTGCTTGAGCAGGGGCTGCTCGACCAAGCGAAGACTGCGGTCGTAGTCGATATGCCAACCTCCGGTGGCAAGACACTGCTCGCACAGTTCCGTATACTTCAGGCCTTGAACCAGTTCCAGGCCGACCGGGGGTGGGTGGTATATGTCGCTCCGACCCGTGCCCTGTCGACGCAGATCACGCGGCGCCTGCGATCGGACTTCGAACCGATCGGATTGCAGATCGAGCAGCTGACCGCAGCTGTCGAGGTGGACGCGTTCGAGGAGGAACTTCTTACCGACGCTGACGGGCGGTTCGACATTCTCGTCGCAACGCCGGAGAAGCTGTCTTTAGTGATTCGAAACAGGAAAGTGGAGCGCCCTCTTGCGCTGGTGGTGATGGACGAAGCCCACAATCTGGAGTCGGAGAGTCGGGGCCTGCGAATCGAACTGCTATTGGCGACGGTAAAGCGAGACTGTCCACATGCAAATTTCCTCCTGCTTATGCCCTACGTTGAGGGAACGGAAGCGGTGGCGCGCTGGCTGGCGCAGGACATCAATGCGGGCAATGCGATCAGTCTGGGAGCGGCTCCGTGGAAGCCCAACGAGCGGATTGTCGGCCTCTACCGAGCGGTGGCAGATGAAAGCGAACGCGGTGGCTGGCATCTCGACTTTGAGACGCTGACTACGACAGAAAAAGCCATGCCGCTTCATGGGACGCATCGCGTGGGAGGCGTGAAACCGATCAAAGTCCCGAAGAGCCGTGTGCTCACGAAGGGCATTCAGAAGGGGCTCGGGCTTCAAACGGCGGCAATCGGCGCCGTGATGTCGGCGCGGGGCACAAGCGTCGCCATAGCTAACAGCATTCCAACAGTCTGGACGATGGCCTATGAAGCGGCTCGAAGTCTTCCGAAGTTAGAGGATGTGCCGTCCGAAGTCAGGCTGGTTCAGGATTTCCTGCGCACAGAGATCAGTGCCGACTTCACGCTGGTCGGCCTGCTTGAGCAGGGCGTTGGCGTGCACCACGCAGGGCTGTCGGACGATGTCCGGGCGCTAATGGAATGGCTTACGGAGACAGGAAGCCTCCGAATGCTGTGCGCGACGTCGACAATTGCGCAAGGCATCAACTTTCCAGTGTCGTCGGTCTTCCTTGCCTCGCGATACGTGCCGCAGGGAAAGAGTTCGGTCGAAATTGGGGCGCGGGAGTTCTGGAACCTTGCGGGCCGTGCCGGTCGCATCGGTCACGACAGCGTTGGCGTGGTTGGTCTGTCCGAGGGAACCGATAAGGAAGCGATTGTCAGGTTTGTGAGCCGGAATACGGGCGCACTCGTATCCCGTCTTGTGGTGCTGCTTGACGAACTTGCTGCCCAAGGATCCCTTGCAGAGCTCTCGGACGTGCTCTGGAAGGATCAATGGGAGGATTTTCGCTGCTACATAGCCCATCTCTGGGCTGAGAAGAAGAATCTGGATGCGGTGCTCGCAGACTCCGAGCAACTTCTGAGGCAGACCTACGGATATACTTCGATGCGGAACGATCCGGGGCAAAGGCGGAAGGCGGATGCCCTCTTGAATGCGACTTACAAATACGCACAAGAACTGGCCGATATGCCCCATGGAATCGCGGAACTCGCGGATTCCACTGGGTTCTCGCCGGAAGGCGTCCGGGCAGCAATGGGAGGAATTCACAGCCTGGAGAGCGGACTCACTGCTTCCGACTGGGCACCGGAAAGCCTGTTCGGCGAAGGTGGCAGAATGGCCGATCTGGTCGGTGTAATGCTGAGGGTGCCACAGCTCAGGAAGAATCTGGCCGAACTGGGCGGAAATGGTCCCGTCCAGAGCAGGATTTCGGAGATCACCAACGACTGGGTGAACGGAATGGGGATAGAATCAATCGCAGCAAAGCACTTCAGCCGCGAGAAGGATGACGAAGCGGGAACCGCTGCGCTGACGGACGCATGCAGAGCGATCTATCGTACCATCGTCAACAGCGGCACGTGGGGCGTGTCGGCTCTAAGCCGGGTTTCAGGGATCGATTTCGACACGCTTTCGGAAGCGGAGGCGCGCCGGATCAATGCGTTGCCGGCAATGATCTATCATGGTGTCAGCAGCGAGGACGCGGTGTTAATGCGGATGAATTCGGCGCCAAGAAGCGCTGCCGAGGCACTCGGCCTCTTGTATCGCGAGATGCACGGCGCGGACGAACGCAGGTATTCTGTAGGAGAAGCACGGCGCTTCCTACGGGGACTTGGTGCCGATGACTGGGATGGAGTGAGGCCTGAGGGCGCCGCACTGTCCGGGATAGGTTACAAGCGGGTTTGGGAAGTCCTTTCGGGTGACACACGTTGAGAGTGGATAAACGGTTCACAAGACGGCGACAGACTGAATTGATCGTGAACGAATGGATTGGAAAGACCGCATTTGACGCCGCTGTGGCTGCAGTTCGAGCAGTTTGGATCTGGACTCAAAGCACTTGCCTTGTCGAATATTCTTGCGATGTTAAGGAAGTGAGCACTCGCTGACATCTTTGGGTAGAGGTTTCTTTGGAATTGGCCGAAGCAAAATCAGCTTTGTGTACTGCTCGCGGCGGTTGTGGCCAAAGCAATCCATGTATGGAGCAAACTCGACATAAAGATCCTTGATCATGACCGATGCAGCGAGCCCACCACGGCGGATCCACCGAACGATGTGGAACGCCATCAGACCACCAGCGCCTGCCGCACTTTCCTTCTTCGGGTCTCTCGTCGCCAAAGCCCGTGAGTGCTCCAGAAAGACGAGCCCGGGATCACATATTCGGCTGTTTCCTGTAATCGTGGCTATGGGCCCGGCCATGATCCTTCCGTTTGGTGTAGCGCACGGGACAGAGAGTCCAGTCGAACCGAAACCCGTGCTTGCTGTCCATCTTGACGACTGGATGCCGCCGCCCGTTTCGGACGCCGAGGCGCTCGCATTGCGGATATTGCGGCGCGAGGGCGGTGGATCTCAATCGGCTGGAGTACTCCGCGGTGAGATCGCGGGCGCGTTATCCGCGATTCGAGGCCGGTATCCAGTAACTGCCAACGTGGCAGCGCATGAAGTGTATGCGAATCGCAAAGGAGTGATCCTCGCACTGGACCGGAAAATGCTTGCCTTGCTGTCGCACGTCGTCGGGAGCGGGCCCGGTCCTTTCACGCTGCACACCGGGCACGCACAATTCGATGATCTCAACGCACAGGTCGGAGTTCGTGCGGTGGGATTATTTCCTAGCTTAAATGCCGTCGTCTTCCACTTCGACCCGACCGTCGATCTTGAACATGTCGCGGAAAAGTATTCGGCCCTCGACGAGGTTCATTCAGTCGAATTCGATGCACTGCTGTTCGATGGACCGGATATCGAGGTGTCGAGGTCGGACGGAAACTGGTACTTTGTCTTTCGTGATGCATGGGGAGACTGTCCGTCTGGCTGCATCAATGTCGATCTCTACTTCTTTGTCGTTCAGGACGGGAACATCACAAGGATCGATCCGGCATCCGCAGAGGACATTCCTGAATTTGCCGAAATCCGAGAAAACAGAGGCTGGTTTCGTCGTGGAAGAGCCAGAAATTCGAAGTAACCTGATGTTCAGTCCAGCCTGGACCGGACCCGATCACAACCACCGTAAGGATGACGACCTGTAGATCAGTCGCGTCCATCGAAGATCGCTTTCCAATCACGGTTCCATTCGCCACTGAAGCACTCTCATGGTCATCAACAATTTAGGCGCCTTTCGAACAGGAGACTGTTTCCGCACGGCGAAGCCACTCGCCTCAGACGCAAACGACCAAGTTGAAAATGTGTCGGATTCCGTTTCCGGGCTGTTTTCGCTTTCACATGCCAATCTACCGTAACGGTGCTGGCCGTCAGTGTGAGTCATTTCGGGAGCGGCGATGACAGCATGATTTGGATCGACGGCGGCGGCGGATATCCGCAAGCCCTTCATCGCGATGATTCCTCCCCATGCCGTTTGGCGTATAAGCTCCTCTTACGGCACAGAAGCTGGGACATGCCCGTCATCCCTCTGCATCGCGTATGACGAGCCATTTCGTGGATCTACCGTGCCCTGGGCGTTGCCCTCCCCAAGCCCTTTTCGGCAAAATGACTTATGCGGATTCCTGTAGCGGACTTAGCAGCATCAATTTGGATTTCCGTGAGCAGTCAACGATGGCCTCATTACGCTCATCGCAATTGATCGGGACGCTTGCAATTCAGATGACTTGAAAGCCGGCAAGGGATGTTTGCATGGCTTTCAGGCTCGCGTGAGCAACGTCCGAACGGCTATTGCGGAAGTTCGATCTGCATTTTCACGTCGCCGGGCGGACCCGAGGCCGCGACGTCGAATGCGCGAACGCTCTCGTCGAAGCTGAACTTTCTGGTGACCAAGGGTTTAACGTCAATTGCACCGGAGGCGAGCATGGCGATGCAGCGGGGAAATGCATGGGCGTAACGGAAGACATTCTCAACCCTGGCCTCCCGCACCATTGCTGCGCCCGCATCAAACGCAATCGGTTCTGACTGACCGCCAATCATGACCACACAACCACCCGGGCAGAGCGGATCGAACACCCGGGCCGCCGCGTCCGGAGATCCCGTCGCCTCAAACACGATGTCGGCGCCCCAGCCGTCAGTTTCCCTGTAAACGCGCTTCGCCACGCTGTCAGTCGTCACGCTTATTGCTGTAATCGCTGGATGCAGGCTTTCGGCGATCCTGAGCTTTTCCTCGGCCAGATCCGCAACGTAAACACGGGCGCAGCCTGCCGCCAAAGCCGAAAGCGCAGTGACCAGGCCAATCGGCCCTGCGCCGAGCACCACTGCGATGTCGCCGGGTCTGATGCGTGCCTTCGTCGCAGAGTGAACTCCGACCGCGAGGGGTTCAACCATCGCCGCTTCGGCGAATCCTACCGCATCCGGCAGCCGGAACGTGAACGCTTCCGGATGAACGCAGGTCGGGCGCAGGATTCCATGCACAGGAGGAGTCGCCCAGAACCGAACCGCCGGATCCACATTGTACATACCCAGACGCGTTGCTTTCGAATTCGGATCGGGAACTCCAGGCTCCATGCAGACCCTGTCGCCTTCGTTGAGAGATGTGACTTCAGGACCGGTTTCAATCACCGTCCCGCTGGCTTCGTGACCCAAAATCATTGGCCGTCGGACAACGAAAGGCCCGATCTTTCCGTGCCTGAAGTAGTGGACGTCCGAACCACAGATGCCGACTGTATGCAGTTTGATGCGTACGTCACGGGGACCGAGCGCCGCCTCATCACGGTCAATCTCGGGGAAGTCCCGCAGCGAAACTTCATTCTTTCTTTCCAGAACAAGCGATTTCATTGATCAAGATTCCCGAACCTGCCCAATCGAATTGATATCAGTGTGTTTCCTTACGCAACAGACCCATAGCAACAGATTCTGAAGCAGCAGCGCACACCAAACGGCCTGTCCGGCGAAACAACGGCAGCAACCGTGCATCTCCGTTCGGCTCAGCGTCCAGTACCTCGAACATCCCGAGCGCCTGTGTAAAGCTGGCGCAGAAGACGTGTCACGCTTCGAGAAAGCATAGGATCCCATGTCTCGCTTGGTTTCGAAAAGGTTGAGGTTGGGTCGCGGTTCTAATTTTCGACCCGTAGCGCGGTTGCGTTGCTGGCGAAGAGACTCCGGTTCATGGAGTGTTGCTCCATTTTTCTTTCACGCCTTATGCATGGCCCTGATTGAAGAAGAGCGGATGTCGCACGCGAACGGTTCGAGACATTGTCACCGCTCCCAAACGGAGAACACGCCCATCGTCTTCCGGCGGCGTTCACGACCTGAAGCTGGGGCTGTGAAAGAACGGCCCGATCTCCTAGGCGACCTGCGTTGCCCCTCGACGGTCACGCAGCAATTGCCGGAGACGCTTGGATGACGGGCGCAGGTGAGTCCCCAGGAAGCGGCCATTCTGGCCGGGATGCATAGACACCTTGGCAGATTTCCAGCTTCCGCTTTCAGATCAATCATGGTGACAGCGCGAAATCACGGTCGTGAGACAGAGACGGTATTCTGCGATGCGCCAACTCCACCTTTCCCAGATCGAGATCGACCATCGTCAGTCCAGGCGATTGGCCACCGTCCGCAAGAATCTCACCCCAAGGCGCGACCGCAAGTGAATGCCCGTAGGTGCGCCGTGTCTTTCCCGAAAGCGCCGGGTGCTCTCCGCACTGAGCGGGCGCCAGAACGAAGGCTCCGTTCTCGATCGCCCTTGCGCATAGGAGCGTTTCCCAATGCGCAGCACCGGTGACAGGCGAAAACGCCGACGGTATCGTGAATATCTGAACTCCCTCCTGCGCCAATACACGGTAGAGCGCGGGAAAGCGCAGGTCATAGCAGACCGTCATTCCAATTCTGGCAAGCGGAGTATCGGCAACTACCGCTCGGTTGCCGGGCCGGTAGCCAGAGGATTCGCGATAGGTCTCGGACTCCGAGATCGCCACATCGAACATATGGATTTTGTCGTACCTTTCGGCAATCGAACCATCAGGAGCGATCAGGAACGAGCGATTGACAAAACGTCCGTTCGGATCGTCCGACTTCAGCGCCAGCGAACCGATCAGGAGCCATGCCTTCATCCGCGCTGAATCTTCCCTTAAGGCGGCAAGTGTCCCGTCCTCTCTTTCGTGACGCAGGATCTCAGCCTGCCGGGATCGGCTTGTCGAGACACAGTTCGTGACTTCAGGTGTCAGGATCAGGTCAGCGCCCTCCGTGGCCGCCTGCGCGACAAACTCCCGTGTGACCGCCAGATTTGCGACTGGATCATCTGAAGACGTGAGCTGAATGAGGGCGGCGCGCATTTCAGCCACCGAGAAGGGCGTCGAGCCTGCCGTCTGCATCAAGCCCGACAAGATCGTCGAAGCCTCCAACATGTGTCCCATCGACAAACACCTGGGGAACGGTCTTCCGTCCACCTGACCTCTGCATCATTTCGGTTCGCCGGGCCGGGACTCTCGAAAGATCTATTTCCTCAAACGACACACCCTTGGCGGCCAGCAGCTGCTTGGCTGCAAGGCAGTAACCGCATAGACGCGAACTGTATATCTCAACTGATTTCATCGTAGCTGTCCCCGCCCTGAGATAGTGACTTAAGGGTCCAATCACAACGCACGGCACAAAGTCGCCCGAATATCCAGCCAACCCGGATTGCGGAGCCCCTGACTCTGAGATCGGCCTCCCTATCGACTTTGCATCCCGACCCGAAACACATACGAAACCTTCTGAAGCCACATCGCTCCGGATCATGCAAAGCCCACCCAAACTGACTGACCGCGCCGCTCTGATCCGCAACCGTCGGCGGGCGCGGCAGTCAGGCGGTCCGGCGCTGTTCCTGCAGAACGAAGCGGTATCCGAAGTCAAGGAAAGGCTCTCCCTTGTAAACCGTACTTTCCGTTCGCCCGCCGTGATTACCGGCTGGCCGGAGGTCTGGGAGGGCGTCCTGCCAGATGTGAAACCTGTGGAAGACACAGAACTGCTCGATCTTGAAGCCGGGGCGCATGATCTTGTGATCCATGGCATGGCATTGCACTGGGCCGACGATGCTGTCGCACAGCTGATCCAGGCGCGCCGCGCACTTAAACCTGACGGCCTGTTCCTGGCCGCGCTGCCCGGTGGACAGACTCTCTGCGAACTGCGCACGGCTCTTGCCGAATCCGAGGCAAAACTGCGAGGTGGAATTTCGCCGCGCGTGGTACCAATGGCGGAGATCCGGGATCTCGGATCACTGCTGCAGCGGGCGGGATTCGCCTTGCCGGTTGCAGACAGCGTTACCCATAAAGTTACATATTTCGGTCTGCCGGAACTGATGCGGGATCTTCGTTTGATGGGAGAATCGAACGCGATGGCGGCGCGTTCCAGATCTTTTACGCAAAGGGACCTCTTCATCGAAGCCGAACGGCGCTATCGAGATGCATTGCATGGATCTGACGGGCGCGTTGTCGTTACGTTTGAGATTATATACCTTACAGGCTGGGCTCCGGATCCAAGCCAGCCGAAACCACTGCGCCCTGGATCGGCGGCACAGCGCCTCGCTGACGCGCTGGATGTCGAAGAGACCGTTTTGACCGGTTGAGATTGACCAATGAACGCGTGCCGCTAGTTTGGAGGCAAACCGCATCCAATCAGGAAATTTCCATGCAAAGCAGCCATCCCGTCCAATGCTCCGACCATGCTCCGGCGGACCATCCACCGGTACCGCCCGCCAAGGTAGGTGTCCTGCTGGCGAATCTCGGAACTCCAGACGGATTCGGATACTGGCCAATGCGGCGATACCTGAACGAATTCCTTTCGGATCGGCGTGTCATCGACTACCCCCGCTGGAAATGGCAGCCGCTGCTGCAGCTGATCATACTTACGAAGCGGCCGTTCACGTCGGGTGCGGCTTACCGCTCGATCTGGAACTATGAGGCTGACGAAAGCCCATTGCTGACGATCACCAAAGCCCAGACCGCCAAGATCGCAGAGCGTATGGCGGAACGATACGGCGATAGCATCGTCGTGGATTTCTGCATGCGTTACGGCAATCCCGCAACAAAGCTCAAAGTCCGGGAACTGGCGGCAAAGGGCTGCCGCAGGATTCTCTTCTTCCCGCTCTATCCACAGTATGCAGGCGCCACATCAGCTACGGCAAATGACGAGTTCTTCCGGGCGCTGATGGAGGAACGGTGGCAGCCAGCCGCTCGCGTCGTGCCAGCTTATTTCGACCAGAAAAGCTACATCAACGCATTGGCTCAGTCAGTCGAGCTCGCATATTCAGAGCTTGATGAGCGGCCTGACATGCTCGTCGTGTCCTATCATGGAATGCCGCAGCGATACCTGGCGGAAGGCGACCCCTACCACTGCCAATGCCAGAAAACGACGCGGCTGCTGACGGAGCGGCTTGGCTGGAGTCCTGCCGAAGTCACGACGACTTTTCAATCCGTATTCGGCTCGGAAGAATGGCTTCGGCCATACACGGTGCAGGAAGTCGCCAGACTGGCCGAATCCGGAAGGAAAAGAATAGCCGTTGTCGCTCCGGCCTTCGCCGCCGACTGCATCGAAACTCTGGAAGAGATACAGGAGGAAATCCGGGACAGCTTTGAGCAGGCGGGCGGGGATCGATTCACCTACATTCCTTGCCTGAACGACGGTGACGCGCATATCGACGCTTTATGCGAGACGATTGAGGCGAATCTCGGGGGATGGCTGTAATGAAGGGCTGTCGACGGCGTCGGAAGTCATTCGGCAGTCACCCGAAATTCAGGAATGAGCGTGGTCTTCAGCCACAAACGGAATAGGCCGGAATCCACCCGGTCAGACGAGAAGCACCTGCGTTCCCACCTTCGTCATAGAGAACAGTTCGGCGATGTGCTCGTTGTAAAGACCGATGCAGCCACTCGAAGCCCGCCTTCCGATCTTTCGGGTGTCATGGGTGCCATGGATTCGGTAATACCTCCAGGAAAGGTAAAGCGCATGGGTTCCCATCGGGTTGTCCGGGCCGGGCGGAACAAAATGTGGCCATTCCGGATTGCGCTTGAGCATCTCCGGCGTGGGACTCCAAGACGGACCTTCCACCTTCCTGACGACTTTGGTGCGACCGCGGCGGGTGAGATCCTCAGTTGATGGCACGCTGGTCGGATAGAGCCTGTAAACGGAAAGATCCTCGGACCAGAAGTGCAGAGTCCGCGATTTCGTATCGGCAAGTACGGCGCCGTTTCTGGTATCGTTGAAATACTCTTTCCAATCCAGAAGCCGGAAGCCGGATATGTTCCTTCGAACGGTCTCGGTGGCTTCCGTTTCGACCGCGAAGGAACTGTCCGCGTTCTGTGCCACTGCCGGCACCGCCAGTCCGGTCGCGACAGACACTGCCCCGCCGAGAAAACCTCTGCGGCCAATGCTGGGTTTCGCCTCAATTGACATCCGCGCCTGCCTGTCTGCTGCCAAGTCAGTTTCATAATATGTAGCGGCCCGTGAGGCAACTCAATTGTGCGTTAGCCCAAGGCTTCAGAAAGAGTATATGACCAATCCCTTGGCGTCCGGTACCCTGGATTACTTCGGCGGTGACCGTGCGCAGAAAGGGAAGCCGTGCCATCGGAGTGCCCAAGCGAACACATTGCCAATGCTGTACCGCGGTACAATCCCCCCACAACGAACAGGTGGCTGGCATGACACGGCCACGGGCGTGCCAGGATTCGGATCTGACTGGCCGCGAGCCAGACTTGGCAGAACTGATGGCAATGGTCAGCTTTGATTTAGGCCTGCTGAGCACGCTTCTGGCATGGCAGCAGGAGAACAGCGCCTCGGCGGAGAAAGCCGCCATCCACTTTCTGACCAGCTATCCGGATGTCTGGTCACAGTGGATCAACAATGCGGCCCGTGACAGGCTGGCAGCCTTCATCAGGTGACCGAAACCGGCGGCGCCATGATCCGCTCCGCCGGGCCTCGACCTGCGGCGCAGTTCCGTCATAGTCCAAACTGGTTCAATCCTGACGTCCTTGAAGATTGAAGAACTAAACCGATGCGGAACAGCGCCCAGCTCGATGTCCTTCAAATGCAGCTGCACGGAGAACTGTCGGAGTGCTCAAAAAACGATATCGGAAGCATGGCGCTGAAAGCGGGGCAGGCATGCCTTTTGTTCAGCAGGCATATTATGGCGTCCGCGAATATGCCTCTTGGCACGGAAAAACCATTCATCTTTGGGTATCTGTGCATCCTGGAAGCCATCCGCCGCCGGAATTCCGAAGAATGCCGCCTTAGGATTCAAGCCCATATGATGAAGTCCCACGGGAAGTCAGATATCGACTGGAGCAATTCAGAACCTCCGGGAAATTTGTACCGCCACGCTACGAAAAACAGATGCTCTAAGGCGGCCCGTGACGGCGATATTGCCACCTGGTTTCGCTGGCCATGGCGGTTGTTCCTTCGCGCCTCCGGGCAGATGGATCAGGCCCTCATTGAGGCTGAAAACAGATTGCCAAAGCAACGCTGTCAGAGTCGGCTTTCTCCTGCCTAACAACCGTCAGCGCCCCCCACGTTGAACGTTTGCTGTCTGAAATCACTGCGGCTGAAGAGCGTGACCGGCTCAACTCCACATACTCAATGGGCATTCACAAATGCACATCAGTGCAACAGTGGCTGCTGAGCAGCAGGCAGCGTTTACATTCCTTTTAAATGCGTCGGGCATAACCCAGCTGTTTTTGCAACCCTATCGAAAACTGATCCGTGCTGAACAGAACACCCTGAGAAAGCTTCAGCCAACACGCCAAATCCAGGGCGAGGACTGTTCCAAGCGTTTTCGATACGCCGAGATCTTGGCTTCTGTCGTTTTGGTGAGGTCGATGTCGTCCCATCCGTTCATCAGCTTTGTACGCCAGACCGGGTCGACCTGAAAATCCACCTTGAGGTCCGCGACAATGATCTTTGAATCCTCAAGGTCGACCGTTGCCATGCTGTGCGCCACTGACGCCTGCGCAACCAACGCGTCGATGCTGTCATCCGACACGCATCCGGGCAACAGACCGTTGTTAACCGCATTGGCCGCAAAAATGTCACCAAAGCTAGGAGCGAAAACCGCCCTGAACCCTGCATCCGCCAAAGCGTAGACCGCAGCCTCACGCGAAGAGCCACATCCAAAGTTCCGCCCGGCGATCAAAACCGTGGCGCTGTTTGGGGTCCTGACAGGGAAGTCGGGGGCATGCCTGCCGTCGGCATCCCGCGACAAGTCGTGAAACAGGAAGCCGCCATAGCCTTCGCTGCGCGGTGTTGACATGAACCGCGCCGGAATGATCTGGTCCGTGTCCACGTTCTCAAGCGGTAAGGCCACAAGAGACCCTTGGTGTTTCGTCCACCCCGCCGTCATGATCGCCCTTCCAGCAAGACCCGCGCGTCGGTCAGGGTGCCAGTGACGGCTGCGGCGGCGACCATGGCAGGCGACATCAGATGGGTGCGCGCGCCCCGCCCTTGTCTGCCGCGGAAATTGCGGTTCGTCGTCGACGCACAGCGTTTGCCGGGACCGACCAGATCGCCGTTCATCCCAACGCACATCGAGCAGCCCGACTCCACCCAGGACAGTCCGGCACTGGTGAAGATCCGGTCCAACCCTTCTTCCTCGGCCTGTTGCTTCACCGGGGTCGACCCGGACGAAACGATTCCGGCAACCTTTGACATTCTTCCTGCCAGAACCGCGGCGGCGGCGCGCAGATCCTCTATTCTTGCATTGGTGCAGGATCCAATGAAAACCTGGTCTATGGGCGTTCCAGCGATCGGTCGACCCGCAGTCAGCCCCATATAGTCCAATGCGGCACGCGCTGCTGCCGCTTTCGCCTCGCCCAATGTATTGGGGTCCGGGACGGACTCGGATATCGGCAGCGCCTGCTCTGGGCTTGTACCCCAGGTCACGGTCGGGGCGATGTCGCTTGCATCAAATCTGATGTCCCGATCGAAAACTGCGTCCGTGTCAGTCCGCAGCGTCGCCCATTGCTCCAAGGCCTTGTTCCAATCACAGCCCTTGGGGGCAAATTCGCGGCCGTTGATGTAACGGAACGTCTTCTCATCCGGGGCAATCATGCCGAACCGCGCGCCGCTTTCGATGGACAGATTACAAAGGGTCATGCGCCCTTCCATCGTCAGGGCCCGGATCGCTTGACCTGCAAATTCGACCGCATGGCCGCGCCCGCCATCTGCGCCGTATCTGGCAATCCAGTTCAGGGCAATATCTTTGGCGCTGACCGCAGGGCCTAGCGTGCCGTCCACCGTGACTTTCATGGATTTGGGATGTTTTTGCCAAATTGTCTGGGTCGCCAGAACATGGGACACCTCGGTGGCGCCGATGCCGAAGGACAACGCTCCGAACGCGCCGTGGGTTGACGTGTGACTATCGCCGCAGGTGATCAAAAGACCCGGCACGGTCAGGCCCAGTTCCGGGCCAATCACGTGAACGATACCCTGCCTTGGATCGTTCAGGCCGAAGATACGAATGCCGTGTGTCTCGGCGTTCTTTTCCAAGGTCGAAATCATGCGGCCGATGTTCGGGTCTTCGATCCGGGCGCGGCCCCGCGTTGGCGCATAATGATCGACCACGGCGAAGGTCAGGCCCGGCTCGGCGACAGGAATTCCCCGCTGCGCAATCTTGGCAAAACCATGATGTGAACCCTCGTGGACCATGTGGCGCCCGACCCACAGGAGCGACGTTCCGTCCTCGCGCCTGAGGATTTCATTCCTGCTCCATAATTTTTCAAGCAGTGTCTGATGTTCGGACACGGATTGCCTCGCACGTAGACCTCTTGTCAGAGCAGAGGATTGCCGGAGCGGTTCCCGATAGCAAGGGCTGCGGACTGCTGGCAATCGGAATTGACATTCCCGTCCACCTGCCCCTGTATCAAGGTTTGCGGATCAGGGAAGTGAGGCGCGCGTGCCAGTCATCGAGATACATTTGATAGAAGGCTACTCAGCCGACGACAGGACGCGCCTGAGCGCGGCCATGACCGATGCCTTGCGCATGGTGGTTCCGGCACCTGAGGACGCCGTGGTGGTCATGATCCATGAAATGAACGCGAAGTCCTATATGCGCGGCCGAACCCATCGCACACCCGCGCCCGCCCTGCCCTCGGCCTCCTCGATAGTGAGGGACTACCTGTCTGCCATGGAGCAGCGTGACTTGGACAGGGCAAAATCCTTTCTGGGGCAAGGGTTCACGATGGTCTTTCCCGGCGCGGAGACTCTGGCGACCCTAGAAGAGCTGATTGCGTGGTCGCGCCCGCGCTACAACTGCGTGGCCAAGGATTACGTCGGCTTTGACGAGGCGAAGGGGCCGGACGACGTGACCGTGGTTTATTGCCGGGGCACCCTTCGCGGTGAATGGCCCGATGGTACGAAATTTGACAGCATACGCTTCATTGACCGCTTCGAAGTGTCCGGCGGCAAGATCGTGAAACAAGACGTATGGAACGACCTTGCCGAGGTGAAGGCGCAGACATGAGCGACGAGATCGACCCGATTACACTGGCAGTGCTGGCCGGTCGGATGGAGCAGATTGCCGACGAAATGGATGCCACGCTGTTTCGCGCGGCCTTCAATCCGATCATCGCCGAGGCCCATGACGCAAGCCACGGGCTTTATGATGCGGAAACCGGCGACACCTTGGTGCAGGGCAAGAGCGGCCTGCCGATCTTTGTCGGCGTGATGTCCTATGCTGTGAAAGCGGTGATCGACAAGGCGGCCGCTGACGGGGATCTTTCGGACGGCGACATCTATATCTTCAACGATGCGCATATCGGCGGGACGCATCTGTCGGACATGCGGCTCGTCCGCCCCTATTTTCACGACGGGCAGCTGTTTTGCTATCTCGCCTCCGTCGGGCATTGGCACGATGTCGGCGGCGCCGTGCCGGGAAACTACAATCCCGGGGCGACCGACGCCTTCCAGGAGGCGTTTGTGCTGCCGCCTGTGAAGCTCGCGCGCGCGGGGCAGATCAGTCAGGACATCATCGATATCCTGTTGCGCAACACCCGACTGCCGCAGTCGGCCCACGGGGATCTGAACGGACAGCTTGGGGCCCTGGATCTTGGCGTGCGCCGCATGGACGAACTGCTGGCCGAATATGGCGCACAGACTGTGCGCACCGCGCTGAACGCCTTGCAGGACCGCGCCGAAACGCTGATGAGGGCCGAGCTTTCGGCGCTGCCAGATGGCAGGTGGGAGGCCGAAGACTTCCTCGACAATGACGGCATCAGCGCCGATCCCCTGCCCATCCGGGTCTCGCTGGAAATCGAGGGCGATCGCATGGCGCTTGATTTTTCCGGCACCGCGCCGCGCTGCGCGGGCCCTGTGAACATCGCGCTGCCGACCACTGTGGCCACGGCCTATGTCGCTGTAAAACATATCTTTTCCGACCTGCCTGCCAATTCAGGTGTCATGCGCCCGATTGATGTCCGGATCCCCGGGGGATCGATGCTCGCGGCGGATTTTCCCGCGCCCACGGGCGGCTATACCGAAACCATCCTGCGCATGATCGACGTGATCTTCTCGGCGATGGCGCAGGCTGCCCCGGACCGCGTCGTCGCCAACGCCTATGGCACCATCAATGCGCTGTCGATTGCAGGCCGGCGTGCGAATGGGCAGCCTTGGGTGATGTTTTCGTTCTACGGCGGTGGCCATGGCGGATCGAGCGAAACCGACGGGCTCAACCACGGGAACGCGCCGATTTCGACTGCCACGATCCCGCCGATGGAAATTCTGGAGGCCGCCTATCCGGTGATGTTCCGCCAATGGGCGCTGCGCCCCGATTCCGGCGGCGCAGGCCAGCATCGCGGCGGCATGGGCGCGGTCTACGAGATCGAGGTACTGGAAGAAAACGGCGCGGAGTTTTTCCTCTTTGGCGAACGCGGCTGTTTTGCGCCCAAGGGCGTGGCAGGAGGGGCAGCCGCCGAGGTCAATGCGTTTTCCTACGAACAGGATGAGAGCTGGGTCACGCCGGATCTCGTGTCGAAAATGCGTGGGGCGCGACTGGCCCAAGGTCAGGCGGTGCGGCTGGAAACCCCGGGCGGAGGAGGATATGGCCCCCCATCGGACCGGGATCCTTCCGCCGTTGCGCGCGACGTGTCGCGTGGGCTGGTAAGCCCGCAACAGGCCGACGCGGCTTATGGTGTACACTGGCGGGAGGTTTCCCGTTGAGTGCGCTGATGATCGGGGTGGACGTAGGCGGTACCTTTACGGATGTCTTTGCGCTGAACGAAGAGACCGGCGCCGCAACGGTCGGCAAAGTGCCCACAACGCGCCCGGACCAATCACAGGGTTTCATGGACGGGATCACCGGGATGGTTGCGGACACAGCTGGCATCTCGATCATCGTTCATGGCACCACAGCGGGCACCAACGCCCTTTTGGAACGCGCTGGCGCAAAACCGGGCGTGGTCACGACACAAGGTCTGCGCGACGTGCTGGAGATGCGCCGCCGTGATCGGCCCCGAACCTGGGGATTGCGCGGCGATTTCGAACCGGTCGTGCCACGGGATCTGCGGCTCGAAGTCCCCGAACGCACACTGGCCGATGGCACCGTCCGTGTGCCGGTCGATCTGGACGCCGTGCGCGCGGCGGCGAAAAAACTGCTTGATCAGGGCTGCACCGCGATCTCGATCCTGTTTGCCAATGCCTATGCCAATACCGAAAACGAAGCTGCGGCGGTAGCCTGCGTCAGGGAGATCTGGCCCAACCAGCATGTGTCGGCCAGTCACGAGATTCTACCGGAAATCCGCGAGTTCGAACGGTTTTCGACCACTGCATTGAACTCTTTTCTTCAGCCCGAGGTCTCGGGCTATCTTGATCGCCTGCAAGACGCCTTGACTTCAAACGGGTTCGACGGGGAGTTCCTCATGGTGCAATCCAATGGCGGTGTGATGTCGGTGGAGACGGCCTGCCGGTTTCCCGTGCGCACTGCGCTGTCCGGCCCTGCCGCCGGGGTGATCGCGGCAGGCTATATTGCCGAAACGGCTGGGTTCCCGAACGTGATTACCGGCGATATGGGCGGCACCAGTTTTGATGTGGCGTTGATTTCGGAAGGTCAAAGCACACTGACAGCGCAGGCCTCCATAGATTTCGGAATGGTGGTGCGCACGCCGATGATCGAGATCACCACCATTGGCGCGGGCGGTGGGTCCATCGCCTGGGTGGACAAGGGGGGCTTGCTTAACATCGGACCGCAAAGCGCCGGCTCTGATCCCGGTCCGGCGGCCTATGGGCTGGGCAACGACCGGCCGACGGTGACGGATGCGAATGTCGTGCTCGGACGCATCGACCCGGACAGCCCGATTGGCGGCAAACTGGAGCGGCTGGACGTAAGCGCCGCGCGAGTCGCGATTGACGCACAGGTGGCGCGGCCGCTTTCGCTGAGCACCGAAGAGGCCGCCGAGGCGATCCTGCGGGTTGCGAACAGCCGGATGGCAGGGGCGATTCGTCTGGTCAGCATCGAGCGCGGCCATGACCCGAAAAGCTTTGCCTTCATGCCCTTCGGCGGCGGCGGCGCGCTGCACGCCTGCGCCATGCTGGCCGAAGTCGGCATCTCGCGCGCGATTGTCCCGCGCTATCCCGGCGTGACCTCTGCGATGGGCTGCGCCATTGCGGATATGCGGCAGGACTTTGTGCAGACGATCAATGCGGAGCTGAGACAGCTCGACACCGATGGCCTCGCCGCGACCATGCAGGACCATCTGGACCGGGGCACCGCGCTGCTTGGCGCGGCGGGCGCCAGATTTGACAGACAGGCTGTGACGTTTGAGCTTGACATGGCGTATGTCGGCCAAACCCACACGGTGCCCGTGCGTCTGGCGGTCGAAATCCGCGACCAACAGATCGTGGAACCAAGCCGGCACGCCATCGCAGAAGCCTTCGACGCCACCTATCAGGAGGCCTATGGCAGGCTGCTGAAGAACGGTGTGCGCCGGTTGCTGAACCTGCGCTCGGCGGTGACAGGCCACCGCCCCAAGTTCGATCTGGCCAAACTCGCGCCCCGAACCGTGGATGCTCCCGAACCGCGTGCGACCCGTTCGGTGCATGTCGGAGAGCGCTGGCAGGACACGGCGATCTACAAACGCCTTGATCTGCCGGTCGGCACCGTTATCACCGGTCCCGCCATTCTGGAGCAAGCCGACACCACCGTGCTGATCGAACCCGGCCTGCAAGGCAGTGTGGACGATTTCGGCAATACCATCATCGAGCCGACAGAGACCCCAGCATGACCGCTTCCACCCATCTGACCCCGAAACGCACCGCGCTTCTTACCATCGACCTGCAGAACGATTTCCTGCACAAGGACGGTGCCTATGGGCGCGCGGGTCAAACCGCACGGGCGATCGCTGCCTTGCCGTCCCGTGTCGGCCCGGTCAGGGATGCGGTGCGCGCGCTTGACGGGGTCTATATCTCGGCGCAGTTCACTCTGGTACCCGGTCCTGATGGGGAGCCGCTGATCGCCCAGCACCTCAAAACCCTGCGGCCGTTTCTGGGCAAGGGCGATTTCTCCCCCGGTCAATGGGGCCATACGCTTGTCGATGATCTGGCGCCCGCCGATTTCGTGATCGAGAAGGTCGCCTATTCCGCCTTCTACCAAACGCGGCTGGAATACATCATGCGTGCCATGGACATCGAGGTGCTGATGGTCGGCGGGATCGTGACAAATGGCGGGGTCGCCTCGACCATCCGCGATGCGCATCTGCGGAGTATCGAAACCATCCTGCTCACAGACGGCTGCGCGGCCTTTTCCAACGAGGTGCATAATGCCACGCTTGCGTCCCTGGGAAGCGTGACCGAGCAGATGAGCTGCGCCGAGGCTGTGGCCCTGCTGGAGGCGCACCGATGAGCCTGCGGGACCGCCTCCAGCGCAAGGACATCCTTGTCGCGCCGGGAGTCTACGACCCGTTGACAGCGGCCATGGCTGCATCGGCTGGATTCGAGGCACTGTACCTCAGCGGTGCGGCGGTGGCCTATACCCGGCTGGGCCAGCCGGACATCGGTCTGACCACTGCAAGCGAGATGGCCGACACCATGGCCCTGATTGCCGATCGCGTCGACCTGCCGGTGATCATCGACGCCGATACCGGTTTTGGCAACGCGCTGAATGCGCAGCGGACCATGCGGCTTTATGAACGCGCCGGCGCCCGCGCCTTGCAGATCGAGGACCAGACCTATCCAAAGCGCTGCGGACATCTGAAGGACAAGAGCCTGATCGACGCAGGTGAAATGGTCGGAAAGATCGCCGCCATGACCGAAGCGCGACAGTCATCCGAGACCCTGATCATTGCGCGCACCGATGCCATCGCCGTCGAAGGGTTTGCCGCGGCGATTGATCGTGCGAACCGCTATCTTGAGGCGGGCGCGGATGTCATGTTCATCGAAGCCCCGCGCTCGCGCGAGGAAATGCAATCGATATCTGACACCTTCGAGCACCGCGTTCCGCTGTTGGCCAATATGGTCGAGGGCGGTCAGACGCCGGTGACCGATGCCGCCGATCTTGAAGGAATCGGCTTCTCCATCGCCATATTTCCCGGCGGGATCGTGCGCGCCCTGGCGCGGACCATGCAGGACTTCTACGGCAGTCTGAAAGCCCACGGCTCCACCAAGCCGTTCCAACCGCGGATGTTCGATTTCGACGGGCTCAACGCGGAGCTGGGAACCGCCGAGATTCTGGCCCGCGGCAAACGGTTTGAGCAGCCCGATGGCTGAGGTGCAGGCCCGTCCCGGCCGCGACTTCGACATGGCGGTCCAGACGCTGATTGTCGGCGGCGGTGCCTGTGGCATGGTGGCGGCACTGGCCGCGCAGGAGGCCGGGCAAGAGGTTCTGGTAGTCGAGGCAGACGCGCTGGCGTCGGGGTCCACAGCGCTGAGCGCGGGCCTGATCCCGGCGGCGGGCACATCCCAGCAAGAGGCTGCGGGCATCGAGGATGACCCGGAGATCTTTGCTGCAGACATCAGGACCAAGGCCAAGGGACAGAACGACCCGGTTCTGGAACAGGCGCTGTCGCGCGGCGCGGCGCGGGTGGTCGAATGGCTGACCGACACCCACGACCTGCCGTTTTCGGTGGTCACGGATTTCGACTACCCCGGCCATTCACTGCGCCGGATGCATGGGCTGCCCACCCGGTCGGGCGCCGAGCTGGTCGATGCCTTGCGCGTTGCCTGCGAACGTCGGGACATCCAGATCGCCTGCAATCGCAGGGCCGAAACGCTTTACGCTGGTACGCGCCGCGTGCTGGGCCTCAACCTGCGCCGGCCTGATGGCGAGATCGAGGAGATCGGCTGCGAAAAGCTGATCCTCGCCTGTAACGGCTTCGGCGGCAATCGCGAGATGGTCGCGGCCGAGATGCCAGAAATTCGCGACGCACTTTGGTTCGGTCATGACGGCAACAAGGGCGAGGCAGTGCAATGGGGCCGGAAATTGGGGGCGAAACTGGCGCATCTTGGAGCTTATCAGGGCCATGGCAATGTTGCCCATCCGCACGGCATCCTGATTTCCTGGGCCGTCATTACTCAAGGCGGCATTCAGGTGAACGCGGACGGCGCGCGGTTCTGGGATGAATCCCAAGGCTATTCGGAGGCCGCCCGCGCGGTCCTCAAACAGCCCGGCGGCATCGCTTTTTCGGTTTTCGATGAGCGCATTGCGCAGGTGGCGCGGCAGTTCGAGGACTTTCGCAACGCCGAGAGGGTTGGTGCCTTCGTGCGCGCCAACTCCTTCAGGGAACTGGCCGATGGGATGGGCATTCCGGTCGATGCCTTGGCCCGGGAATTGACCGAGATCCCCACCCAAGGCTCCGATCGGTTTGGGCGGACCTTCCCCGACAGCGCGCTGCAGCCGCCGTATTGGGGCGTGAAAGTCACGGGTGCGCTGTTTCACACCCAGGGCGGCCTCTGCACGGATGCCTCGGGCCGGGTGCAGCGCGAGGGCGGCAGCGCGTTTGACAATCTCTTTGCCGGTGGCGGCGCGGCCTGCGGCGTGTCCGGAACCGGCGACAGCGGCTATCTGTCAGGCAATGGTCTTCTGGCGGCGGTTGTGCTTGGTTTCAACGCCGGACGCGCACCGGTGCGACCACAGGGATAGAGCCACATGCAAGCCATTCAATACGCGACCTATGGACCCCCGGACGTTCTGGAACTGCGCGACATTCCACGTCCGGTTCCGGGGCCCGGTGAGGTGCGGGTCGATCTTGAAGCCGTGGCGGTCTTGCCGGTGGATTTCAAGCTGCGCAGCGGCGCTTTGACCGCCTTTTTTGACATCGCGCTGCCCAAGATCCCGGGCCGCGACGGTGTCGGGACAGTCGGAGCCCTTGGCCCGGGAGTCGATTATGCCAAGCTCGGGGACCGTGTCGCCATCGTAGCGGGACACCTCGAACCGGGCACCTATGCACAATCGGTGGTCCGCGCCCGAGATACGCTGGTTCCCGTGCCGGACGGTCTGTCCAGCCAATCGGCCGCCGCACTCATCCACTCCGGCTTGTGCTGTCTGACCTGCCTCGAAGACATCGTGTCCCTGTCTTCGGAGACGCGAATTCTCATTCATGGCGGGGCCGGTGCCATCGGCTCGCTTGCCATTCAACTCGCCAGATCCCGGGGTGCTTTTGTCGCCACGACCTGCCGTGCCAGCAACAGGCAATATGTCACCGACCTAGGCGCGGATCTGGTCTTTGCCTATGACGCAGAGGATTTTTCGCGAACCGATGAGCGGTTCGACGTGGTTTTCGATCTGATCGGCGGAGAGGTCCACCGCAGTTCCTACAAGGTCTTGCGCCCGGGGGGTCACATGGTGTGCCTGCGCGCCGCGCCGATCGAGGATCTGTCGAAAGACTACGGCGTGACGACCACCATGGCCCAACTGCGCGAAACGCCAGAGTTGATGGCGCGGGTGATGGCGCGGGCGGCCCAGGGCGTACTGCGCGGGCAAGTGCGTGCCGCCATGCCACTGTCGGCAGCCGCCGAGGCGCATGCCGAGATTGAGGCCGGTCGGGTGACGCGCGGGCGTCTGATACTGGAGATTCCTCCCTCCGACCCGGCCCTGGCGCGGCCCCAAAGCTACCTGACGCCACTGTCGGTGCGCGGGCGCATTCATCGCGCGCAGCCTCTGGGGCTGCCGATCATCAACCTCGGCTTCAACGAATTGCCCTATCCGCCAACGCCCGCCGTGGCGCAGGCGCTTGCACAGACGGTGCCGGTACCGAATGTCTATGGCAACCCAAGCTGCGAAGCGCTGCGTGGGGCGCTCGGAGCCGCCTATGGGCTCGATCCCGAAACGCTGGTCTGTGGCAATGGCTCGGAAGAGCTGCTTGACGTCATCGCCCGGAACTTCGTGCAGCCCGGCGACGACATTCTGATTTCGGAATTCGGATACATACAGTTTGCCCTGACCGCGAACCGGTTGAACGCAAGCCTGATCAAGGCGCCCGAAACCGCCTTTACCACCCATGTCGATGCGCTTCTGGCCGCCGTGACGCCCGCAACAAAGCTTGTCTTTCTGGCCAATCCCAACAACCCCACGGGCACTGCCTTGCCCGCGCCAGAGTTGGAACGGCTTGCCGAGGCCCTGCCCCGGCACATCGTGCTGGTGCTGGACCTCGCCTATGGCGAGTTCTGGGGTCTGGACAGTTGCGCCCGGCTGCATGGGCTGGTCAGCCGATCCGAGAACGTGGTGGTAACGCGCACTTTCTCCAAGGCGTTCGGGCTGGCCGGTGTCCGCGCTGGCTGGTGCCACGTGCCCGCCTGGATGGCGCCGCATCTTTATGCGGCGCGCGGCATGGGCAGCGTGAACGCCATGGCGCAGGCCGCCGCGACAGCCAGCCTTGGCGACATGGACATCGTCAAAACCCGCATTCGCGAAATCAACGCCGAACGCGACCGGATGCGGACGGAACTGGCGGGGATCGGCATAGAGACCCTGCCAAGCGCCGCCAACTTCCTTGCGGCAACGCTTCCCGGTGAGGGGCCGGAGACAACAGAAGCTCTGGTCGTCGACCTGTTCGACAAGGCCGGTCTGATCGTCAACCGCACCCGCGAAACCGGGTTGGAGCACTATTTCCGTTTTACCGTCTCGCTCAGGGCGCACAACGACCTGCTGATCCAGACCGCCAAGGGATTTGTCGACAGGCTGCGCGCGTAAAGACCCAGGAAACGACTGCGCAGAATATTCGCTACGAACCTCTTCCCATCGAGCGCAGAAGCCGCATCCAAGCGCAAGACCATCAGCCTTTCGACGGCAGCTTGTCCAGGTGCCGGAGCATGGCGACAAAGGCGCCAAGGCGGTCCTGTTGATAGGCGGGAATGTCGAGGCCTTCGTAGTCCAGAAACCCCTTCCCGTCGCGCAGGCCGCGCCGCCCTTCGGCCATGTTCTCCTCAATCACCTTTGGCGCGGCAAAGCGGTCTTCGCCGGTGGCCTGCGCCATGTAACGGCTGGCGTGATAGAGGATATCGCCGCCGCCCCAATCGATGAACTCCAGCAGGCCCAGCACCGCGAAACGAAAGCCGAAGCCGTATTTCGTGGCCTTGTCGATGTCTTCGGCGGTAGCCACGCCATCTTCGACCATTCGCGCGGCCTCGTTCATCGCCAGGGCCTGAATGCGGGGGACAATGTAGCCGGGGCTGGCGGCGCAGGCAACGGGCACCTTGCCAATGCGCTCCAGAAGCGCGCTGAGCCGCGCCAACGTGTCCGGCGCGGTGGCATCCCCGGGCGAGACCTCGACCAGCGGCACAAGGTAGGCAGGGTTCAGCCAATGGGCGTTCAGGAACCGCTCGGGGTGAGTGACAAAGCCCTGAAGGTCGTTGGACAGGATCGTCGAGGTGGTCGAGGCGATGATGGCATCGTCTGCGCAGTGCTGGCAAAGCACGGCAAAGGCGGCCCGTTTGACCTCCAGCACCTCTGGCACGCCTTCGAAGATCACCGGCGCGTCCTGCACGGCTGCGCCTATGTCCCCCAGCGCAAAGCACGTCACGCGCGCCGCGACGGCTTCCACCTCGTCCGCATCCAGAAGTCCCAGCCGGGCCAGCGAGGCAAGGGTACCGCGCACCTCGTCCAGAGCCGCCTTAGCCAAAGCTGCCGCCTCCTCTGCGCTGCGCGGTTTGCCGTCGATCAGATGCACGCTGTACCCGGCATAGGCAAAGGCGATGGCAATGCCGCGCCCCATGCGCCCGGCCCCCAGCGCCGCGATTGGACCAGATGCGGGATCGGTCATGTGAAACCCTCGGTCAGTATGGCTTGCAGTGTCTCGGGCGTGTGTTCCGCAAAGCCCAACCCGTCAAGTACGCGGCCCTGGCGGCGGAAGCAGGTGTCGCAGACCGCCGAACCCAGCGCCAAAAGGCCCGTGGCCACCGGAGCGGGCACACCGGCCCAATCCGCCACGCTAACCAGAAAGGCCAGCCCGATGCCAACGTCTTCCAGCATGTAACGGTGCTCGGTCAGGACAAGATGCTCGCGCCAGTCGCCGCTGTCTACCAACTTGTCATGGGCGAGATTGCCGTACATCCAGTCCGAAGTCTCGTAGTGATCCGCCAGCGGGAAATGCGGCGCGCCATAGCCCAGCCGTTCCCGCACTGCGATGCGTTCGGCATCGAGCCGCGTGGTGACCCGGCGAATGGCGGGCTGCGTGCCTTCGTTGTGGATGTCCCAGTGGTCAAAGTGTTCGATGGGCCCGGCATTCATCAAAACGAGCGGCGGGTGAATGATCGGCCCGGCGTTCATCAACGCCCCCGAAAGCGCATCGCCGCAAGGTTCCACCGACGGGTAGGCCTGCGCCAGCACTGCATGGGCGTGGCCGGCGTTACGGAGCGGAAACACCCCCGTCGGCAGGCGCGAGGCACGCGTAGTGATGGCCACTTCATCACCGTGGCGCCGGGTCAGGTAGGGCAGCGTTCCGGCCTCAGCCCAGCTCAGATCCGCGCTGTTGCCTGCCTGCCGCACGATCCGCGCCATGACGAAGGCCCCGAAGGAGCCCGGCGGCATAAATATCACCTGACCGTCCCTGAGATGGGGAGCAAGCGCTGCAGCAATGTCTTCCTGAGCGTTGGCAGGCGTGGGGCACAGGATCAGAGCGGCACCCATTACGGCTGCGGCGATGTCTGCTGTGACCACGGCAATCCGCACCGGGCGGCTGCCGTTGGAGTCCTTCAGCGTCAGCGTGTTGTCCTGCGCCTGCAACGCCGTCTGCGCCGCGCCGTCTCGACGCCAAAAGCGCACACTGTGGCCTTGCTCGGTCAGGTCCACCGCCGCCGCGACCGACCCGTTTCCGCCTCCGAGTACTGCAATCTCCATCACGCGTCCCTCGACCTGGTTGTATGATTTCTCATGTATTAGGTGGGAATTTTCATTGCAATCTGACCGCCGTCAAGTAATCAGTGCAGTTGCATGATTTCGGACAGGTCAGGCGCACGCCCCTTGTCCGACTGACTGGAAAAACAACCGGGAGACCCACATGACCTTTCTGAACCGCCTTCTGGCGAGCTCTGCCATTGCCCTTTTGCCTGTCACCGTCTGGGCCGAAGACCGAATCACCGCCGTCCACGCCTTTCCTGAGTTTCTGGTCTACACCAAGACTTTCATTGCGATGATCGACGATCTGAACACCCGCGGCGAGGGGATCCTGCAAGTCGAGATCCGCGGCGGCCCCGAGGCCATCGGCATGTTCCAGCAGCCCGCCGCAGTTCGCGACGGTGTGGTGGACATGGTCCACACGCCTGGCAGCTTCTATGGCGCCAACGTGCCTGAGATCGACGCCATGGTCGCCTCGCGTGTGACCCCGATGGAGGCCCGCGCCAACGGCGGTGCCGCTATCATGGACGAAGCGCATCAGGAACGGTTCAACGTCAAGCATCTGGGCTGGATCGACGGCGGCATCAAGTTCCACATCTACATGTCGTCCGAACCGGTGTTCCGCGAAGACGGGATCCTTGATCTGACCGGCGTGAAGCTGCGCGACAACCCGATTTACCACGCCTTCTTTGAGTCGCTGAACGCCACCACATCATCGATGCCCGCGACCGAGGTCTATTCCGCGCTGGAAAAAGGCGTCGTGGACGCCGCCGCCTGGACCGAGATCGGCATTCCGCAGCTGAAGTGGAACGAATTTCTGACCCATCGCGTCGATCCGACCTTCTATAACACCGACATCGGCGTGATCCTGAACCTCGACACGTGGAATTCGCTGTCAGCGGAATCGCAAGAGCTGCTTCAGACGGTGATGATCGAGTGGGAAGAGAAGTCCTACAATGACCGCCAGGCCGAAGTGGCCACCGATGCGGAAACGCTGGCGGCCGGCGGCATGCAGTTCGTCAGCCATTCCGAAGAGGCAGGCGAAGCCTACCGCGCACTCGCGGACGACGCCGCATGGGCGCGCATGTATGAGCGCATTGACGGCGGCGGCGCCGGAGCCGAGCGCTACAACGCGCTGCGCAGGACCTATGCCCTGAGCGAGTAATCGCGCCACAAGACCACTGACTTGGGCGCTGCGCTTAAGGTGCGGCGCCCTTGTGGCGGAGACATCCCTCCATGACCGCGCTTTTGCGCCCCATCGATCGTCTGTGTGATGCGCTGGCTGCCCTGGCCGGCATCTACTTGTCTGCGATCATGCTGGGCATCGTGATCAGTGCGTTGGCGCGGACCTTTCACCTGTCCGGTTCATGGTCGAGCCATGTGTTCACCTTTGCGGAGTTCGGGCTGCTCTATATCGTCATGGCAGCCTCGCCCTGGCTGGTACGCCAGCGCGGACATGTCTTTATCGAGATCGTGACCGCCGCCTTGCCGTCTACGGTGCGCGGATCCTTCAGCCGGCTTGTGGCAGTGCTGTGCATCGTGATCTGCCTGGTGCTCGTGTGGTACACTTGGGGGGCTGCGGCCAAGGCCTACCGCTTCGGCGATGCCGAGATGCGCAGCCTCGACTTGCCCAAGTGGCTGCTTTTGGGAGCGATGCCCATCGGCTTTGGGCTGATGGCACTGCAGTTCCTGCATTTCATCTTTGGTCCACAAACCCTGCATACCGGCCAAGCCGGCGTGCACGAATAAGGGGCCGCGAAATGGAGTGGTTCGAGGCGCTTTTCTTTCTGCTGGGCATGATCCTGTTCTTCATGGCTCTTGGCGTGCCGGTGGCGCTGGCCTTTCTGGCGGCCAACATGATCGGGGCGGTGGTCTTCATGGGGGGGCGCGGCACGTTGGACGTGCAGGCAGCTCGCGGGATCGGGCAGTTGGCGAACAACGCCATTCCCACGATCACCTCGTTCAACCTGATGCCGGTGCCGATGTTCCTGCTGATGGGAGAGATCTTCTTCTTTACCGGGCTGGCGAACCGGATGTTTTCCGCCGTGGACCGGCTGATGGGCAAGCTGCCAGCGCGTCTGTCCTTCGTGACGGTGGCAGGCGGGACGGCTTTTGCCACCCTGTCGGGCTCCTCTATGGGATCCACGGCTCTTTTGGGGTCGCTCATGGTGCCGGACATGCAACGGCGCGGCTACAAGAAGCATATGGCCATCGGGCCTATTCTGGGCACCGGAGGGCTGGCGATGCTGATCCCGCCTTCGGCGCTGGCGGTGCTGCTGGGCACGCTCGCGGACCTGGACATTGGCGCCTTGCTGATCGCGGGCGTGCTGCCGGGGCTCTTACTGGCGGTGTTCTACTGCATTCTGATCCTGGGCATGGCCTTGGCCGATCCCGATGCCGCACCTGCATACGAGGTGGAGAACACGGATTGGAGCGAAAAGGCTCGCCTGCTGTTTCTTGACGTCGTGCCCATGGTGTCGATCGTCATCGGCGTGATCCTGGTGATCATGTTCGGCGTCGCGACGCCCTCGGAAAGCGCGGCATTCGGCTGTCTGGGCGTGATCGTTCTGGCGGCACTCTACCGGTGCCTGACATGGGACGGTATCGTGAAATCGGTCACCGGAGCGCTGAAGGTCACCACCATGGCTCTTCTGATCATCTTCGGGTCAGCGACATTCTCGGCGTTGTTGGCGTTCTCGGGCGCCTCGTCCGGCCTGATCAACTGGGCCACCGGGTTTGACCTGTCACCCACGACCATGCTGATCCTGATGTTCTGCATCCTCTTGGTGCTAGGCATGTTCATGGACCAGCTATCGATGATGCTGCTGACGGTGCCGATCTTCTTTCCGCTGGCGCAATCCTTGGGCTTTGACCTGATCTGGTTTGCCGTGATCATCCTGCTGGCGCTTGAAATCAGCTTCACCACCCCACCCTTTGGCCTGCTTCTGTTCGTCATGAAGGGCGTCTCGCCCCCTAACACAACGATGCGCGACATCTACGTGGCCGCCCTGCCCTTCATGGGCTGCGCGGTGCTGCTTGCGGTGCTGTTGATCTTCTTCCCCTGGATCGCGCTTTGGCTGCCAAGCCTTGGCCAGTGACAGCCATCGCGATCACAGCCCCTTCGGGTGCGTCAGGAATTCCTCGATGATCTCGGGCGGGGCCTTGGTGTAGTCACCCGCACGGCTGACGCCCTGGCCGGTCAACCGGCGCAGAGACACCGCCATCTCGGCCATCTTTACCGCGATGGGAATGCCGTTGATCACCGGAGCGCCGTCGATCTGGTGGTCGTGGAACTGGGCAAAGAGCAGCATTGGGATGCCCCCGCCGGGGATCAGCACGTCGATGCCCTCGGCCACGAGCGGACGGCCCTGCTCTTCGAACAGTTCCTTGACCTCCGCCGCTTTGGCGGCATTGCCATAGGCGCCCAGGATCTGGCCCGGCTCAAACGTCATGGCATGCACGCCGGTGACGCGCTCGCGTAGGCCGTATTTGCCGATCTGGTGATGGAACCAAGGGATGAAGCGCGGGTTAATCGTGACAATCCCGATCCGCTGGCCTATCTGGCAGCACCAGAGCATCGTCGCCTCGCCCAAACCGATCACCGGGATGTCGACCACGCTGCGCGCTTCATAGAGCCCCGCATCCTGAAAATGCCCCACGACAAAGGCGTCATAGCCCTCGCGTTCGGCCCGTACCGCATTGCAGATCATCTCGCGCGCGCAGCGGAATTCGACCAGCGGGTGCGCATAGCTGTCAAAGGGGGTGATCCCGCGAATGTCGATCTGCGTGCCGGGGCTGACAGAAGCCTCCAGATGCGGGTGCAGCGTATCCCAATAGGTGGCACCGTTCTCATAGTCGACGTAGCTTTGGTACCAGATTTTCATGGAGTCTCCTCTTGCGTAAAGGATTGGATCGTTGCCAGCGCCCCGTCGAGGGCCTTGCCCTCTTCGTCCCGAAGCGCGGCCTCGCGCAGGCGGCGGGCCCAATCAGCAGCGTCGGCACGTCCCGCGACCAGTGCGATACCCGTCAGCACACGGTCGAACTTTGACAGCCCGCGGGCATGGGTGTCGGAATACCCCTTGATCAGGCGGCGGCAGCGCAGCACCTCGGTGGCCAGCTCCGGGTCGCTGTCCAGATAGCCCCAGACCAGGTCCAGCCAGCGCGCCAGATGCGCCTGTTCCACTGCGTGGCGATGCGTTCGGCGGCGGTAGCCGCGCAGTCCCGCGATCAGGTACAGCGTGACAAAGCCCTTCAGGCGATCCGTCCGCACCCGTCTGCCGCGGTCGAACCAGTGAGTCAGCCGGGCCATCCAGCTCTCGGAGGCCTCAATCCAGGCCCCGAGACGAGCGGGCAGCAGTCCGGCGATTTCGGCGGCGCGGGGATGAAAGTATTCCGTCAGGTGCAGAGTCTGGCCATCGCTGCGCGCCATCTCGGCGTCGATGCGCGCGAGGCGCGTGGCGCGGGTCTTGGCGTCGGCCACGCGGATGATGTCGTCATAGGCCATGGCGTTGGCGATGTGTTTGGCGGCCTCTTTTGTCAGCACCGCGTCCGGATCCCTGTCCCGCAAGGCAAATGCCTCGACCCGGTCAAGGAAATCGGCTCCATAGGCCACATCCTGAAACCCCACCACCTTTGCCAAGCCGGCGGTGGCCATGGCTTTTGCGGCGTCGGGAAGGGCGGAAACACGAGCCTCCAGCGCCGCATAGGCGCCCCCTGCCGAAGCTGTTTCACTTTGGACAGAAACGTCTGCCTTGACCGGTTCCGGCCCCGCTTGTCCCGAGGAAGCGGCAAAGCCGGCGGCGAAGGCGCGCAGGCTCGCCTCCACCCCCTTGCCTGAAGCAAGGATGGCATCCTCGAATGCCGCGCGTGCAAAGGGCAGTGCGCAGGAACCTGCCAACGCCCCCAGCAGGCTGGCTGAGATCACCGAACCCTGCACGACGGCGAGTTGTTCGAAATCGGCGGCGACAAGGCGCTGTGCTGCCAGTTCCGCCGCGGCCATGACCGCATCCCCATCAGCGATGCCGTCCCCTGGCACGGATTTTTCAGATACCGCCAGCGCGCGGTGGGTCGAGGCCACCAGCACCGTGCGATCCGGAGTGACAAAGCCGCGCTGGATGGCGCGCCCTGCTTCCATCCACTCAGCCGCGATGAGGACGTCCACGTCACCGGCGGAGGGCGACAGCGCAAAGACCGGCGTCACGCCTTCCGGGGCCAGTTCGATATAATAGATCGTGGCGCCGGTGCGTTGCGCCACACCCGCCACCGAGGTCGCTTGCACAGCGCGCCCGGCGCTCCGGGCCACGGACTCGATCCAGCCGGTCAGAACGCCGCCGCCCTGTCCCCCCACGGCCATGATGACGATCTTGGTGATGGCGCGGGCGGTGTCGTCGCCCTGCGTAGGCAGAAAGACGCTTTGCACCGTCATGCCCGGCCCTCCAACCGCATCAAGCGCGCCTCACGCCTCGCCTGCAGCCAGCCGATGACGCGGCGGCGAAGGCGGTCAAGTCCGCGCTCAACAACGTTGGGATTGTGTACCAGATCGGCGCGGTAGAACGACGGACACAGAACCGCCGCATCCGCAACCTCGCCGCAATTGCCGCAGCCGACACAGGTCTGGTCGATGGCGGCGACAGGATCGTCGCGCAGCGGATCGTCCAGCCGTTTCAGTGACAGCGAGGGGCAGCCCGACAGCCGGATGCAGGCGTGATCGCCGGTGCAGATGTCTTCGTCTACGCCAAAGCGCGGCGCGGCGACGCGGCGGCCCTCGGCGATGGCCTTGCGGCGCTGCGGCTTTTCCCGCCGTTGACGGTTGAGCATGCATTCCGACGAAGCCACGATGATTTTCGGACCATCGTAATCGGTGGTGAGGGCTTCGCGGATCGTGTCGCGCATCATCGGTACGTCATAGGTGCGGTCGATCTGGCGGATCCATTTGACACCCACGCCTTCTAGCGCCTTCGAGATCGGGTGGTTCGTCGCCTTGGAGGGGTTCGAGGCACGCGAGGATAACAGGTCCTGACCGCCAGTGGCGGCAGAGCAGTAGTTGTCGACGACGATGGCCACGCTGTCTGAGCGGTTGAACACCATGTTGCCGATCGAGGATGACAGCCCGTTGTGCCAGAACCCGCCATCCCCAAGGAAAGACACCGCGCGCCGCGCGCCGCCGCCGTCAAAAGCGGCGTTGGAGGCCGGGCCCAGCCCGTAACCCATGGTCGATCCGCCAATCTCGAACGGCGGCAGGGCGGCGAACAGATGGCAACCGATATCGCCGGTGATCTGGTGTTTGCCCAGTTCTTTCTCGACCAGTTTCATGGCAGCGAAGATCGGCCGTTCCGGGCAACCGGTGCAAAAGCCCGGGGGTCGGATCGGAACGGTCTGCGACAGGTCGGGGATCTCGGACGGCGGCGCATTGGGCGCGCGTACCGGCGCGGGCAGCAGACCCGGCGCGGCCTGTTTGAGAAAGGCCGTCAACCCGTCTTGCAGCACCTTGCCCGTGAATTCCCCCGC
>JAJEAY010000231.1 GCA_022824145.1 Rhodobacter sp. | reverse complement strand
CGATGGTCTTGGTCGGATATTCTTCGGCGACGGCCATTCCGAAAGTCAGTCCGGCGGTGGCCGTTACGGCAATGGCTGCCGCAAATTTCAGCGCTGCGTGTTTCATATTTCCTCCTCCAGGTTGGAACACCATTAGCGTGGCATGTGGCATGTCAACTTTCGCGTTTATCGTCAAGTCCGTATCTCCGGACCGACTCGGACTCAGTATCAATCGGCACTCGTCTGCGCTGCCCGGCCAAGACCCGCTGCCGGACTGTTGCCGCACCGGATGCTGAACTGTGTCGTTTCCACCAGTTAATCCCCTCACACTTCGTTTCCGGAATCGCGATCAGGCAACGATGACGCCGACCTCCGAATAGTATCCAGTTCCGTTCAGCATCAATCTATGCCTTCATCGCACCATCCACGACGAATTCATGCCCAGAACAATGGCTTGCGTCATCAGAAGCCAGAAACAGCACCATTCTGGCAACTTCATCCACGTTTCCTCGGCGTCCCATCGGAACACGGGCATCCAGCTTTTCCGGCGTACTGCCGATTTCATCCATCATCCTTGTATCAATCAGCCCTGGATGCACGGAATTTACCCGAATGCCAAACGGAGCAAGTTCAGCAGCCGCGGACTTCGTCATGCCTCGGACGGCCCATTTTGTGGCGGAATAGGCATGTGCGCGCGGCGCCGCGGCAAGCCCCGCGATCGAGGATAGATTGATGATGCTGCCGGCGCCGTTTTTCTTCATCACCGGCGCAACGCTGCGCATGCCGAGAAACACGCCTGTCTGATTCACCGCGACCAGCTGGTCCCAAACCTCAAGTGACGTGTCTCCGAGGCCCAGCAGACGGAAAATGCCAGCATTGTTCACCAACACGTCAATTCTTCCATGATGCCTGGTGACGGATTCGACGACCCGAGACCAATCTGTTTCGGAAGCCACATCCTGGCGGATGAATTCGCAGGCCTCGCCAAGCCGGCTCGCCACCTCAATGCCTTCAGCTTCATCCACGTCAGTGATGAAAACCTGCGCTCCAGCGGAAACGAACAGCGACGCTTCCGCAGCTCCCATCCCACGCGCGCCACCAGTTATCAGGGCGACTTTCCTGTCCAGACGATTCACCGCGCTGCCACCTTTTCAGAACTCCATTTCAACCGGTCTTTTCGATCAAACCGGGTTTGCTGCTGACGGGAGCTTCGTTTTGTTCGCCCGCTTAACCGCTCCAGCATCACACCGTCGCAGGCGACTTGCAGCCGCTGGCGCTCCGTTTCTGCGCCGAAACAAGTCCGCACCCCTATTGAACGCCTCGCTCTGTTGAATGAACCGGGAGACGAAGTTTCCTTCCCCATACTCAAACGTTCCAGGGATCGTCAACGCAACTCATAGCCGTCACACATCTTCGGGAACCGGCTTTCCGACGACTTGTCTGACGGCCTCGGAAATGCTCGCCTCATTGGGCAGGAGCGCCTTTTCGAGAGTCGGAGAGTAAGGCATGGCCACATCCGGAACAGTAACGCGGCGAATGGGCGCCCGGAGAGCGTCGAATGCCTGGTCCGCGCAAACAGCGGCGATATGTGAGGCCGCCGAGCACATGTCGCGCGCCTCATCGACGACTACCAGCCGACCCGTCCGACGAACTGACGCCAGGATGGCAGCGCTGTCCAAAGGCACCACGGTACGGGGGTCGATCAAATCGGCTCCAATGCCATCCCCCGCCAGTTTCTGCACGGCCCTCAGGGCGGGGCGAACCATTGCTCCGATCGCGACAACGGTCACGTCATCCCCCTTATGCACAGTCGATGCCTTGCCAAGCTCGATTACGTGATCTTCGTCGGGCACCTCGCCGGATTCACCGCCGCGGCCAGCAGCCTGAAGGAACATAACCGGGTTTGGATCGTGAATCGAAGCCCGCAGCAAACCCATCGCGTCGGCGGGTGTGGCCGGAAGGGCCACCTTTATCCCGCCAAGATTCATGAACATTGGATGCATCGCGTCGGAGTGCTGGGCCGCGGCCGAACGTCCGCCGCCAAACACACCCATATAGACGATGGGCAGCGAAATCTGCCCGGCAGTCATATAACGCAGCTTGCTTGCCTGATTGGCGATGCTGTCAAAGCCCGTATACATGAAGTTCCCGAACATCATGTGGCAGACCACCTTGTAGCCCGCTGCGGCGGCGCCAACGGCCATGCCACTCATCACGGTCTCCGAGATCGGCATGTTGCGGACGCGTTTGCCGAACCTGTCCTTCAGGCCGCGCGTGTCGCCGAACAGGCTGATTTCGACGTCTTCGCCGAAAACGACGATGCTGTCGTCCTTTTCCATCTCGCCGTGAAGCGCTTCGTTGATGGCCTGGATCATTCGCTTTCTTGCCATAACCGAGTCTCCCTCAGGCAAACATATAGTTGGTGTCCTGGCTCGCAGGATCGGGATAGGGCGAGACCTCGGCGAACTCGGCCGCCTCGGCGACCTCCGTCACGATGTCCTGCTCAATGAGTTCCAGTTCCGCCCTGGTTGCCTGACCAGCGTCCAGAATCCGCTTCGCGAAAGCCGGAATCGGATCACGGGCCTTCCACAGTTCCACCTCTTCATCGGACCTATAGCTGGATCCCAGAAACGATGCCTCCGCTTCCACATGGCCCCGCTGGCGATAGGTGCGCGCTTCCACCAAGGTGGGACCGTCGCCGCCGCGGGCGCGCTTGATTGCACGTGCGGCACATTGCCAAACCTCAATCAGGTCATTCCCGTCAACCGCTTCATGGGCGGCTCCGTAAGGTTTGGCGCGGTCCACGATGCTTCCGGCGGTCACGGTCGACGAGGGGGAGAATTCGGAAAACCCATTGTTCTCGCAAACAAAGATCACCGGAAGCTTCCAAAGCATGGCGACATTCAATGCTTCGCACAGCACGCCCTGGTTCGCGGCGCCATCACCGAAGAAGGCGACACCAACAGCCCCGTTGCCGTCGAGCTGCGCGGCCCAGGCCGCCCCGGTCGTGATTGAAATGCCTGCTCCGACAATTCCGTTCGCTCCTATGATTCCCTTCGAAAAATCCGCAACGTGCATGGATCCGCCATGCCCCTTGCACATGCCGGTTTCCCGTCCATAGATCTCGGCCATCAGCAGTTTGCTGTCGCCGCCTCTCGCAAGATAGTGACCATGGCCGCGATGTGTCGACGCTATCCAGTCGCTGTCAGTGAGCTGGGAGCAGAAGCCCACGGCCACGGCTTCCTGACCGATGTACAGATGTACGGGACCAGGAATGTTGCCGGCCTTCGCATCCTTGCCGATCTGCTCTTCCACCAAGCGAATGCGAAGCATGTCGCGATAGAGGCCAAGCATCTGTTCGTCGGAAAAATTCGTTTCCTGTGTGTTCATCATCCTCTTTCCCGTGTCATGGCGGAATTGCAGCCATCGTTTCAGTTTGCCTCGGAAAATCGCTCGAGCTGCGCCGGGTCGGGCGGCACGACCAGCCCGGGACCACCGGGCAGACGCACGAACCCGTCCTGAATCACTATAGCGTCTCCGCACAGTTCCGTGCGCAGGGTGTTGTCGTTCACGTCAACCTCGCAGGCAGATGCCTCCCCAACCGCCGCCGACACTGACAAAGCCGCCATTTGCCCGACAGCGGAACCCATGAAATGCGGCCAAAGCAGAACGTCCGCGGGCAGCGCATCCGCCAGATCAAGGGCTCCCGTCAGTCCGCCCCATTTCGCCACGTCGGGCTGGACGACGCGCAGTCCGGCTCCTGCCATCGAAAGAAACCCGTCGACGCCATAGATGTTCTCTCCACCTGCCAGCGGAATATCTGTCGCCTTGGCCAGGTCTTCCCAAGCGGACCTGGGAGCGTCTGCCGGCAGAGCTTCCTCAGCAAAGAATGGCGAAAAATCCTCAATGGACCGGAGACAGGCCCTGGCCTGTTCCGGGGTCCAGGACTGGTTGCTGTCCACCATGATCCGCGCGTTCTGCGGACAGAGCTGCGCGGCGCGTTCCACGATCTCGCGGTCGCCGCGCTCCGAATACCCGATTTTGAGTTTGAAATGGGTCTGCCCGAAGCCGGAGTGACGGGGAATCAGTTCTTCGAGATCCTCCGCATTGATCGACGTCGCGTAGGATCGGGCGGATGCCTGCGACAGCCCCATGTGCTCGGCAAACGAGACACCCTGGGCCCGCAGGGCCAGATCCCAAAGCGCCGTGTCGATCCCAGCCAGTATGTGCTCAAAGACCTGCGTCTGGCCGACATGCAGGAAAAACACCGACAGCTTCCGGCGCAGTGCGTCCTGAACGTCGCGCGGCTCGACAAACCTTATGCCAGCCAGATGCGCAGCAACGACGTCTTCAATGATATGGGCTTTGTGAAGGTTTGCCCGAGGCGGGAAGTTCGCCCATACCTCGCCCCAACCGAAACAGCCATCGCTGTCTTCGATCCGCACCAGCAGGGCAGGCCGTGTCGGCATGGTTCCGAGCGCCATTCTGGGCGACCCGCCGCCCTTGGCCCGGATCGGGTAAACACCTATGCCGGCGACTGTTTTCGGGTGCCGGAAACTCACGGGCTACCAAGCCACATATGCAGCATGCTCTGACGTGTAGAAGTTCACCGCCGTAGGCCCGACGGAGTATGCGCCGACTCCGGAATTCTTGATGCCTCCAAACGGCATGTTGTTGTCCGGTACGGTGCCGTGATTGACATGGATCATTCCGTTTTGGCTTTCTGCCAGGAACCGCTGGATCAGGTCATTGCGGTTGGAAAAGAGCGCCGAGGTCAGCCCGAATTCGGTTCCGTTCAGCATTACCATCGCTTGGTCGAACGTGTCGTATTCAATGACCGACAGAACCGGCCCGAAGATCTCCTCCTGGCCGGCGACCGAACTGTGGCTCACGTCGCCAAGGATCGTTGGCCGGTAGAAATAGCCATCGTCGGGGCGGTTGGGAGCGGAGCCGCCGGTCAGGGGCTTCGCCCCTTCCGAGATGGCTCTTTCCGTGTTGCTGCAGACGTCTTTCCAGTGAGGCAGGTTGCAGATCGGACCCATATCGCTGGTCTCATCCATGCCCGGCCCGATCTTCATTGCGCTGGCTTTCGATGTCAGGACTTCCTTCGTTTCATTCGCGAGTCTCTTCTGAACCAGAACACGGCTGATAGCCGTGCAGCGCTGGCCGCTGGTCATGAAGGCCGCGCCAAGGATCTGGGAAACCGCCCCTTCGAGATCGTCTGTGTCGTTCAGGATCGCGCCGTTCTTGCCGCCGAGTTCCAGCTGGACCGGGATCAGGTTCGCAGCCGCTGCGGCATATACCAGCTTTCCGGTTGGAACCGAACCGGTGAAGCTGACGCCGTGAATATCTCCGGCAGCGACCGCAGCGCTGGCCGAACGCCCCGGGACCATGACAATCTGGATCAGGTTTTCCGGAAAGAATTCCTTTGAAATCCCGGCCAGGAGGAAGCTGGCGGCAGGCGTGAACTGGGAAGGCTTCATCACCACCGCATTGCCGAAGGCAAGAGCAGGGCATATCTTGCGCATCGGTGTGGAGATCGGGAAGTTCCAGGGGCTGATGCAAAAGATCACGCCTCTTGGCCGACGGAGGATCTGGTTCGAGTAATTGGCTCGCCCTGTGGCAATCGCAGTCGCACCCATACGCGCCGCTTCGCCGACCGAGAACCGCCCCTCGGCGCAGGACTTCATGGTCTCCCCTTTGGACTCGCGAAACAGCTTTCCCTGCTCGAGCGTGCCTGCAGCTGCCAGCTCGTCCGCCCGCGCCTCAACCGCATCGATGAAGGCGTTCAGTCTCTGCGACCGTTCCAGTCCGGGGACGCGTGCCCATTCCGCCTGCGCCGCATTCGCCTTTTCGATGGCGAGGCCCATCCCGGACGTGTCCATGATCCCGTAGCGGCCGACCTTTTCTGACGGGCTAGCCGGGTTGACCGTCTCGAAAACCTCTTCCCCGGATCCGAATTCGTACCTGTAACTCATTCCTGTCTTTTCCTTTTGACAACGTCCCGTGCAGCCTCTGCGATCGCGCTGCTGTCCAGTCCAAATTTCTTCATGAGGTATGGCGTGGTGCCGCCCTCGCAGAAACGGTCCTGCACGCCGACCCGCCTGAACGGCAGGCCGATGCCCGCATCCATAAGCACCTCGGCAACCGCCGAGCCCAGCCCGCCGACAACTGAATGGTTTTCCGCCGTAACGACCGCACCGGTTGCCCTGGCGCGCTCGACGATCAGATCCGAGTCGATGGGTTTGAGCGTGGCCATGTCGACAACCGATGCCGCTATGCCTTCTTCCGCCAGTTCCTCGGCAGCGGTCAACGCTTCGGATACGCACAGTCCGGCGGAAATGACCGTCAGATCCATTCCGTCACGCCGCAGGACACCTTTCCCGATCTGAAGCGACTGCGGCTCGAACGGAGGGGGCGGCGTCTCGGGGCGTTTCATGCGAAGATAGGCGGGACCTTCCCAGTCGAGGGCCAGCTTTACCATGGCCGCATGATACTCCGGCCCTGAAGGCTCGAAGACCGCCATATTCGGAACAGCCCGCATGATCGCGACGTCCTCGATCGCCTGGTGAGACACGCCAAGAATGGTTGCGACCCCTGGCAGGAATCCGACGATCTTGACCGGCAGGTTCGGGTAAGCGGCCTGCATGGTGACCTGGTCCAGCACGCGCTTCGTGATGAACGCGCAGAAGCTGTGGCAAAACGGGATTTCACCGGAGCGCGCCATGCCGCCCGCCATACCGATCATATTGGCTTCGGCGATGCCGACATTGTGGAAGCGGTCGGGCAGCTCGTCACGAAAGCGGTCCGTTTCCGTTGGAGGAACCAGATCCGCGCATAGCGCCACAATGCGGTCATCCGCCTTTGCGGCTTCGACCAGCGCATCGCCGTAAGCCCGGGGCAGGGGTCTGAAAGACCGGTTGATGAAGTCCGCCGCTTCGAGCCGGGTAAGGGTGCCGCTCATAGCTGCGCCTCCACTTCCGCCCGGGCGCTGTCGGCGACTTCCTTCGGGAAACGCAGTTGATGGAACATAAGACCTTCAAGCGAGGCGACGCCTTTGCCCATGACCGTATTGGCCTTGATGAAGCTGGGTTTGCCTTTAGCGGCGCGCGCCCGGTCAAACGCGCCCAGAAGAGCGCCGAGGTCGTTGCCGTCCACCTCCTGGCAGGCGAAGCCGAAACCGGCCATCTTGTCCATCAAGGGTTCAAGCGACATGACAAGATCCATCGACCCTTCGGACTGGACAAAATTGTAGTCGACGATCAGGCAAAGGTTATCCAGCCCGCGCGCGCCTGCCAGCATCGCCGCCTCCCAGACCTGTCCTTCCTGCATTTCACCGTCGCCGATGATAACGTAGAACCGGCTGGCACGGCCTTGCCGTTTGGCGGCGATGGCGCAGCCAACCGCGACCGAGAGCCCCTGTCCCAGGGATCCGCAGGTGGCCTCGACGAATGGTCCCATGCGTTCCGACGAATTTATCTCAAGGGTTGACCCGTCAGTCACATATGTGTCGAGCTGTTCCGTGTCGAAGTACCCGCGTTCAGCGAGCGCAGCGTAGAATATCGCGGTGTTATGGGCCGTCGTCAGAAAGATGCGGTCACGGTCCTGCCAGGTCGGATCCAACGGATCCATGGCTGCTTCGGCGAAATACAGCGCCGTGAATATGTCCGCCGCCCCGAGACCCTGCTGAACGTAGCCCTGACCCGAGGGCGCGATCATGTTCACCACATGCAGCCGCAGCCGCGTCGCGATCTTTTCAAGCTCTTCAAGGTTGTGCGAAGCTTGCATAGGACATATTGCCCGCGCTAAAAGGTATAGACCTTCGTACCGAACGCAAGGGGGAGATTGTCAACATGAATCTTCAGTCAATGCGGCGGCAGGCGGTTCCCCTTCACGCCGAATGGGCCGCCGTCCTGCGCCATCAGATCCTGTCGGGCGAGCTTCCGTCAGGTGCACGGCTTCCTGCCCTGCGAGAGCTGACCGAGGAACTCGGCGTCGCAAGAATGACCGTCATCCAGGCGATGAACACTCTCGAAGGGGAGGGATTGATCGAAAAGCGCCCCGGACGCGGAACCTTTGTCCGCAACGTCAAGATCCCCCAGCGCCATACCCTGCAGATGAAGGCCGAAATTTCCCAGATCTACGCGATGGTGGATCAGCTGGAGGTTTCCGTCCGGAAAGGTGACGCCACGATCGAAAAGGCGAAGGACGGGCGTTATTTCCGCTGTATGAGGCGAATCCATGCCAGGGACGGCAAGCCTTTCTGCCAGGTGGATATCCGTTTGGACGACCAGGTTTTCGATCTGGCGCCGGATCGGTTCACCAATGAAATTGTCGTGTCGGTACTGAAGGACCTGGGTGTTACGGTCACCAGGGCCCGCCAGAATGTCATCATCTCATATGCGGACTTTTCGTTGGCCAAAGCCCTCGGGATCAAGGTGAATTCCGCCGTCTTTCGTGTACTCCGTGAGTTCCTGGATGAAGACGACAGGCTGATTTACTCGGCGACGCTGTTCTACCCGGGCGATCTTCTCGAACTGGAAATGGAATTTTCGACCAACCCGGATCCATGAATGCCACTCTGCGACATTTTGACACAACTTTACTCCCGCCCCGACAGCTTAGAAGGTATGTACATCTAGACCATTAGCAGCCGGAACGGCTCGAAACGAATCAGGGAGGGCTTCAACATGAATCCGATCAAAACCGCCGCTGCGGGATTGGCCGCACTGGGCATATGCGCGACGGCGGCCTACGCCGAATGGCCGGAAAAGCCGATCACTTACGTGGTCTCCTTCGCGGCAGGCGGCAACGCCGATATCGTGGCGCGGCTGAACGCAGAGGTACTCAGCGAACAGCTGGGTGTTCCGGTCAACGTCGTCAACAAGCCCGGCGGCGCCCATATCCCGGCGACAATGAGCGTCCTCGAAGCGCCTGCGGACGGCTATACGGTCTTCAACTGGTCACCGCCCAGTTTCATGGTCGTGCCTTTGACCCGCGAAGTGCCATACAGCCCGCTCGAGGATTTCATTCCCATCTATGCGGGCATTTCGGCATCGAACGCGCTTTATGTACGGGCGGACAGCCCCTATACAACTTTCGAGGAATTCATCGAGGGCGCGAAAGCGAACAAGCTGACCATGGGGGTCAACAATCTTGGCGCCCCGCCGAACCTGTCGGCCGTGCAGCTCGCCAGTGAATTCGGTCTCGAGTTCAAGACCATCGCCCTCAAGACCGTGCCGGCAACGATGGCTGGCCTGATCGGAGGGCAGGTGGATGTTGCGGTTGGCCAGGTCGCGTCCATTCATTCTGCTGGTGACGACGTTCGCCCGCTGATCATCCTCGACAACAGCCGTCAGCCCTTCATGGAGAAGGATCTGCCCGGTGTCCGCACGGTAGGCGAAGCGTTTCCTGGCAAGGAAGCCGGCGTCTGGGTCCATGGCGGTCTTGCAGTGAAAGCAGGCACTCCACAGGAGATTGTCGACAGGCTTCTGGCCGCGTCCGAGGTCATGGGAACCGAGGAATTCATGGCAACGCTTCCCAAAACGGTAGGCTACAACTGGGTCCATGGACCGGATGAAGTGCGTGCCCTGATCCAGCGCGGCAAGGATCTTTACTCCCCGATCCTCGATGGTCTTGGCCTGCTTCACAAGAAGTGAGGCGGACTCCGCTCAAGGCACCGCGCGGCAACGCTCGCGCGGTGTTTTCCTGATGCATGGAATTGGCAGATGCTAGGTCAAAGGGAGGCCAACCTGGCATTCGTTGCGGTCGTTGCCGCGGCCTGTGCGTATTTTGCATGGGTCGCGGAGGGCTTCGTGACATCCGGCCTGCTGGCAAGTTCAGGCCTGCCATCCAAGTTCTTTCCACAGTTGATGCTGGGTCTGATCGCACTCTGTTCGGCCGTCGTGGGATATCTCTACTGGATCCGCGGTGGCGCAGGCGGTGACGACGGAGAAACCGTCTATGGTGACCGGGGCGAAGCCCGGCGCGGGCTTCTGATGCTGGCTGTCGCCGTTTTCTGCTATGCAGTCTGGCGCGAACTGGGGTTCATCGCAATGGCGGTCCTGTTGGGACCATTGAGCCTGGCCGCCATGGGGATCCGAAACGCGTGGCTGTACGCTGTCGTTCTGGGATTGACGGCACTGGTATATCTTGCGTTCACGCAGCTCCTTGGCATCAGGCTGGCGTGAAGCATGTATGGTAGCCTGGATGCCCTGCTAACGGCACTCGGCCTATTGGCTGAACCAATCACCTTGGTTCTGCTTGTCGCTGGAATCGTTCTGGGCCTGATCATCGGAATTCTTCCCGGCCTGGGACCGCCGATCGCTATCGCGCTTGCCCTGCCCTTCACGTTTTACCTCGATACGGTGCCTTCAATGGTTCTGCTTCTGGGGATCTACTCCGCCGCGATCTACGGAGGCTCGATCTCCGCGATCGCCGTCGGCATTCCCGGTACCGGCGCTGCCATCGCTACGGTCCAGGATGGACACAGAATGTTCAAGGCTGGCAAAGGAGGCGAAGCTCTTGGATTTTCGCTGACCGGTTCGATCATCGGGGGACTGTTCAGCGTCATCTGCCTGGCCTTGATCTCGCCGCTGCTGGCCGACCTCGCAGTGAGATTCGGGCCTCGTGAATACCTCGCGATCAGCATTTTCGGACTTGTCGTCGTCGTTAGGGTCGCGGGTCAAAGCCTGCCCAAAGGACTGCTTGTCGGCGCACTTGGTATCTTTCTGACGACTTGGGGGCTGGACGAGCTCAACGGAACCGAGCGCTACACCTTTGGAACATATCACCTGTATGAGGGCCTTCCATTGGTGCCGTTCCTTGTGGGCCTGTTTGCCATGTCCGAAGTGCTGATCGGCGCCGAACGCGCGCTCCAACGGATTGAGTTCACCCAGGAAAGCCTGACCGTGAAGCTGCCCGGCCTGCGCACTCTTGGCCGACTGAAGGACGTCATCTTCAGGTCTTCCCTGATCGGCACTGTGATCGGCATCATTCCGGGGGAAGGAGCAGCCGTCGGCGCCTTTTTTGCCTATTCGGAAGCCAAACGCCGCTCGAAAAACCCGGAAGCCTATGGAACCGGCATACCGGAGGGCATCGTCGCGCCAGAGACCGCAAACAACGCGACGGTCGGCGGGGCACTGGTACCAACATTGACATTGGGCGTGCCAGGGAGCCCCGCCGCCGCGGTTCTGCTAGGGGCGCTTCTGATTCAGGGGCTCGCCCCTGGCCCCAAGCTGTTCACTGACCGTCCTGACTTGATGTATGCGATCTTCATCGGACTTTTCATCATCAACATCCTGATGATGTTCATCGGCCTGCTCGCTATCCGGTTTGCGGCGCGGCTGATCATGGTGCCGACCGCTGTCATTGTTCCAACGGTGATGTTGCTCAGTTTTGTCGGAATCTATTCGGTCTCGAACAGCTTCTTCAATGTGGGGGTGCTGCTGGGAGCGGGCATTCTCGGCTATGTTGTCCGCAAGCTCGGATACTCAATTGCGCCGCTTTCCATCGGGTTCGTGCTGGGACCGATTCTGGAGAACTCGCTTCGGCAATCGCTCACGATCGCGGATGGAAACGTTACGGAGTTTTTCAGCACGCCCATCGGTCTCACAATCTACGCCGTACTGCTGCTGACAGTTCTTTGGGGGCCGGCGACCCAATGGATCAAGCGCCGCACAGCACAAGGAAGTGAACGCGGATGAGCGACCGACCAAACATCCTTTTCGTTTACCCGGATCAGATGCGGTACGATGCCATGGGGTGCGTCGGCAATCCGGTCATAAAGACTCCGAACATCGACAGGCTGTCTGCTGAAGGAATCCATTTCTCGGAAGCCTACACATCCTATCCGATCTGCTGCCCGTTTCGCGCCTCCGTGATGACCGGCAAGTACGCTCAGGGCCATGGCATGGTCCAGAACCATTTCCCGCTGCGGGGAGGCCAGACGTTTCTTGCCGAGATTCTGCGGGACGCGGGCTACCGCACCGGATATGTGGGCAAGTGGCATCTCGAAGGCGGGCCAAAACCCGGATTCGTTCCTCCCGACCGCCGTTTTGGATTTGACCATTTCGTCGGTTTCAACCGGGGACACGAATATATGTCGTCGATCTACTACGACGATGCGGGGCAGGCATATCACTCGGCACGTTACGAGCCGGACTACCAGACCGACCAGTTCCTGGAGTTCATCGAGGGTGCGGCGAAGGCCGAGGACGGAAAGCCATTCTTCGGATATGTCAGCTATGGGCCGCCTCATTTCCCCATGGACATGCCAGACCATCTTAGGCGCATCTATTCACCCGACGAGGTTCCGTTGCCGCCGGGCGTCCCTGACGCTGACCTGCAGACAAAGGTCCAGAATCATCGAAACGAGGTTCTGTGCGGCGGCGACCCCAGGTCAGGGCACAAAAGCCATGCGGCGCATGAGTCCAAGAAGGTCGGAGAGCCGGAGACCGAGGCGGAAATCCGCGAATTCATCGCCGAGTATTATGGCATGATCCATAACATAGACTGGAATCTTGGGCGTATACTGAATCAACTGGATGCCTTGGGCATCGCCGAGACCACCGTTGTTTTCTTTTTTTCGGATCACGGGGACATGTGCGGCCAGCACGGCTCCTACTGCGGAATAAAGAACCAGGCGTACCGGTCCGCGATGCAGGTGCCGCTCATCGTACGCTATCCCGCACGTTTCGAAGCTCGGCGAACCAAGGCCATGGTTGACGTTGGCGTCGACATGATGGCGACAGTTCTTGACCTGTGCGGGCTGGATCTGCCGACCAAGCGGAACAGCGAGAGCTACCTGCCTGTATTGGATGGCCGGTCCGACTGCGCGCGCAATGAGATCTGGTATCAGGTGTTCACGCAGGTAGGCGGCAATCCCGGCGAGTTCGCGCCATTCGCCGAACGCGGCATTCGAACGAAGGACTGGCTTTACGTCCGCCACAAGACCGAACGCGTACTGTTATTCGACGAGCGCACCGATCCTGACGAGCAGGTCAACTTGGTTGGCGACTCGGCCCACCAGGAACTTATGGACAGTTTCGATGCCCGTATCGCTGCCCATATGGATGCCACAGGTGATGAATGGGACATGGCGGCCGACTTCCCCCCGCCGGACTGGGTCACACATGCCGAGGCTAAGGCGCATCTTGAGAGCGTGCTGCTGCCGAACGCTATTGAAGTGCCGTGACGCGGATTCGATGGAACGGAGCACAGCAATGGGCGTCTGGGGCGGATGGAAGAGACGGAAGGCGCCACAACACTTTTCCGTCCCTGGAAAACGCGGTTTCCGTTGCTGGAGCAGCACATTTAATGAATTGGAGGATCCACGTTCAGTTGGACGCCGGACTGGAAATGGACGGGTCGCCAATTGATGGCGCTTGAGACTTCAGGAACTTGATGGCTGGTTCTTTCCGTGCGTGGGAGCATTGATTGCTTCACGGCCCGCAAGGAGCCGAAGACAGGGAGGACTTGCTTTGCTGCTGACTGGAGAGGCTGAAATCGATCCCGCCCCGTTTGACACGATCAGCTACGATCTGTGTTCACGGCGCAAGGAAGTCGTCGTGGTCAGCGCGGATCTGAGCAAGTACTGCCAGGTCGTCCGGGTGAAACAGGAACTGCCGAACCAGCATCTGGATGTCGGCATGGCGGAACAGAATCTCCTGTCGGTTGCAGCAGGAATCTCCAAGGCTGGCTTTATCCCGGTGGCTACATGCTTTGCGTGCTACGTCACACGGCGCGCCTATGACCAGATGATGATCTGCATGGGCACGGGACCAAGAACGAATGTCGTCATCGGTTTCACGCCCGGGATCGCCAATCCGGCTCGGATCCACCATCAGGCTGCGGAAGACCTGGGAATGACACGTGCCATCCCAAACGCGACCGTCATCGATCCGATGGACGTAACGGATTTCAGGCAGGCGCTGGATGTCGCGGTGGGCATGCCCGGCCTCATCTATATGCGTGGCCACCGCGGAAATACGCCAAGGATTCTTGATCCGGAGAAATTCAGGTTCGAGATCGGGCGGACATACAGGCTCGTGGAAGGGAAAGGAATTGGCATCATCAGCACTGGACATGCTACCCAGTGGGCGCTCGAGGCCTCATCCATTCTGTCCCATCGCGGAGTAGGCCACTCGGTACTGCACGCGCCGACGATCAAACCCATCAACGAAAAGGAAATCGCCGACTTCTGTTTCGCGCACGATCGGGTGGTGACGCTGGAAAATCACCAGATCGTCACCGGGCTTGGTTCTCTGGTTGCGGAAATCGTCTCGGATATCGGCGGCGGTCCGCAGGTACAACGAATCGGGATGCCCAATTCATGGGCGCCGGGCGGGACATTGCCCTACATACGTCGGCAGCTCGGACTGGACGCAACAACTCTCGCTGACCGCATCGAAGGAACAGCCGAATGAGTGACACGTCCGATAACCGTAAGAAGAAACTTGAGTGGCTGGCCGCAAGAATCCGCCGCAACACTCTTGAGATCTGCATGCAGCGCGGCGGCTATGCCGGACAGGGCGTAGCGCTGGCGGATATCGCTGCCTGCCTATACTTCGAAGAAATGCGTCTGAACGAAACGGGCTGGTACTATGATCGTTTCGTGCTTTCAAACGGTCACGACGCAATCATGACCTATGCCGCGCTGGCGGAGCAAGGGTCATACAGAATGGATGAGCTCCGGACCTACAACGCTGACGGTACAAAGATAGACCAGAGTCCGATCGAAGGGCAGTTCGGGTTCGAAATCACGGCAGGCTCTCTTGGACAGGGGCCTTCCCAAGCCGCAGGCATCGCCTGGGGCGAACGCATGAATGGAAACGACAAACGGATCTACTGTCTGTTCTCGGATGGAGAGCTTCAGGAAGGCAATGTCTGGGAAGCGGCGATGTTTGCGGGGCACCATCAGCTCGACAACCTGTGTTTCATCATTGACAACAACAATCTCCAGGCAACTTCCGCGACTTCGAACGTCATGACAGTCGAACCGGTGCCGGACAAGTTCGAGGCGTTCGGCTGCCATTGCAGACGGGTCAACGGCAACTGCATTGCCGAAATCCTTGAAGCTTTCGCGGAAGCCAGAACGATCCGGGGAAAGCCGTACGTCATGTGCTGCGACACCAGAATTTTCGAGGGAATCGACTGCCTGAAATCGGCGTTGCCGATGGCGCACTACGTGGCGGCCGCCAATGCGGACTGGGAAGCCGGGCTGGCGGAAATCGACGCCAAGCTGGCGGAGATGGCCGACAGCTGAGTATGTTACCTCTGAATATTCCCCAATACCACTTCGATGCGCAACACCCCTGCCATTTCCGGTGACGGCGCTGCACGATGCGTCCCGAAAAGGCGCTGCCGGCCGCCTTCCTTTTTTGCGCAGAAGACAGTTCCGGTTTCGTCTATTGTCATTGGCAGGAAACGGAGGACGAAACGGTGCATAAGCCACTTCACTGCGCGAGGCTTCGCAAATCAATCATTTGCTTGGCAACTCTTGTTGCCGAAACTGCATCAGCGCAGACACTGATCGAATCCGACTTAACGCAGCCACCCGAATTTGGAGGGGTAAGGCGATGGGAAGTGATCGACACGGGTATCAAAGGATATGCCGCACCGGATTTTCAAGCCGAGGCAAATTCGACTCATTCAGCGGGGACTGTTGTTTCGAACCTGGGATGCGAACCGATTGCTGATCTGTTGTGGTGCGAAGTGGAGGATTCGAAAAGCGGCATTCACTATATCCCTGCCCGCGACCTCCGTCCGGCGCCAGGCCCCGATGGCGTTGTCGCCAAAGGCATGGATGACAGCAGGCAGCGGGCACGCAAACGTGACTTTGATGCGTCGGACAGACTCCCGTGCGCACAGGAACAAGGCCAAGCTTTAGCCACATGCGAAGCCGCGGTGGCGCGCAGCGGCGGAGGCGACGCGACAGTTGTTGTCACCTTCTCGAACGGCTTCCAGCGGTCACTGTATTTTGCATTCGGGAAATTTGTCCGTGCCAGTTCGACCATGTCGGGCGTCGGAACAGACATCGATTGGTCACTGGATGGCAACGACTACGTCATCCGGGTCGATGATCAGAGGTTCACTGTGGCGACAGCATTTGTCCTGGGCACCGATTGAAAGTCTGTCTAGAATTCGGCTGCGCGGCCTTTGGGCCGCGCAGCCGTTCCATGTTCAAGGCATAATCTTATAGATTATCCCTTCGTCAATCGCGGCATAGAGTGCGCCGTCAGGACCGGAGACCAGTGAACGAAAGCGGCCCGGCTCCATCGGCAGGGTCATCTCGGTCACGTCAAAGACCTCTGTGCCGTCTTCGGTCAGTTGGATCACGTCGATGCGTTGACCCAGCGGCGTGCCGCCAAAACCGATGCCCATAAGGCCGACAACCATAGCACCGTTCCAGTCACCCCAAGCTTCGCCGCTCAGGAAGGCCGCCGAAGACATGCCCTGCGACCAGCCGTTGTTGTTCCAGATCGGTGGCATGGCGCTGGGGTAGGTGACGAAGTCGGTCATCGGCATCCACGCCGCGCGCAGGAACCGGTTGTCCCCGACCATCTGATTCGGGCTGTAGCCGCAGTAATTGTCCGGGCAGTCGCCGCGACCCGCCATATTCGGACGCGGATCCCAACCGGCATTGCCGCCATTGCGCAGAACAGTGATTTCGTCGGAGTGCCAAGGACCATGCTCGGCGGTGATCGCCGCGCCGGTTCCGGGATGGAAAGCAATGCCCTGCACGTTGCGGTGGCCGTAGGTATAGGTCCGCTTGTCAAAGCCGAAAGGTGGGGTGTTTTCCGCTGCAGGCGCACCTTCGGTGTCGATGCGCAGGATCTTGGATCCCATCAGCGTCGGACTTTGCGGCACTTCACCGTTGTGATTGTCGCCCGTGGTCAGGTAAAGGTAGCCGTCCGCTGGGTTGAACCGAACCCGACCGCCGTTATGCGCGCCAGGGCCGCCGAAAGGGTGATCCGTCGCCTGCATTTTGTAGGGGACATCTTCTACGATGTCGGTTCTGCCGGAAACGCTGGCGAAGTCTTCGCTCACCTCAAAGCGCATCAGACGGTTGGTATGGGGCGTGACCATGTTGGAGGTCGAGTAGACATAAATCCGACGGTTTCCGGCGAAATCCGGATCCACGGCAACGCCCATCATGCCGGCCTGACCTTCGCAAAAGAGGTCATCCTCGCTGGAGGCGAATCCATCGACGCCACCCATGCCTACCAAGGCGTTGATTTCGCCCGAAGGCATCAGGACTGACAGGCCTTTGCACTTTTCGGTGTAGAACATCGTGCCATCGTCCAGGAAGGCCATGTCCCAAGGATTTTCCAGATCCTCAAGCACAACTGTGTGCGTAAGGCTCGTTGTGTTCTGCGCCAATGCGGGCGCACCGCCTATGACGGTGCTTGCCAGAAGCACCAATGGCAGCGTGGTT
>JAJEAY010000251.1 GCA_022824145.1 Rhodobacter sp. | reverse complement strand
TTGGCCTTTATCTCGCAAACATGGCGTTGCAGCACGGCGATGCCACTGCAGTGGCCAGCTGCCTGTCCTTGTCACCGGTATTCGCGGTCATCATTTCTTCTGCCATGTCACGCCGATTGCCGGACTGGCAGATCTTCTTCTGCGTTGCCTGCCTGTGCCTGGGATTGTACCTTTTGGCAGAGTGAAGGTCCACGCTGGGAGGTCCTTCCGGGCAAGAGCGGAAAGTGGTTGTGCGCGCGAACTTCCGGACAGCCGCAAGGATTTCCGGGAACTCATTGTTCTGCTGATCAGGTCAAGGACACGGCGGAGATACTTCGGACGTCTCCAAAGGCTTCGACAACTGGCGTGGAGTGATCTGCAACGACGTCTTGGCTCCGACCTGATAGACCAATCGGTCCGTCACTGCCAAATCGTCAACTTCCCGGATCACTGCTACCGGATACAGGCTCTCGAGAACTTGCCGCGGTCCGGATCGGACCGGCGGCACGGGCGCCGGAAAGGGACGGCCGCTTACACGGGGTTGGTCCGGTTGGTCGCGATGTGATGACGGCGGTGACGAGGCCCTGGGGGCGAGCGTGCGGAAGGGACAACGAATGCGGGGCCTGAGGGTGCCAGGCGGGCTGTGGCAATGAATTGTTGCGAAAGCGGCAAGGAAATCATCTGATTGTCGAAGCGGCGGAGAGAATTGGCGATCTCATTGCCGAAGCGATGACATGCTCAATCCCGAAGTATGGGACAATCTGATGGAAGGGTATTGTTGTGTTCTGTTCTTCGGGTACCATTTCACGAAGAGTATTTTCGCAAACACAATGTATGAGGCATGAGGCATGGCAGTGCCAGAATCACGTGAAGAGTTTCTCCACGCTATCGAGACTAACTTTGGACGTCTTGCCAAGGACCTTGGGACGGTGCCAGCACAAAGGACCAACGAAGAGACCCTTGAGGGACACGTCAAGGGAACGAAGATGACTGTCCACAATCTGGTGAGCTATCTGCTTGGTTGGAATAACCTTGTGCTGAAGTGGATTGAAAAGGACGGGAAAGGAGAGTTGATCGATTTTCCGGAAACGGGTTTCAAATGGAATCAGCTCGGCACGCTTGCACAAAAGTTCTATGCCGACTTTGACGCCGTGCCTTTTGATCACTTGTTGCAAGATCTCGAAATTGCAAAGAAGGAAATTGTCAATTTCATCTCCTGTCAGACCGACGAGAAACTGTACGGCGCACCTTGGTACGGAAAACACACCATGGGCCGAATGATCCAATTCAATCCGTCTTCGCCCTACGCCAATGCGCGCGCACGGCTGCGGAAATGGAAGCGGCAGAACGATGTCGCGTGACAGAGGCCTCTGGGAAAGGGCTTGCTGCGAAAATTTGCGCACACCGGCAAAGATGCACTTCCGCGCATTGCCCGCCATTTCATGAACAGTCCCATTGGCTTGGAACGCATTCGAGAGAGCGATGTGCAATGACGCAGGCGAGAGTTGACTCACCAGCTTTGGCGCGTTCCTTGAAGTTTGAATCTCCACGCGTTGCAACGCCTCTGCAATTCCGGTGGCCGCCGCTACGCCGCGTACCGCCTTCGGACCGCGGCGTATGCCCCAATGACGAATCCGATGAACTCCATCAGCGCGAGCCCCAGTGCGGAATGGAGGAACAACGTGCGGTATTCCGGAACCACGTTCGAGTGCAGGTCCGGGCTTTCGACCGCGAAATGCAACGCGAGACCGACGACAAGAGATGCCAGCATCGATGCCGAAAACAGGGCTGCGCCAACCGTGAGGTTCCTTCTCCAGGCGAACAAAATCGCCGCCCAAGGCGCGATCGTGACGACGAGCACGATGAACAGGACCTGCAGCGGCGAGTTCTCCACTTCGGCGACGGCGTGAGCGTATTGGTGGACTCCGCCAATGGCGAGGTGCAGAGCGGCGACAATGACAAGGGACGCGATGTCAGACCTCACACGCGTCACTGTTGCACCCAGGCTTCGATTTCCCGACTCGGTCTCGAACGAGCGGAAGGTAAGGAAGGAGCCTGTAGGGCAACAGCAGTGGAATCCTGACGCACACCATGCGGATCGCATAGACACCGGTGTACACTCGGCGCTTCCGCTCCTTGACGACCACGATTTCGCCTGGCGGGACGTCGCCCAAAGGCGAAGGATCCGTCCTCACGTTAATCGCCCGCAACCAGTCGAGCAGCACGATGCGTCTTGCTTGCCGCACACAGTCTGGGCAATTCGCATTGTAGTGCAGGGAGACCTTGTTCAATGTCATCTTCTTTCCTCGAACTTGCATCTCGGTCTTTCGCAAATCTTCGCCGCAATCCGTTCCAACGGTTGGCTCAATGTCGCGTCGCCAAGATGTGCTTGGCGAATTGCGGTGCCTGCAGGACGGTGTCCTGGAAACTGCCCAGTTGCGTAATGGCTTTCGCCATCTATGACTGCATGGAGAGCATGTGCTTGTCGACGGTCATGCAACGGTACTGGTCGTCGCATCCAAGGGCCAGGTGGTGAAACCGGCCCGCTGACTGACAGCGGAACCGGCCACGAAAAAAGCCTCCGGGCTTCCGGAAACAGCCAGGAGCCCAAAGGTGTTTTTCAGAACGCCAGAAAACCTGTCCGAATGCCATTGCCCGACCCGTGGAACGGGTCCGTTGGGCCGGGCAGGGCGTCAAAGCTCCAGGTCATTGGCGATCCGGTCGATCACGCTCTGGTGGAGCACCACCCGGTCGGCACCGTCCGGATCGGTGCAAACCGGATCGTCGTTCTCTTCCTTCAGGATTGCGGCGCCGGCGAGCTTGCAGAGCGGCAGCATGGAAAAGTGCCATGCCGGGGCCAGCCGCTCGACCCTAGCGTACGGCACCAGGCCGACGAAGCCACTGGCATCGAAATCCGTGGCGACCAGGCGGTCCCGACCCTCACCCAGGCCGAACAGCGTCACGTTCTCGACCAAGGCCTCGGTGTCCGTCCTCTCCAAGCCCCAGACAAGGGCCGGGTCGATGGCGGCAACGTGCGTGATCCGCGCGTCCTTGTAGGATGCATTCCATGCCTCTGCCCGGTCCTTCAGTTCGATCCCGCCACGTGCCAGATCCTGACAATGGGATGAGGTCGCGACGTAGACATCGCAATGGGCTGCATACCCCTCGATCCGCCCGGTGACGCCCCCCATGGACAGCGCCGTCCAGCCGCCGAAGGAAAAGCCGGCCGCCATGATCCGGTCCGGATCGATCCTGTCGGCGAGCTCCGGGTCGGCCAGCACCGTGTCGAGGACCAGCGACAAGTCGGCGACGCGTGTCCAGTGGTCCAGCCCGGCCTCCATGTCGAAGTCGCCCCAGGTCGAGTTCGGATGGTTGACTGCGACGACGATCGCACCGCGTTCCGCCAGTCCCCTGGCGAGCCAGGCCACGGATCGCATGTGACCGCCCAATCCATGGCTCAACAGCACCAGGGGCGCAGGGCCGTCGGCCACCGGAGCGTCCTCGATCACCTTCACACCGAAGAAGACGGGGTTCTCCGCGATCACCGTTGCGTGGCCGGCGGCCTCAGTCGGGTACCACAAGCCCCCGGTGACGGGCCGGCCGTGATGCGGCGCCTCGACCGAGACGGGCCGAAAGCCGGGTGTGTCCGCAGCCACCATGGCGGGAAGGGCCAGGACGGCAAGGGCGATCATGAGGTTCAGTTTCATGTCTCATGCTCCGGTTACGGTTGCGATGCGCATTGCATGCCCCGAACGCGGTCCGGACGCGTCCTCGAACCGGTTTCAGGATGTGCAAAACCGGTTTAAGGACGTGGACCGAAGCGATTTTGACCTGCGGAGATCCCTCGCCAGATGCCCAGCCTTCCCATCCCGCTCATTGCCGCGCTGGTTCTGGCCTTCCTGTTCCTGCGCATGGTGGTGACAGGACAGGCGCACACGCCGTTGGCCTGGGTTCTTGTGCTGTGCGCGATTCAGGCGACCGTGATCTCGCTGGCGCAGCATTACGGCGTTCCGGTTGCAAGGATGGTGCAGCCCGTCACGGCAACGCTCATTCCCCCTGCCGCCTGGCTGGCCTTTCAGGCCGCATGCGACCGATATCCATCGCGCCGTGACGTGATCCACGCGCTGGGGCCATTGGTTGCGGTTTCCGTCCTGATCCTCCTGCCTGCCGCACTGGACGTCGTGATCCCGCTCCTGTTCGTAGGCTACGGCGCCGCTATCCTGTGGCACGCCCGGAGGCAGCAAGATGCATTTCTGAACACGACCCTCGAAGCAGGAAGAACGGCTGGACGGTTGTGGCAGATCATCGGAATTGCACTGGTTGCGTCAGCCTTCACCGATGTCCTGATCGTTGCGGCCCAAGTTGCAGGGGCCGGGCATCTGAAACCCTGGATCATCAGTCTGTACTCGGTCGGAAACCTGCTTCTGATTGGCGGCCTGAGCCTGTCGCGCGGTCTGGCAATGCTGGATCCCGTACCCGCGATGCCCGAGTCCGATCCTGCGCAAGAGGCCAGCAATGCCGAGATCATGACCCGCCTCGAAGCGTTGATGGACAAGGACAGGCTCTATCTCGACCCCGACCTGACCCTAGGCCGGCTGGCGCGTCGGCTGGGCCTGCCTGCCAAGCAGCTCTCCGCGGCGATCAACCAGAGCACGGGCGAGAACGTGTCGCGATACGTGAACAAGGCACGCGTGGCCGAGGCGCAGCGCGCCCTGAAAGCCGGGCGGTCCGTGACGCAGTCGATGTTCTCCTCGGGGTTTCAGACAAAGTCGAACTTCAACCGGGAGTTTCTGCGGGTGACCGGCCAGGCGCCGAGCGCGTGGTCCAAGGGGGCGTGACTTCCTTTGCATCGAGATGATTGTACCGCTACCGCGGCTCGGTTCGGAATTCAGGTGTTCGACCACGAACGCGCGTCGATCAGTCTTTCCGCGAAGCAGATGACGGCATTGGCGTTGATTGGGAACCTCGGCACGTTGCCGGGAAGAGAGGAGGCGAAGGACACGCGGTTGGAACCACCGATTCCGATTCTATGACAGCCGCGCCGAGGTCCTGGCGCAGGAAGTCGCGAGAAGTGAACGATTGCTGGGCCCGTGGTCGTCAGGTCGGATGACGCATGACAATGTTGCGAAAGAGGCAAGAAGGTCGTGGATACGGTTCGAGCTGAACCGGCACTACACTACCGTGCCGCTTGGGGCTGTTGAAATCGGACGCTTGGATTTTGATGCGGGACGCAACCGGACACTTGGCCACGGGCCGAGATTGTGTTGGAACTGCCGCATTTTCTCTGTGGCCGGCTGTTGGCCTTTCAACGTCCCACACTTGTATAGGCGATCCTATTCGCGCTTTCTCTCGCCGATGGCGTCGCGGACCTGGATCGCCCAGTGCAGCCGTTCGAGCCCCTGCCACACCTTTTTCGTTCCCGGCAGCTGCTGCCGCGAGGAAGGATGCGATCCGACGAGCCG
>JAJEAY010000108.1 GCA_022824145.1 Rhodobacter sp. | reverse complement strand
CGACAAACGGGAAAAAGACGGGCCGTGATCAGCGAGACGACCGGAACCGGACAATGAAACCGTGACAACGGGAAAGGAACACGATTCCGAAAAAGCGCGGCGAATCGCCGGAATCACGCCGTTCTACGCAGCCGTCGACAGAGCTCCGCTGCGCCCAGGCACCCCAATGTAATTCGGATAGGAAAGACCCCGCGATTCGGAGTGGAAGTGGGGTTTGTGTTACAGTATCCATATGCCCAGACTTCCAATCGACATCTCCCCCGAAGAGCATCGGAAGCTCAAAGCCATTGCTGCTTTCAAGGGACAGAGCATCCGGGATTTCGTAATGAAGCGAACCTTAGACAATGCGCTTCCCGTCGATGATGTAGGTGGGCATGAAGCTCTTGCGGTTTTGTCCGACATCCTTAAGCCTCGCATTGAGCAAGCGCGACAGGGCGGGCTTTCAACAAAGTCCTTTGAGGATATCCGCAAGGATGCGCATCGTCGTTCGGGTCTGTGACGACAGCGCATGAAGAACGCTGAACTCACTTCAGCCGCGGAAGAGAGCGACATGAACTCCGCAACCCGGTGAGACTTCATAACAGCGCCTCAAATTAGGGGCTGAACAGGACAGAATTTCACATTTCGATGGAGGTGGTGCCTAGAGTGGCTTTAGGCTGAAAGCCCCCTTTCCACTGAGTAATGCCGATATCGGCGTTTCAGCATGAAAGCGCGACGAAAGTCTCTGGATCCCGCCTCTATGGCATTTCATCCCGGCTCCGACTGGAATAGCGTGACGGCATGAACGACCATCCCCCATTCATCCATCTTCGTCTTCATACTGAACACTCGCTCCTGGAAGGCGCAGTGAGGGTCCGGGAGCTGGCAAAGATCTGCGCCGATGCCGGAATGCCTGCCGTCGCGGTAACCGACACCAACAACATGTTCGCCGCTCTGGAATTCTCGGTTCTGGCCGCTGACGCGGGACTGCAGCCGATCATCGGATGCCAGCTCGATCTGGAATTCGATACAACTGCAGCTGAAGGGAAAGCTCAGCGTTCCGCACCTGTCGTGCTTCTTGCGCAGAACGAGTCCGGCTACCGCAACCTGATGAAGCTGAACTCCTGCTTCTACCTGCGTAGCAACGACGGAAGCGATCCATATTTCGGTAAGGCCCCATATGTCAGCAAGGATGAGCTCTGCCAGCATTCCGATGGACTGATTCTGCTGACCGGCGGGCCGGACGGGCCGCTCGGACGATTGGTGCAGGACGGAAAAACCAAACGGGGCACTGAACTCCTCCAAAACCTCTCGGAAGCCTTTCCAGCACGACTGTATGTTGAACTTCAGCGCCATCCCGACGAAGATTCGGGCCTGCCGGAGGCGGAGCGCCAGACTGAAAGATGGTTCATCGAAACCGCCTATGCGCTCGACCTGCCGATCGTGGCGACCAACGACGTCTATTTTACTGAACCGGACATATATGAGGCGCACGACGCCCTGATCTGCATCGCCGAAGGCGCATATGTCGACCAGCAGGAACCCCGTCGTCGCCTCACTCCGCAGCACTGCTTCAAAAGCCCGAAAGAAATGGCGATCCTGTTCGCCGATCTTCCGGAAGCGCTTGAGAACACAGTCGAGATCGCCCGGCGATGCGCGTTCCGGGCGACGAAGCGCGATCCGATTCTTCCCAGGTTCGCCGATGATGAGGTAGATGAACTGAAGCGGCAGGCGCGTGAAGGACTCAAGGAGCGTCTCTCGGCCATTGATCCGGCCGCACCGCAGGATGAATACGAGCGCCGCCTCGAATTCGAACTGGATCTCATAGAACGGATGGGCTTTCCGGGATATTTCCTGATCGTCGCCGACTTCATTAAATGGGCGAAGGTAAGGAACATCCCGGTCGGGCCGGGCCGCGGATCAGGCGCCGGGTCATTGGTTGCATACGCGCTGACCATTACTGACCTTGATCCTCTGCGTTACGGCCTGCTCTTCGAACGGTTCCTGAATCCTGACCGGATCAGCATGCCTGATTTTGACATCGATTTCTGCATGAACCGCCGTGAAGAGGTGATTGAATACGTGCAGAACAGATACGGCCGTGACCGAGTCGCGCAGATAATCACGTTCGGTGCGCTGCTGTCGAAAGCCGCCGTCAGGGACATCGGACGGGTGCTGCAGCTGCCCTACGGCCAGGTCGACCGTCTGGCAAAGATGATTCCTGTCGAAGGGGTGAAACCGGTAAGCATCAAGCAGGCGCTTAAGGATGAGCCGCGCCTGCGGGAAGCCGCCAACGGCGAAGAAGTCGTCGACCGCCTGCTGACATACGGCCATCAGGTGGAGGGTCTTCTGCGCAATGCATCGACGCATGCGGCGGGCGTTGTGATCGGCGACCGGCCGCTTGATGAACTGGTTCCTCTGTATCAGGATTCCCGGTCGGAAATGCCCGCCAGCCAGTTCAGCATGAAGTGGGTGGAGGCCGCCGGGCTGGTCAAGTTCGACTTTCTCGGACTCAAGACGCTCACGGTAATCCAGAATGCCGCTGATCTCCTCAAACAGCGGGGAATCGAAATCGATCCGGGAAACATCCCGCTTGACGACGAAAAAACTTTCGATCTTTACGCCAATGCCAGAACGGTCGCGGTGTTCCAGGTGGAAAGCGCGGGCATGATGGATGCCCTCAGGCGCATGAAGCCCACCTGCATCGAGGATATCGTCGCACTGGTGGCGCTCTACCGACCTGGTCCGATGGAAAGCATTCCGAAATACTGCGAGGTCAAGAACGGACTTTCAGAGCGCGAATCCCTGCATCCAACCATCGATCATCTCTTGGACGAGACGCAGGGCATCATCGTCTATCAGGAACAGGTGATGCAGATCGCCCAGGAAATGGCAGGGTATTCACTCGGCGGTGCGGACCTTCTTCGGCGGGCGATGGGCAAGAAGATCAAGGAGGCGATGGACGCCGAAAGACCCAAGTTCCTGGAGGGCGCTGGAAAGAACGGCGTTGATGCCAACAAGGCGGTCGAAGTCTGGAACCTGCTGGAAAAGTTCGCGAACTACGGCTTCAACAAATCGCATGCCGTCGCCTATGCGGTTGTCAGCTATCAGACAGCATGGCTGAAGGCGAATTATCCAGTTGAGTTCATGGCTGGAGTGATGAACTGCGACCTTCATCTCACGGACAAGCTGTCAGTCTATGCCGAGGAGGTCCGGCGCGAACTCGGAATCGAAATCGTTCCTCCCTGCGTGAACCGCTCCGATGCGACATTCAGTGTTGACGAAGGCAAGGTGATCTACGCACTCGGCGCGTTAAAGAACGTGGGCGTAGAGGCAATGAGGTTGATCACCGACGCCCGTGGAGACAGTCCGTTCGTCAATCTATTCGATCTGGCGCGCAGGGCGGATCTGAAGCGGATCGGCAAACGGTCCATGGAAATGCTCGCTCGGGCCGGCGCCTTTGACCAGCTTGACCCCAACCGTAACCGAGTGTTCGAATCCGTCGATGCGCTTGTGGCCTATTCCACCGCCGCGCATGACCAGCGGAATTCCAGCCAGGCCTCGCTGTTCGGAGAGACCGGAGATGATCTGCCGGAACCCCGTCTAGCGCCGGTTGAAGACTGGCTTCCCCAGGAAAGGCTGGCTGAAGAGCACTCGGCGATCGGGTTCTACCTCTCCGGTCATCCGCTGGATGAGTACATGGCGCTGCTCAAGCGGAAAGACGTGATGACCTTGACCGACGTGGCCAAGCACGCCGAATACGCCCCTCTTGCAGCCAAGATCGCCGGAACCGTCCTCAAGAGGCAGGAACGGAAGACAGCAAAGGGTGACAGATTTGCGTATGTGCAGATCTCCGACCCGACCGGGCTGCAGGAAGTCACTGTTTTTTCGGATGCGCTCGAAGCTGCGGGAGACCATCTGGAGCCAGGAAAAAACGTCGTCCTGACCGTTACGGCGAGCATGGAAGTCAACCAGCTCAGGCTGCGTGTGCGTTCGGCGAGCCCGGCAGACCAAGTGATAGCGGCTGCAGGAGCGCCGGGACTGCGGATTTTTGTCGAGAATGCCGAGGCGGTGTCTTCGACCGCCGCATTGCTCAGGCGCGCCACCCAGGAAGCGAGGTCACGGACCTATGGCGAAGTCCAGCTTCGTCTTCGGTCCCTTGACCTTCCGGGAGAGATGGATGTCGCACTTGGAAGCCAGTTCCAGATCAATCCGCAGATCAAGGGCGCGCTTAAATCAATCAGCGGCGTGGTACAGGTTGAAGATATATGAGCGTGACCCTGTAACGCCCCTTCCTGTCACACGGATCGGCCACCAAGTCCCTCCGCTCGACAGGAACCTGTTCCTTGCCTCCAGCGAAGCCATCCGCTAGATGGCCCGCGATCAACACGGCGGTACGTTCCAATGGCACGACAGAAGAAACAGCAGCGCCCGAAAGCGCAGACTCCCAAAGGATTCCGCGACTGTTTCGGAACCGAAGTCGCAGAACGGAACCGGATGCTGTCGCGGATTGCGGAGGTCTATCACCGTTACGGATTCGACCCATTGGAAAGTCCGGCTGTCGAGACCGTCGAGTCCCTTGGAAAGTTCCTCCCGGACGTTGACCGCCCGAACGAGGGGGTATTTGCCTGGCAGGATGACGACGACGCAACTTGGCTGGCACTTCGCTATGACCTCACAGCGCCGCTGGCCAGAGTGTATGCGCAGCATCGAAACGAATTGCCGACGCCTTACCGGCGCTACGCGATGGGACCGGTCTGGCGCAACGAAAAGCCAGGTCCGGGGCGGTTCCGGCAGTTCTACCAATGCGACGCCGATACCGTTGGCTCTTCAAGCCCGGCAGCGGACGCCGAAATCTGCGCAATGCTGGCAGACACGCTGGAAAGCGTGGGTGTGCCACGTGGAGAATACATCGTCCGCATAAACAACAGGAAAGTTCTCAACGGCGTGATGGAAGTGGCTGGAATCCTCGATCCTTCGGAACCGGAACGATTTGCGACGGAGCGGGGAATTGTGCTGCGCGCGGTCGACAAACTGGACCGTCTGGGGCCTCAAGGGGTGCGCGCGCTGCTTGGAGAAGGGCGAAAGGACGAAAGCGGAGATTTCACCAGCGGGGCCCGTCTCTCCGATGACCAGGCAGATACCGTGATGAGATTCGTGGAAGCCGGACGCCAGGATATGGCCGCAACTGTGACGCGACTGCGCGGACTGACATCAGGATCCGAAACCGGCACCCTGGGTGTGAGCGAACTTGAAACGATCGGGGAGTCTCTCGACCTGCAGGGCTATGGTGCTGACCGGATCAGGATCGATCCATCAGTGGTGCGGGGACTCGCCTACTATACAGGTCCTGTATTTGAAGCTGAGCTGACCTTCGATATCACTGACGATCAAGGGCGGCAGCGCCAGTTCGGCAGCGTGGCGGGAGGCGGGCGCTACGACGACCTGGTAAAGAGATTCACCGGACAGGAAGTTCCGGCGACGGGAATTTCCATAGGTGTCGACCGGCTGCTGGCCGCACTGCAGGCCAGAGGATCCGCAAACAGGGCCGCGACCGGCCCGGTTCTGGTGACAGTGATGGACCGGGACCGTCTAGGGGACTACCAGGCCATGGTCACCGAGTTACGCAACGCAGGCGTCCGGGCCGAGATGTATCTGGGAAACCCGAAGAATTTCGGCGGACAGCTCCGATATGCGGACAGGCGCGATTGTCCGCTTGCGATCATACAGGGAAGCGATGAACGAAAGCGGAACTGCGTGATCGTCAAGAATCTTGCGCTCGGCAAACGGCTCGCCGCCGAAATCACGTCAAATGAGGAATGGAAGAACCAACCGGCGCAGCAGGAGGTCGCGCGCGCCGACCTCGTGGCCGAAGTGCTGAACAGCATCGATGCCGCCGAACGGATGCAGCAGGCCGACATATGATCGGGAAATCGCTTGAGGCCGAACAGGCGCGTATTTCCGCGGCATTTGCCGAAGCGGGCGCGGAGATGGTCGATCTGCCTGTCCTGCTTCCTGCCGAGGCGCTTCTGGATCTCTATGGCGAAGACATCCGCGGCCGCGCCTACACCACCCGTGATCCACTGGCGGGTGAATTGATGCTGCGGCCGGATTTCACGGTGCCCGTCGCGCAGATGCATCTGGAACAGGGCCGGGAGGCGGCGCGCTATTCCTACGCCGGAAAGGTGTTCCGCACCCAGGAAACGGGTACGGACCGGCCATCGGAATACATTCAGGTCGGATTCGAAGTGTTCGGCGGCAATGAGCGGCAGCTAGCCGATGCAGACGTGTTCACGCTCTTTTCGCGCATCCTGAAACCCCTGCGCCTGCGGGCGGCAACCGGCGACATCGGGGTGCTTATGGCGGCGGTTCTTGGGCTGTCGACGACGGATGCCCGAAAGGCTGCCTTGATGCGCCATATCTGGAGACCCCACCGCTTCCGTGCTTTGCTGGACCGGTTCGGGGGACGTTCACCTGTACCTGCTGCCCGTGCAGAACTGATCGAACGGGCTCGATGCCAAGACCAAGCTCTGGAAACCGGCCCGGTGATCGGGCTTCGATCAGCCGACGAAATTGAAGCGCGCATCCAGACGCTTGTCGAGGATGCGGATTCGCCACCGATCTCTTCGGAGGAGGTCGATCTGATCGAGGAAATCGTGAACCTGCGGGACCGGGCGCCTGTGGCGCTTTCACGGCTCAGGAGAATCGCTGAATGCCTTCCAACCACGGCACCCGCTGTTGAGCGGGTTGCCGCACGGCTTGAAGCGCTGGAGGCCTACGGGATCGATACATCGGCGCTCAGCTTTGAGGGAAGTTACGGCCGGACCACAATGGAATATTACGATGGCTTCGTGTTCGGCTTCTACTCCGAGTCGCGGCCCGACCTCCCGCCGGTTGCAACAGGTGGCCGTTATGACGCACTGACCCGGGTGCTTGGCGGAGACGGCGCCGCTCCCGCCATTGGTGGCGTGATCCGGCCCGCGCTGGCTATGGAACTGTCGTGATGCTCAAACTGGGTGTGCCATCAAAGGGTCGACTCAACGATGCGACGTTCCAATGGTTCGGCGAGCGCGGCGTGGCGCTGTCACTTACAGGCACTGACCGGGAATACGCTGGTAAGGTGAACGGCATTGACGGTATCCAGCTTGTGCTAATGCCAGCTGGGGAGATTCCCAGAGAACTGCACGCCGGACGTATCCATCTTGGAGTGACCGGCTCGGATCTCGTTCGCGAATCCCTCGCGAACTGGAAAACCGAAACAGAAGAACTCGCAAAACTGGGATTTGGACATGCAGATCTGGTGATCGCCGTCCCAAGGTGTTGGATCGATGTCGACACGTTGGACGATCTGGACGCTGCTGCTGCCGCGTTCCGGTGGGTTCATGGCCATCGGCTCCGCATCGCAACAAAATTCCATCGACTGGTGCGGGAATTCCTGAAAGAAAATGGGGTGGCTGACTATCTGCTCGTTGACAGCCAAGGCGCGACGGAAGGCACCGTGAGGAATCTGACCGCCGAAGCGATCGCCGACATCGTGTCGACGGGCAAGACATTGCAGGCGAACGGCCTGAAGATCCTTTCGAATGGAATTATCCATAAAAGCCAGGCAATTCTGTTCAGATCGCGGAGGGCAGGATGGGGCGAGATGGAAACAGCCACGCTTGAAGACCTGATGTCACGGCTGGATTCCCGGCTGCCTGAGTGACCTGACAGGATACAGGCTGCGCGCTGACCGGCTCTGGAAGCCAGCGGAACTCTGCAAGCGGGCGTGACGTAAATTCCTCTCCACTTGCACTCCGAGATGCAATGCCCGGCCATTTCCGAAGCGCCGGATCCGGAGAGCATCCATTTCTGGAATCAAGTGCGGATCGGCAATTTCAAGCATTTTTCCGGGATCTGGATCCGGGTTTCGCACAGCTTTTCCACGTTTCCTTCCAAAGGCGCCGCCGTGCGGGCACACCGCAGTTGCCCGGTCATGGGCGCATGCACGGTTGCTGACAGTCTGGCAGCCTCACCCAGCTTGAAAGCGAAAAGGCGCATTGGGCAGTTGCTTGAATCTTCTGGATCGCATCGACTGTCCAGTGAATGGTATGAGTGGGACAACAGTCTCGTTCCTCGCTTGCCAGGAAAATATATTCGGAATTATGCCCGGCTACTGTCTGGAGGCCAAACGTGACCAGTGCCGCACAGAAAAGAGCGACAAAGAACTACCGTGCGCGTCTGGAGCAGCGCGGACTAAAGCGATTTGAGGTGATTGCCCATGAGAGCGACCGTGATCTGCTGCGTACTCTAGCACGGCGTCTCGCCGAGGACGGGCCTGAAGCGGACAAGGCACGGGCGACGGTCAAAGCGCTCGTTGCGGGCGAGCCACCGAATTCAGGGGGGATTCTCGCGGCACTGCGTCGTTCGCCGCTGGTCGGCGCCGAGCTCGACCTTTCGCGGCCACGTATCGACGGGCGTGGGGTCGACTTTTGACGCGCTATCTCCTTGACACCAACATCATCAGCAACGCCGTCAAACCGAAGCCATTCGAACTGCTGTCGAACTGGATGGCGGACCAACACGACGAAGATCTTTTCGTCGCCTCGTTAACGATCGCCGAAATTCGGCGCGGTATACTGGAATTGCCAAACGGCAGGCGGAGGAATGCTCTTGAAGCCTGGTTTGCGGGCAGTGAAGGACCACAAGCGCTATTCGCCGGGCGCATATTGTCGTTTGACTGCGGAGCCGGTCTGGTCTGGGCCCGTTTGATGGCCGAAGGAAAGGTCGAGGGCCGTCCACGCAGCGCCCTCGACATGATTCTTGCCTCAGTAGCGGAGGTAAACGACTGTGTGGTTGCAACGAATAACGAACGGGATTTAGGGGGGATTCAGATCATCAACCCCCTGCGGCAGGAGACAAAGAGTGAAGAGTGACGGCGTCTGCCCGGTTCCCCCACTCCGAACAGTCAGCGTGAGACTGACATCTCCTTGACGCCTTGAGGCAATGCATGGAATCCGCTGCGGCCTGCCCGTGTCGAAAGTGCAAACTTTGGATCAAGTGCAGGATCATGAGCTGGTTCGAAATACGTTTATTTTCAAATGCTTTCGGTGGCCGTGAGGCTCACAGCCACAGTTACTGGCATTCGCTGCGAGATCCTGTTCGGTTACTTGGGCGCAAGTATCGTTCCTGAGGTTCCGGCCTGACTGCATGTTGGCCGAAGAACCGGTGCGTTGGCTCGGGGAAGGCTCAGCGCCAGACACCCTGGACTGTCATGACCAGCGTGGACGGCTGACGCTCGAAAGTCAGTGCAATCATGTCGTGGATGACCTGAAGACCGCAAAGCAAGCGCATTTAGTAACATTATTCTTGCAAGATCACTTTATCAATGTTAGTTTGTAAATTAATGTTAGATCTGGACGTGAAATCTTCCAAAATACTCATCGAGGCGCAGACTTACCTGCGTGCCACGCTTCGCGTGCCATCAACCTTGAGGGCATGGAGCGCCAGGAAAGGGCTACCGCACTTCCTGGCAAATGGGTTCGAGTTCCGACAGACGGACATCTTCGGACATGCGGTCCTGCTCTCCGTCCCACTATCTGACAGCCCCAAAAGCCCAACGGATCTTTCAAGGCAGCTGGGATCAGTCCAGCGTCACTTTGAAGGAATCGTCGTGCTGGTTCCGGAGCACCTCTCTGCCTATCAGCGCAGCAGGCTCATCGAGGAATCCATGGCCTTCATCGTTCCCGGCAATCAGCTCTTCATCCCGCAGCTTGCGATGGACCTCAGGGAGCGCTTTCGGCGAAGACGCATTTTCGCGGTAGATCAGCTATCGCCCGCATCTCAGGCGCTGTTCCTGCGCCACCTTAACCTCGGTGATGTTGAAGACGCCCGTCCAAGCGATCTTGTGGAAAACCTGCGATACTCGGCCATGTCGGTCGGCCGGGCCTTCAGGGAACTGGAGGCCGGTGGGCTGTCTCAGGTGGAAACGCGGGGGCGCGGCAGACACATCCGGTTCTCTGGCGCTCCTCGCGACCTGTTCGAAGCGGCGGTTCCCAGACTGCGCTCACCCGTCAAGGCAGAGCATTGGTTTCGGGCACCCTCTCTTCCGAAGGGGTTCCACAGCAGTCCGTTGCCTAGGAATTTGCCGGCAGGAGGCGAGAGCGCTCTGTCGGAGCGCTCAACGATGTCTAGGCCACGCATCGCACGCTTTGCCGCGGGGCCTAAGGACTGGCAGCGGCTTCAAGGCGGCGAGTTCGGGAAAGAGGTCGATCGGGACGAGGAGCCGGATTTTGCCATCGACGTATGGCGGTACGACCCTGACATCACATCGGGTGCGCATGAGGTCGACGCCCTGTCACTTTACCTCCAGTTCCGCGATCACCGTGACGAGCGGCTGGAAGCCGCCGCGGAACATATACTGGAGGAATTCCCTTGGTAGTAGGACTCGACAGGTTCCGCGAGCATTTCGCGGATCACGCAAATCACTATGCGATTATCGGTGGCACAGCATGTTCGATGATTTTCGAAGAAGTCGGCATAGGATTCCGCCAGACAGACGATATCGACATGGTGCTCTGTGTTGAGGTTGTGGATCCGTCTTTTGCGAAATCCCTGAAAGCCTTCCTTGATGGTGGAGGGTACCATGCACGCGAGAGATGCAGCGGTCGCAAGGAATTCTACAGGTTCCACAAGCCGACCGACCCGTCATATCCTGCCATGCTTGAGCTCTTCTCGCGCAATCCCGAGGCGCTGGAAATCTCGGACGACGCGGGATTGACCGCGATCAGTGTTTCGGACTACGCTCTCAGCCTCTCGGCAATCCTATTGGATACGGATTACTACGACGCATTGCTTGCAAGCCGTCGTTCCATCGATGGGATCCTCGTTCTCGATGAACGCTTGCTGATTCCGTTCAAGGCCAAGGCATTCGTCGACCTGTCCCAACGAAAGGAAGCCGGCGACAAAACCGCGAAAGGCAACGACATTAAGAAACATCGGAACGACGTGTTCAGGTTGCTGCAGCTTCTCCCAGAGGATGAGTCCATCGAAGTTACTGAGCCGCTGAAGGCTGACCTCAGAGCCTATTTGGAAAGGGTGAGCGATCTGCCGGATTTCGACCCGAATTCGTTCGACGTTCCCATAGATCGTGACACTGGAATCGCGATGATTTCCCGTCTCTACGAACTGTAGCGACCCCAACTGCTGGTAACGGCTATGCCCTGATTTCGACGGCTACGACGTCCAGCGAAAGCTCTTCGTTCAACCCAGGTTACAAACCCGATGCATAGGGCGGGAGAGGCAAGCTAGTCTGCCAACCACTCACTATAGGCCTGAATATCGAACATCGGAACGGTGTCACTAAAATATAGTTGGGAGATCAGCTTAAACAAAAATTCAGTGGCGGGTTTTCCGCCAGTGAGCACGATATATTCCGCCGGACTCTCATCCGTGTGGAAATAACCGTGTCCCGCCCCGCAACCGAAGTCGGTTTTTCCCTTTCCCTGATCCTGTTTCAGGGCTTCAAGGAGACTATCTCCGAGTTCTGGCTTCCAATCACTATCGAAGGCCAACAGCCCGCCAAAGACAGGAGTTGGCGGCTTCGCCGGATATGTGCCCTCTCCGCGTGCGGTATCGGTACGGTCATTCGATGTAGCGCACACGCTACGGATCTTTTCCTGAGCGTACCCGAAATGCTTCAGATTGGCCAATTGCTTCGCCTCGAAAACCGCATAGACGCTTTCCGCAGGAAATATGGGCTCTCCCTCATGGTCCTGAAAAGGCGGACCCGCGCTTGATTCCAGACATGGATGCTCCCTGGGCTGCCACGACCGCCAACTCCATCCCTAACTGACAGCCGACAGGAGTCACTGGAAGGAAAAACCGCTTGCAGTCCACAGGAAATGGCAAATCTACCGAGCCGGCCGCGACGTCACTTCGATCATCCTGATCGTCGCGCTATAGACACGCCTGACCTCTTTCCGACCTTCCTAAATCAGGCGAACCTGATCACGAGCCGCTACGGGCAACGCCAGCGACTTTCTGCAGGATGGCTGTGACGGATTGGCGCTCTTTCTCCGTCAAGCCCGACAGGACGTCATCGTTCACGTCGCGAACGATGGCGGGAAGTTCCTCGGCTTTCGCGCGCCCCTCCTTGGTCAGATAGACCAAGAACGACCGGCGACTGTCAGGATCAGGGTGACGCTCCGCGAAGCCTGCATCCACCAGTGCATCCACGTTTCTGCTGGTGAAATACTCCGGGAAATTCAGCCTTTGGCCTATCTCCCGCTGGTTTATTCCGTCCTGCTGGCCAAGCATCATGAGGTTGGCGAAGACCTTGATGTCCACGCCGACCTTTTCAAGCTCGACCTTCATTTTCGCGTCCAGGGTCCGCGCAACCGTCTGGATCAAGAAACCGAAGCTGTCTTCGCGCCGATGATCTTTCAGCTTAATCCGTTTCATCAGGAAACACCCGCCGATCATCGGCATAGCTCCAACGCTTGCAGCGTGCAAGTGCTGCGTCAAAACTTGCCGTTGCAAGATTTGCGTATGCATGATATGCAATCGCAAACCTATCCGAACCACTCATCATTCCAGTTGGAGGCCACCCGTGCGCACTGCATCCAAACTCCTCGCTTGCTCCCTGATTGCCGCAATCGTTGAAGCATCCCCCGTGCTAGCCCAAGAGGTCGGCGAAGGTCGCCGCCTCGCCGAGATGGCATTTGCCTCGCTCGACAGGGCGAACCGCGGATTCGTCAATCGGGGCGATTTCACGACCTTCGGGAGTGACGTGTTCTTCTCAATGGATGGCGACCAGAACAACCGGCTGGAACTCGCCGAGTTCATGAACTGGGACTACGGGATGCTTCCGTTGGCGCAAGAGGCCGGTCAGGAGGATGCCTATGAAACCGCCCTTCGCGTCGTGTTCGCTTTCTGGGATCGGGACGGCGATGGATCCATTACGCCCCGGGAACATCAGCTCTCCCTTGGTGCCGACTTTCGGCGCGCCGATACGGATGGCGACGGGCGTCTGACCCGAGAGGAATTCACCACCGGGTTCACGGTCATGGTTGCGCTGCGCGCCGCCATCAACCCTGCACCTGTCGAATGACGCCAACTCAGAAGGGAGCCAGTAATGCTGAAAGGGAAAGGCATCTGCGTCATCATCGGACTGATATTCGGCTTTGCCGTTTTACATCTGGCTTTTCCACCCGCACAACACGGCCCACGTACCACAGGTGCCGTCATGCTGGGCGGGACCGCCTTCTTACTAATGACCTGCTCGATCATCCTGTCCACGCGTCTCGAAGCCCTTGAAGACTGGTTTGGTGGGTTGGATCGCATGTACCAGGTTCACCGCATTGCCGGCGTTTTCGCCGCGCTCACCGCGCTGGTGCACTTCTTCGGCGTGCCGAAAGAGCTGCCGGAAGCTGTCGACCCAATTGCCAACGCCGTGGCACCTTCGGCACCGCTCGGGATGCTCGGTCTGATCTTTTTGGTGATCGGGCTGTTCATCGCTCTCAACCGGAAGATCCGTTACTCGCGCTGGCGCCCGACACACAAGGTGATGGGAGTTGTTTACCTCCTGATCATCGGCCACTTCCTAACAGCACCTGGCATCTTCTTTGAACGGTTCAGTGCCTCCGGCATCGTTCTGGTCCTCGCAGCCATCGTAGGCCTTGTCGCGCTCATTTACTCCCTCTTCGGGATGAATAAACGGACGGCCCTTCCCTTCACCATTGAATCAGTCAACGCGCTGGAACGAGCAACGGAGGTTGTGCTTAAACCAATCGACAGGATGCTCGAATTCAAGCCGGGGCAGTTCGCCTTCGTAGAGGTGGAAGGCAAGGGCTGGAACGAACCGCATCCCTTCACGATTTCCAGCGCGCCCGGAGAAGATAGGTTGCGTTTTACAATGAAGGTTCTGGGTGACTGGACCCGCAAGGTGCGCGAAGAGCTGGAGCCAGGCGGCAGCGTCCAAGTGCGCGGACCATACGGTCGCTTCGACGCCATCAAGGCGGGCGAAAGGCAGGTCTGGCTGGCAGGAGGCATCGGTCTGACGCCATTCCTGTCAATGCTGCGGAGCATGGGGAAAGGAGACGCCCGCAAGATCCATCTGGTCTATGCGGCTCGTGACGAGCGGGATGCAATCTTCCTGGATGAGCTGAAGCAACGCGCCAGCGAACTTGTCAATGTCACGCTGGTGCCGCTCTTCTCGGACGAAGGCAATTTCGCTCGCGTCGACATGATTAAACGAAGGCTGCCCGATCCGCTTGGCAACTATGACTACTTCATGTGCGGCCCCAAGCCGATGGTCGAAGGGATCATGGCCGATCTCAAGGCAGAAGGCGTCAGCCGAAACAGGATCCACACCGAAGCCTTCGAGTTCCGGTGATCGCCCAGAAAACGTCTTGACCCGCCCTGCAACTGATCACCCTGCTTTGCGGAGCGTCAAACCGATGGTCATGGATGAAAGGACTCTCGAGTGCGCCGAGGCCCTCGTGACGGCACGGATGAAGCGCTCGGGACAGAGTTGGGGCCACGGCGCGCTGACCTTCCGATCGCTTCTCAAGTCCAGACGATTCGACTGGGCGTGGCCACCTTGGCACCCCGCCTGATCTGAAACGGCGGCTGGAAGCCCCCGAGTTGCACCAATGACAACCGGCCGGTCGCCCAGATCGCGCTTGCTGAGTAATTCGCGGGAGAGGGGATTTCAAAATGTCACCGAATATCTGCGCATCCACTCCCACGAAGTATTGGACTAAACGCGCGATTCGCTCTAGGAACAGGTCTCGGCGAATGTCTTGCGTTTGACTCCTGCCTATGGTTCGAGGTTCCGGTATGCGTGAATTTCTTGGAGCAGTCTTGCTGACTACCGGCATGGTGCAGGCCGACATTTCGAAGGTCTTGACAAACATCGCACCGTTTCATTCGCCGGCACCGCAGATCATGGTCGACCCAGGATCGACGCGGCTTCCGCTTGACCCTGCCGCCGACGACACACACCTCATGACGCAATGGCTCGGATTCCAGCACCCGCACAGCCCATGCAGTGGGCGGAGCGGCTGTCCGGGTATCGGCACAATCGTGGCGGGCGAATGAGCGCCGACCCGAACGGAGCGGACTGGATCGCAGTCGACTGGGGTACTTCGAACCTTCGTGCTTGGTCCATGACCGATGCCGGTGACGCAGTTGACCAAGCGGTTTCCGATGCCGGAATGGCAACGCTGAAGCCAAATGAGTTCGAACCGACGCTGCTCAGGCTGGTTTCGAGTTGGCTGGGCGGCGGATGCGTGCCGGTCATCGCCTGTGGAATGGTCGGTGCCCGGCAGGGATGGGTCGAAGCGCCCTACCAAACCGTTCCCTGCCCAACGGGCCTCTCCGAACTGGTACCGGCCCCAACCAACGACCCAAGTCTTGATGTGAAAATCATCCCAGGCATATGCCAGAACAACCCCTCGGACGTCATGCGTGGTGAGGAAACCCAAATCGCTGGCTATCTGGCAGGCAACCCAGGATTCGACGGAATTCTCTGCCTTCCCGGTACGCATACCAAATGGGTTCACGTGTCGGCCGCTGAAATTGTCAGCTTCCGGACCTTCATGACCGGCGAACTGTTCGGGCTGCTGTCCAATAGATCCGTCCTTAGGCACTCGGTGGACACCGATGGCTGGGACGCCAATGCGTTCACGGAAGCGTTGGACATCACCCGCTCACGTCCGGAGTCGCTTGCGGCCCACCTGTTTCGGCTGCGCGCCGAAGAACTGCTGCAAGGCCAGTCCGGGGCGACCGGGCGCGCCCGTCTCTCGGGGCTGCTGATCGGCGCTGAGCTTGCGGCCGCAAGATCCTATTGGCTGGGCCAGCCAGTGGCGCTGATCGGCGCGCCTGACCTAACTTCCATCTATTCTGCCGCGTTACGAACCCAGGGTGTCGACCCAGTGGCGGCCGATGGTGACGCAATGACGCTTGCCGGATTGATCCAAGCCCGCATGGCCCAAGGGGAACGTGCATGAGTCGTGCATTGATCGCAATTCTCCGCGGTATCGAGCCATGGCAGGCCGTGCCCGCAGCGGAAGCCCTGATCGACGCAGGTATCACTCGCATTGAGGTGCCGCTGAATTCACCTGATCCACTTGAGAGCATCGCGGCCATGGCGACTGCGTTCGGCTCACATGCCCTGATCGGTGCCGGAACCGTTCTAGACGCTGATGAGGTCGCCAATGTGCGGCGGGCCGGAGGGAGGTTGGTGGTCTCACCGAACTGCTATAGGAAAGTCATCGAAGCCACACGTGAGGCTGGCCTTCAGAGCTGGCCTGGCGTGATGACACCAACGGAGTGTTTCGACGCCCTCCGCTGGGGCGCTACCGGACTCAAGCTGTTTCCGGCATCTCTGGTCGGCACCGATGGACTGAAAGCCATGCGCGCCGTAATTCCTGCCGAAGCCATGATTTTCGCCGTTGGTGGAGCGGGCCCCGAGAATTTCGCGGAATGGATTGCCGCCGGAGCGAACGGATTCGGAATCGGCTCGTCCCTTTACTCACCGGGCATGAACATCACTGAAGTAGCCGCCCGCGCCCGCGATGCCGTGGCCGCTTACGACGAGGCACAAAATGACCGTAAAGCTATTTGATCAACGCAGCTGCGAGCTGGGCGAAGGTCCACTCTGGCACCCGGAGCGACGGCAGCTGTTCTGGTTCGACATACTCGGCTGTCGCCTGCTGGCGCGTGACGGTGACGAGTCAATGGAATGGAAGTTCGGCGAAAACGTTTCCGCCGCTGGCTGGATCGACCGCGACAGCCTCATGATCGCAAGCGAAACACGGCTGCTGAAATTTGATCTTGAATCCGGCGGGGAAGAGACGGTCTGCATGCTTGAGGACGACGACCCGAACACCCGGTCGAATGACGGGCGGGCGGATCCTCATGGTGGATTCTGGATTGGCACAATGGGAAAGAATGCCGAGAACGGCGCCGGGGCGATCTATCGCTACTTCAGGGGCGAACTGCGCCGCCTCTACCCCGCTATCTCGATTCCCAACTCGATCTGCTTCTCGCCCGAAGGAACGGTCGCATATTTTGCGGATACGCCAGACCGCCGGATCATGGCGCAGGCGCTTGGATCCGATGGTTGGCCGGATGGCGAGCCGTATGTTCTCGTCGATCTGCGAGCCGACGGTTTGAATCCAGACGGTTCAGTAACCGACTCCGAAGGCAATATCTGGAACGCGCAATGGGGCGCGTCCCGAATCGCCGGATACCGGCAGGACGGAAGCTTTATCAAGACCTTCGCATTTCCTGCCCAGCATACGTCCTGTCCCGCATTCGGTGGCCCTGGTCTTTCTACGCTGTTCTGCACCACGGCGCAGGAAAATCTCCCTCCCGAAACGATCGCTGAACATCCCGAAAACGGCCAGACCTTCGCTGTCGAAACCTCGCTCATTGGATGGCCCGAACCGCAGGTCATTCTCTGACCATCACAATTCACCCCAATTTGCCGTCCGAAGCGTCAGTGTTCCGGCTCAACGGCGGATCAAGCCGGAATTGGCGCGTTTCCTTCGCTTCCCGACTTCCGCCGCACCAGTGGCCAATTTGAACTGTCTCGATATCGATAGGACGGGAAGTCGGACAAACAACGCAGACAGGACCGTGTGATGGAATGACGTCACGCTCCGTCCAATTCATCAAAGTAGAAGAGCGCGGTTAAATGTCACCGTCCGTGAACGATGCGCAGAACAACCGGAGCGCCATCAGCAGCATCCAGACATTTGAAAAAGATCACATGCTGTTTGCGGTTTATTGATCGCGTTCCCGGAACGAAGAGGCTTCGGTCCACGCCGATTTCAGGATTCTGCGCGATCCGGTCGAAGGCCATCGCAATCTGACGGTAATAGGTCAGCCATTGCGCCCTTCCCCATGTTTCAACTGTGTAGCTGCGAATGTCCTCTAGATCAGACTGAGCGAGCCCGGATAGCCGGACAGTCCGCACCAAAGCTACTCTTTAAATGCGTCGGGTTCAAAAGCGTAGGCATCGAAGGCCGAAAATGCTCCGGCCTCAGCCTCGGCAGTCGCCCGTTCAAGATCAGCCTTCAATGCGTAGAACTGACGTGCCCCGTCTTTCTCCATCAAGAGCCGGATACCGGCGCGCGCAACTTCGCTCAGGTTGGTATATGCGCCTGATCTGATTTGTCCTTGCACATAATTCCGCATGGGTTCGGTCAAATAGACGTTAGGCATCGGTATATCCTTCATATGTCCAAAAAATTGCTCTTGGACATAACCAATCAGAAAATTCCGACTCACTGCAATGCGTGGATGTATGCAGGCGTCTGACTTTGCGCTGAATATAGGCGATCTGTCGCACACGGCGCAAGCGGCCCGTCGGAACGATGCCTGGCTGGAATAAGGGCCAGACAGAGCCAGCCAGTGCTTTGGGATCCGGCTTGGAGTCCGCGGGCGGCTGGAATCCTTGGAAGAACTTCCCGAAGACACGGAGTGCCGATCAAGCCCGGTGTCGGGAAAGGCATGCACGGAACACTGGCGCAGCAGAAAAGCTGGCCGATTTGATTTGGCCGAGGAAGACGGTTCATGAACCACTGCCTTCCGCAGCGACCGACTTGCTTGCCATGAGGACCACCTACGGAATTCAGAAGCCGGACTGCTCAGTGCCTCAGGCGATCATCGCCCGCCCTCTGTGCGGAGACACGAACGACGAGATCACGCTGGAATTTCCCTCCAAGTCTTCCGCACCTGACCGACCATCGAGGAATAGGAGGCTCAAGGCCATTTTGCGACGGGAGGAAGGCTCATAAGGACTGCATCGGGATCATGCCCGGTCGATAGACCGAATCTGGTGCCCCGGTCATAAAGAAGATTGTATTCGACATAGAGACCGCGATGCACAAGCTGGATCTCGCGGTCAGCCTCGGTCCAGGACATCGTGCGGCGCGCCTCGACAGTGCCAAGAAACGCAGGAAGGAACGCCCTCCCGACATCTTGGGTGAACGCGAAATCAGCTTCCCAGTCGCCGGTATTAAGGTCGTCGAAGAATATCCCTCCGACACCCCGTGTCCGGCTTCGGTGCCTCACGAAGAAATACTCATCTGCCCAAGCGCTGAACCGTTTGTAATAGTCAGGCGAATGCCTGTCGCAGTGCTCCCGCAGAACCGCATGAAACGACTCTGTGTCTTCGCTGTATTCAATGCAGGGATTGAGGTCTGCCCCGCCGCCGAACCACCATGCGTGAGGTGTCCAGAACATCCGCGTGTTCATGTGCACCGCCGGCGTATGCGGATTTTGCATATGCGCGACAAGGCTGATGCCTGACGCCCAGAATCGGGAATCCCTGTCAATGCCCGGCACGCCACGCTCGGTCATCGCCGCCTGCGCGGCATCGCCGAGCCGCCCATGGACGGTCGAAACGTTGACACCTGCTTTTTCAAACACGCGGCCGCCAGTCATGACGCTCATCAGCCCGCCGCCGCCATCCGATCCACTCTCGGCCTGCCGCCTGGATTCGCTAACCTCGAACCGACCCGGAGCAGCATTCGCGAACGGGCCAGCGATCTGGCTGTCCTCCAGCGCTTCGAACGCCGAAACAATCCTTTCCCGAAGGCCGCGGAACCAAGCCGATGCCCGGGCTTTTCGTTCATCCATGGCATCAGCCATTACCGTTCCGCTCCTTATGTTCGGGGCAGTGATGCCGCGCCGCATTCCGTCGGTCAACCGGATCCCCTCAGAACCGAAACTGCGCTGGCGCAGGGCCACCGCCAAGATCGTCTCCTTGGCGTCAATGCATCGGCGCGTCGACGGAATCGATCAGCGTTCGCCCTCCATCAACGGTGATGGTATGCCCGGTAATGAATCCCGATCCCTCCGATGCCAGGAACTGCGCCGCCTCAGCGGCCTCGGCAGCGCTTGCGATCCGGCCTAGCGGCGTGTGGGTGATTATGTCGCTGCGGCCGAGTCTGTCCTCCTTCAGCGCCTCCTGTAGGCTTGCGCTCATCATGCTGCCGAACGCAATCGCATTGACCCGGATCCTATGGGATGCCAGCGCCACGGCCATGGAGCGCGTCATCTGGTCGAGCGCAGCACAGCTGACGGAATAGGCCAGCAGCTTGGGATGCGCGCGGCGGGCGGCAATGGAACTGACATTCACGATTGAACCCACAGTCGCCCTTTCCCGGCCATCCTCCTCCGCCTGCCGGATCATGCGGTTCGCAACCGCCTGGGTCAGACGAAAACCTGTCATGAGATTCTGCTCGATCAGCTCCGACATGGCATCCTCATCCGGATTCAGCGGATCGGACAGCAGCACCTGGCGGCAGGCATTGACCAGAATGTCCACCCGGTCAAAGGCATCTATCGTGGCTGACAGCAGGTTGGTGACCGTGAGTTTCCTGCGAAGGTCACCCGTGAAGTAACGAACGTTCGAATCCGTCTTTCTGGCCTGCTCACCGACTTCCCTTACAAGTCGTTTCTCGTCGCGGTCGGCAAAGACGACATTCGCTTTCTGATCGGCAAAGTGTCTGGCGATGGCGAGACCGACTCCATTGGCGGCTCCTGTGACCACCGCGGTTTTCCCGGAAATTGAAAAGGACATGGCGTTCCAGAACCCCCTATTCCGTTCTTCATCCCTTGCGGCTGGCGGCGCCAGCGGTAACGGGCATCTCGGCGGCAAGCACCTTGAACCGTCCGTCTCCCGCGACTTCACGGGAGTTCCGGAAGCGGCAACGCAGCTCCCGCTCATATGGAAGGTGCCTATTGGCCACGAGCCAGATACGCCCGGACCTGTCCAGCAGACGCGCTGCCGCCTCGATGAATGCCCGACCCAGCGACGGGTCGGCCGCACGGCCGGAGTGAAACGGCGGATTCGTGACAATGGCGTCAAGCGCCGGATTAACGGAGAATGAAGTGACGTCCGCCCAATGGAACCGGGCACGCGAATCGATGATGTTTCGACGGGCGCGGTCAAGCGCCGCGCATTCAGCCTCTACAAGATGAAGCTCTTTGACGCCGTCCCTGCAAAGGACCGCTCGCGACAGATAGCCCCACCCCGCACCAAGGTCGGCCATTCGCTTTGGCAGCTTCGCGGGTAACGCATCCGCGAGCATCTTCGATCCCGGGTCTGCGCCGTCGGCCGAAAAATCCCCAGGCGCGGTGAGAAACCCGTCAACCACCGATCCGCCTGTTCCAGCCCAGTCGCCAAACTCCCCGCCTTCGAACGAAAACAGCCTGCCATGCGCCTTGCAGTGCACCGCACCGATGGGCGCGCGCCGGCGAATCTCCCGGACAAGGCTTTCAACGCCATCTGTCTTCTGCCCGTCGACCACCACTGATCCTTCGGTCACTGCCGAAGCCCGGGCGACAAGCTGACGGGATTCGGCCCGGGACCGCGCAAGAAAGATGATTGACAGGGAGTACGTTCCTTCCGGCGTCGTCGCGGTGTCATAACCCTGCGCGGAAAAAGCATCATGATCGGGCCGGAATCCCTGAATGACATGCACGCGGTCTTTCGGAAGCGCACCAAGATCCATCTCCCTCCGCGGGCGGAACACAGCGATCCGGCCCTCGGACGGCAGCACGAAGGCGCCGCTCTCAAGCGCACCTGTCAGGCGGAAAGCGGACATCCGAACCGGGCTAAGCGCCCTATTCCTTTTCCATCGTACATTGCAGTGGATGCTGGTGGCGCCGTGCGAATTCCATCACCTGGCCGACCTTGGTCTCAGCAATCTCGAACGCGAACACACCGACCACCGCGACTCCCTTTTTATGCACCGTCAGCATAAGCTCGAACGCCTGGGCGTGGCTCATTCCGAAAAAACGCTCGAGCACATGCACAACGAACTCCATTGGAGTGAAATCATCATTGAGCAGCAGAACTTTGTATAACGGTGGTCTCTCGGTCCTGACCTCTTTCTTTGTCAGAATCCCGACATCATGGTCTTCGCCACTAGCCATGTCCTGCATCCTGTGCGGGAATTTGGTCACGCCCTGGCGCTCCGATAATGGACTCTGCCTTCCTGAGGCCGAATATATATGCGATTGACCCCATGGTGAAAGAGGCAATTCAAATGAAGGCGAAACCGCAAAGGCATTGGCTGCGAAAGGGCCACGGATGACCGCACCGCTGACGACAGTCGCCTTCGATGCCGATGACACGCTTTGGCACAACGAACAGTATTTCAGGCTGACCCAGGACCGGTTCTGCGACCTGCTGCGGGACTTCACCGAACCTGACCGCCTGCTGGAGCGGCTGCTGGAGGCGGAAAAACGAAATATCGGACATTACGGTTTCGGAATCAAAGGATTCGTGCTGTCGATGATCGAGACCGCCATTGAAATCACTGACCAGCGTGTGCCGGCAGGTGTCATCCAGGAAATCATTGCCTCAGGCCAGGACATGCTGCGGCACCCGATCGAGCTCCTGCCGCATGCCCGTGAAGCGGTTGAAGCAATGGCCGGTCGCTACCGTGTCATACTGGTCACCAAGGGTGACCTTCTGGATCAGGAGCGAAAGCTCGCCCAATCAGGTCTTGGCGACCTTTTTGACGGTGTTGAGATCGTCTCCGGGAAAACACCCGCCGTCTACAGAGACATATTCTCCCGCCACGCCGCAGGACCTGAGAACGCCATGATGGTCGGCAATTCGATGAGATCCGATGTGATCCCGATGATCGAGGCCGGCGGTTGGGGCGTTTACGTTCCTCACAGTCCGGTCTGGGCACTGGAACACGAAGAGCCACCCACTGGACATGTGCGCTTCAGGGAGATTCCGGATCTGGGCGGCCTTCCGCCACTCGTGGCTGGACTCGGCTGATCCCGCAGCGCAGCTCCGGCACGTCAAGGCATCGCGCGAAGGCCAGCACGGGCCGCAAAAGACCGAATTCATGAGATATGACACAACATAGAGTATGAAATCCACGGCAAATGTGCCTATATTGTGGTTATTGTCCGAATCTTGCGTCTCATATCAAATCTCTGTCTTTTTTGGGATTTGCCGCTTCACAATCCGAATTTCTATGCTATGTTCCCGGCCTTAGGAGAACTATGCAGAATCGACGGGGACGCATGATTTCCACTGCGTGGCAGCGTCTGCTGAACCTAATTTGCCTAGGGCTGCTAATTCCGGGTCTGCTGTATGGCATGGCGCTGTTGGCGCATTCGGCGCCATATGCGGCAATGGTCATGGACTGCCGAACCGGCGAGGTTCTTCATTCCCGCAACGCCGACACAAAGCTGCACCCTGCATCGCTTACAAAGATGATGACGTTATATGTGGTGTTCGCCGCGGTCGAGCGCGGCGAGATTGGCCTGGACAGCTTGGTCACGATTTCCAGAAAGGCGGCGGCTGAAGAACCGTCGAAACTCGGGCTGAAGCGTGGCCAACGGATCAAGCTGCGTTACCTGATCCGCGCGGCTGCGATCAAGTCAGCGAACGATGCCGCAACAGCGCTTGCCGAGGCAATTTCCGGAAGCGAGGCTGAATTCGCCCGGCGCATGAACTGGACGGCCAGCGCGCTGGGCATGACCCGGACAAACTTCAAGAACGCCCACGGGCTTACGGAAGCCGGGCATCTGTCCACCGCACGGGACATGACGGTACTTGGTCGGCACCTCTTCTACGACCACCCCGATTACTACAATATCTTCAATCGCCGTTCGACCCATGCAGGGATACGCGAGGTCCGGAACACCAACCGAAGGTTCCTCAATGCCTATAAGGGAGCGGATGGAATCAAGACGGGATATACGCGAGCGGCAGGCTTCAACCTTGTCGCCTCGGCGCATCGCCGTCAGGTCCGAATCATCGCAACGGTGTTCGGAGGGCAATCGGTCGCGCAGCGCAACGCGAGGATGGCCGAACTGCTCGATATGGGGTTCAGTCGGGCGCCAGCCCAGGCAAGGGAGCGCCGCCCAGCGAAACCCGATCATTCTTTCATGCCTGCCGGCAAAATCACGCGTACCATTCGTGCCGTCAGCCGAAGCCCATTCCCAGTTCCCCGCCCGGCAGTGGCAGGCGAAGAACCGCCCGCAGTTCCAGCCGCGCAGACGGACGCAATAGAAAAGGCAGTAAAGATTGCGCAGGGGGGAACTTCAGAACAGCCTGCGGGCGCAACACATCAGCCACAGGAAGCCACCGCCCGGAACAGCGCAGCGACTGAGGCATCAGGGCCTGTCGTGGTGACCCGGAACAATGACACCGGCGAAAAGCACTGGGGAATAAATATCGGCCGGTTTCCCACACGGGATCAGGCCGAACGCGCACTCATCAAAACCGCCCTTGCGGAACTCGGCACGCTTAACGGCGTCCCTCGGAACGTCTCCAGCAGCCCAAAAGGACACGACGCGAATTTCGTTGGAATGACCGAGCAGGGCGCCTTGCGCGCCTGCGAGCGGCTTAAGGCGCGCAGCATCGACTGCAAGACATTGGGGCCAACAACCTGAACCTGTCAGGAAACCTGGATACCTGACGCGCGGCTGCCGAACGCAGCGGTCATCAGTTCCCGCGTGTATTCTGTCTGAGGATCTTCGAAAACCGAGCGGGAGTCTCCGGTTTCGACGATGTCGCCCTGCTTCATCACAACGATTTTGTGGCTCAGCGCGCGCACCACCTTCAGATCATGGCTTATGAACAGAAACGCCAGTCCGTGCCTTCGCTGCAGGTCGCGCAGCAGTTCCACGATCTGAACCTGCACAGTCATATCCAGCGCCGAGGTCGGCTCATCAAGAACCAATAGCTTCGGGCGCAGGATCATGGCGCGGGCAATGGCGATCCGCTGGCGCTGGCCACCGGAAAACTCGTGCGGGTAGCGGTGCATGGACATGGGGTCGAGGCCGACCTCATCCATGATCTTGGCGACCAAATCACGTCTGGATCCGCGTTGGTCGATTCCGTGAACGCCCAGCCCTTCCGAGATTATCTCCTCAACTGTCATTCTGGGCGAAAGCGACCCGTAGGGATCCTGGAAGACGATCTGCATGTCACGCCTTAGCTCCCGCAGCATCCGACGTTCGGATCCCAGCCTGAAAAAACGGTCAAACCGGATGGAACCGCCGTCGTTCGGTCGCTCCTTCGTTCCACTCCTGGACTGACGGTCGGCGCCACCGTTCTCATAGGAGATGTCCCTGCCGAGAAACGCGATTCTACCCTGTGACCGAACGAGCCGCGTAATGGCCAGCGCCAGCGTGGTCTTGCCTGAGCCGCTCTCCCCGACAATACCAAGAGTCTCACCGACCCTGACGCTTACGCTTGCCGAATTCACGGCCTTCACATGGCCGACCACCCGGCGCAAAAGCCCGCGCTGGATCGGAAACCAGACCCGAAGGCCATCCGTCTCAGCCACGGTTTCGGCATTGTCAGGTACCGGTCTGGGCAGCCCCGCCGCCTGGGCGCCCAACAGTTTCCTCGTGTAGGAATGCCTGGGATTCCGGAATATCTCCTCGGTCGCCCCCTGTTCGACAATCCTGCCGTCCTGCATCACGCAGACACGGTCGGCGATGCGGCGGACGATCCCAAGATCGTGCGTTATGAACAGAAGGCTCATCGCCTCCGCCTGTTTCAGTTCATAAAGCAGATCCAGGATCTGGGCTTCGACCGTGACATCCAGAGCGGTGGTCGGTTCGTCGGCAACCAGAAGCTGCGGGCCGTTCGCCAGTGCCATGGCGATCATCACACGCTGGCGCTGGCCACCGGAAAGCTCATGCGGGTAGGATTTCAGCCGCCGCTCGGGACTGTCGATGCCCACCTTGGTGAGAAGCTCGATTATTCGGGTACGCGCCGCTTCTCCCGTCAGGCCCTGATGATGCGCGAGACTTTCCCTGATCTGCTTTTCCAGCGTATGCAGCGGATTCAGCGACGTCATCGGCTCCTGAAAAACGAAACTGATGTCGTTGCCGCGCACTTTGCGCAGGTCGGCTTCCGGCGCACCCACCATCTGCCTGCCGCTGTAAATGACCGATCCGGTAATGGATGCGCTTTCGGGGAGGAGTGAAACTGTCGAAAGCGCCGAGACCGATTTCCCCGAACCGGATTCGCCCACGAGAGCGACGGTCTCGCCTTTTCCTACGTCGAATGAAATGCCCCTGACCGCCTCGACATTCATGCCGTCCTGACGGAAGTAGACTGCCAGATCCCTGACTTCCAGCAATGCGTTCATCGGATTCGATCACCGAATGGCTTCATTGGAAGGTCTTTCTTGGATCGAAAGCATCACGTACTCCCTCGAAAATGAACACAAGAAGCGAAAGCATCACCGCAAAGGTGAAGAACGCTGTGAAACCCAGCCAGGGCGCCTGCAGGTTCTGCTTGGCCTGCAGCGTCAGCTCTCCAAGGGACGGTGCGGAGGAAGGAAGGCCGTAGCCAAGGAAATCCAGCCCTGCCAGCGTTCCGATCGTCCCGGTGATTATGAAAGGCAGCAAAGTCACAGTGGCGACCATGGCATTGGGCAGCAGATGTCGGAACATGATCGTCCAGCTGCTGACTCCAAGTGCCCTGGCGGCACGGACATATTCGAAGTTCCGCGCGCGCAGGAACTCAGCGCGCACCACGCCGACCAACGCAGTCCAGCTGAACAGCGTCGTCAGGAACACCAGCATCCAGAAACTGCGCCCGAAAATCGCGAACACGATGATGATGATGTATAGCGACGGGGTCGCGTTCCAGATCTCTATCAGGCGCTGGAAGAACAGATCCAGCCATCCGCCGAAATACCCCTGTATCGCACCAGCGATGACACCGAATATGGTTGAGACCGCGGTTACAATTATCGTGAACAGGATTGACAGACGGAAGCCGTGGATAACCCGCGCGACAACGTCACGGGAGGTGTCATCCGTGCCAAGCCAGTTCATGGAGCTTGGCGGGCCCGGCGCTACGCCTCCGGTGTCAACGATGGTGTTGTAGCTGTAAGGCACCGGCGCCCAGAGTATCCAGCCTTTCTCGATTGTCTTGCCGCCGACCTCGCCGTCGGCAGCGTCCGCAAGCACGTCTTCCGGATCGTCAAAGCATTCCAGCAGCCCGCCTGAAACGATGAGGCAACTCACTTCGACGTCGCCGTACGCCGCCTCTGTCCGAAAATCTCCCCCAAAGGCAGTCTCCGGATAGAACCTGAAGATCGGCATGTGGAGCTCACCGCGGTACTGTACGAGGATCGGTCGGTCGTTGGCGATGAAATCAGCGAAAAGCGACAGGCCGAAAAGAAAGCAGAAAATGATGAGCGACCAATACGCCCTGCGGTTGCGCGTGAAGTTGCGCCAGCGGCGCCTGTTTAGCGGAGAAATCGAAAAACGGCCCCGCTTCGGTGGGGCCGCAACGGGCCCGCCCACTGACGGCGCTTCCGGCCGAACGGTTGAATCGGTGACCGGCATCTAGGTCTCCCTCGTCTCGAAATCGATCCGGGGATCGACGAAGACATACATCAGATCGCTCAGGATTCCGACAACCAGGCTGATCAGTCCGAAAAAGAACAGTGTTCCGAAGATCACCGAATAGTCACGGGCGACCGTCGCCTCGAACGCGAGCCGCCCGAGACCGTCGAGCGAGAAGATCGTCTCGATGATCAGGGATCCACCGAAAAAGATCGTGATGAACAAGCCGGGAAATCCGGAGATCACGATCAGCATCGCATTGCGGAAGACATGGCCGTAAAGCACCCGCTGCTCGGACAGTCCCTTTGCCTTGGCGGTGATGACATACTGCATCTTGATCTGGTCAAGAAACGAGTTCTTGGTCAGCAGCGTCAAGGATGCGAAGCCAGCGATTGAGTAGGCAATGACCGGCAGGGTGATGTGCCAGAAATAGTCGGCGATCTGCCCGAAGAGCGACAGCTCCTCGAAACTGTCCGAAGTCAGGCCCCGGAGCGGGAATATCCTCCAGAAGGAACCGCCCGCGAAGAGAACCAGCAGCAGGATCGCGAACAGGAATCCTGGAATCGCGTAGCCAACGATGATCGCGGAGGATGTCCAGGTGTCAAACGGAGTGCCGTCGCGAACCGCCTTGCGGACACCAAGAGGAATGGACACCAGATAGATCAGCAGGACCGACCAGAGACCGAGCGAAATCGAAACCGGCAGCTTTTCCATCACCAGTTCAAGAACGCCGACCGAGCGGAAATAGCTCTCCCCGAAATCCAGCCTGACGTATTTCCAGATCATGCGGAAGAACCGCTCGACACCGGGAATCTGAACAGCCGCGCATTCGGGAACATTCAGGTCCGGCTCTCCATCGTATCCCTCTTCGCATTCGATTCGGGCGAATTCGAACTGGATCCGCAGATCATCGAGGAAGTCCGGCGGCAGACCTCTGCCGCCGATATATCCCGATTCCTCCATGAACGACGTGTCCGCTTCCGTGCCGCTTCCGGCGATCGAATCGAAAACGTCACCCTCACCCTCGAGCTGCGCAATGATCTGTTCGATCGGCCCGCCCGGCACGAACTGGGTAAGCGCGAAGTTCACCAGCATGATTCCGAACAGCGTCGGAATGACCAACAGCAGCCTTCTCAGGATATAGGCACCCATGCGGCGGTTCCCGCGCCGGTCCTAAAACGCGCCGGCGGCCTTCAGTGCCTCGGCCTTGTCGGCGTTCCACCACCAGAAATCGAGAAAGCCCAGCTCGTAACGCGGCAGCGGATCAGGATATTCGTACATATCGAAATACGCGACCCAATGGTTCGGGTTGTACCATTGCGGCACGCGGAACCTTTCCCAGCGGAGGACACGGTCAAGCGCCTTGGCGGCAACAATCATCTCGTCCTTGGTCTCGGAATTTATGACCGCTTCGATGATGATGTCCAGCGTATCGTTTCCCACACCGGCTGGGTTGAAAACAGAGGCATCCTTGCTCTCGGAGCCGAAATACTGGCGCAGTTCCGGTCCTGGCTCGTAGCCCATGGGGATATGGTCCGTGATGATGTCAAAATCATAGTCCCTGGTACGCTGCGTCTCCTGCGCATGGTCAACACGGTCCAGCCGCGCGTCCACCCCAATTGACCGCAGGTTTTCGACATAGGGATTGAGAATCCTGTCGAAGCTCGGGCTCGAATTAAGGAACGCGACCTCCAGGGTCTCGCCGTTCCTGCGCAGCAGTCCATCGTCGCCCGCCTCGTAGCCAGCCTCCTGAAGGAGCCGAAGTGCCATCCGCGCCTTACGCCGGTCGCGCGAGTCATCGGGAGTCGAAGACTGAAGGGAATAGACCTCTTCCGTGAACACTTCCTGCGGCAGCCTGTCACGCAGGGGTTCAAGGATTTCCAGCTCTTCGGCCGTAGGCAGGCCAGTCGCTTCGAGATCGGAATTCTGCCAGAAGGAAGATCCCTGTTCGTAGAGGCCGAAAAACAGCGTCTTGTTGGTCCATTCGAAGTTGAACATAAGCGCGATCGCTTCCCTGACACGCACGTCCTGGAATTTCTCGCGCCTCAGGTTGATAACGAAGGACTGGCCCAAAGTGATTGTGTCGTTGGGCAGTTCCTTCCTGACCACATGCCCTTCTTCAAGCGCGGGAAATTCGTAAGCCGATGCCCATGACTTGGAGATGTTTTCCCACCTGAAATGGTAGCTTCCGGCCTTGAAACCCTCGAAGGCGGCGTTTCCGTCAGCGTAATAGTCAATGCGGATGGTGTCGAAATTGTTGCGGCCCTGGGTCAGCGGCAGGTCTTTGGCCCAGTAGTCCGGATTGCGCCTGAAGATCGTCTGTTTTCCCACATCGATCGAATCCAGCACGTACGGTCCGGAACCGGTAAGGGGTTCCAGACGGCTTTCCGAGAACGCGATGCCGCTCGCCTCATGACTGGCCTTGGAAAACACCGGCAACCCCCCAGCCGATTCGATTCGGCTGCGAATCGGCGCGGTGTCGACAAAGGTGAACCTGATTCGCCGATCATCCAGAACCTCGGCCCCGGCGATGGTCTTCACGATCGAAGCGCGGAAACTGGGCAGCCCTTCGTCACGCATGATCTCGTAGCTGAACAGTACGTCGTGCGCGGTCAGATCCGAACCGTCGGAAAATTTCGCTTCGTCCCTGATCTTGAAAATCACCCACTCCCTGTCTTCGGGATACTCCATGTATTCGCACAGCAGGCAATAGGACTCACCCACTACATGAGCCGGGCTCTCCAGCATTGACTCGAAAAAAGTGGATGCCAGAACTGCCGAATTGCCCTTTCGGGTATAGGGGTGCACCGAATCGAACGAGCCGGACGACCACGACAGCGACATTTCTCCGCCTTTGGGAGCGTTCGGGTTCACATAGGGCAGGTGCTCGAAATCCGCCGGAAGCGACAGGTCGCCGAACGCCGAGATGCCATGGGATGAAACTGTCTCTGCCACCGAGGCGCCTGGCAACGCCAAAGCGATTAACATGGCGGAAGCCCCTGCCGCATTCCTGAATGTGTTACCGGCGTTTTCTCGGGTGTGCTTTTCCATTCTCGGCCCTCCTGATCGATTTCGATGAAATTCAGCCCGCATTGGAGCGTTTTCCTGTGTCACCCTGACAATGCAACAGTTTCCCGTGCAAGGCAAATTCAGAAAAATTCAAATGCGCTTGATCCGCGGGCAGCGGAGGTGAGCTAATTCAATGGCAAAGGTGAATGGGCTGCGGCGTTCAGCCGCCGATTGATTCAAGCCAGGCGATCAGGTCGGCGCGGTCCTCGATGTCTTTCATTCCCCGGTAGGCCATTTTTGTGCCCGGCGCGAAGCCTTTGGGATTCGCGATAAAAGCGTTCAGTTCCTCAAGTCCCCATGAGTCCGCGACAGCTGCGAGGGCGCCGGAATAGCGGAATCCGTCAACTGCGCCCACGGCCCGTCCCACGACATCATACAGATGCGGCCCGGTACCGTTTTTTCCGTCCTCGACCTTGTGACACGCGCGGCAGGCTTTGAAGAGCCTTTCACCCGCCGAGGCATCGGCGACGGCATAGACTTCATCGAAACTGACTTCGGCAACGGCCGGTTCATCCGTTGAGTGGCTTTCACCGGTATCGATCATATACGCCTGGGCATGTTCGCCGCCGTGGCCGCCACCGCCCACATGGTACAGCGATTCCGCCGCCCAGTTGCCGAGAAGGAAGACCAGGAACATGCCACAGAAGCCGCCCACGGTCTTGGTCATTGTCATTGTGTCGAACATGTCGCGTTTCGCCCCACGGAGAGCCCGGCGTCATTTATCCGCTTCCGTGCAGGTAGTTCAAGGTATATGAGCCGCGACCAAACAACGCCCTTTTGGGCTGGACAGGGACGGATGGCGGAACATGACGAAACGTATCGCATTCCAGGGTGAACCAGGCGCATATTCGCACCAGGCATGCCGCGAGGCCCGGCCTGAATACGAAGCCCTGCCCTGCCGGACGTTCGAGGACGTGATCGATTCGGTACGGGACGGTCAGGCGGACCTTGCCATGCTTCCGGTTGAGAACTCGACTTACGGGCGTGTGGCCGACATTCACCGTCTCCTGCCGGAATCCGGGCTCCATATCGTCAGCGAGGCCTTCGTCCGCGTCCATATCAATCTGCTGGCGATTCCCGGAACCACACTGGCGCAGGTCAAGGAAGCGCACAGCCATCGTGTCCTGCTCGGCCAATGCCTGAATTTCTGCCGCAGGCACGGAATCCACCGGGTTGTTTCCGCTGACACCGCCGGAGCGGCAAGGCATGTGGCCGAACTGGGGGATCCGGCCGTATCGGCGCTTGCATCCGAACTCGCGGGTGAGATTTTCGGCCTGCAGACATTGGCCCGTCACATCGAGGACCATGACCGGAACACGACCCGGTTTCTCATCATGTCACGCGACAGCGACCCCAGCCGCCGGGACGACGCGATGCTGACCACTTTCGTGTTCCGCGTCCGGAACCTGCCTGCGGCGCTCTACAAGGCAATGGGAGGGTTCGCGACGAACGGCGTGAACATGACAAAGCTTGAAAGCTACATGGTTGACGGCTCGTTCACCGCAACCCAGTTCTATGCGGATATCGAAGGCCACCCTGATGACCTGCCGGTGAAGCGGGCGCTGGAGGAGCTTGAGTATTTCACTTCGTTCATGAAGATCCTGGGCACCTATCCTGCGGACCGGCGCCGAAGCTGACAGGCGGGCCGGCGTCCCGAGAACAGGTCAGTCAAGCCGGTCTGCCAGCCAGTTCTCGATCAGGAACCGTGCGATCGAACCCTGCCGGGCCGGTTTCAGGCGGGCGCTGTTGCCAGCGACTGCGTCCATCATCTCCTCCCTCGTTACCCAGATCGCGTCTTCGAGTTCCGTGCGGTCGATCTGAATCCGGTCCCCGAGCGCTTGGCCCTGGCATCCGATCATGAGGGAAGCCGGAAAGGGCCACGGCTGCGAACTGAGATACCGAATCGCGCCCACTTCGACGCCGGCCTCCTCGAAAGCCTCACGGCGCACGGCGGCTTCAATCGTCTCCCCGGGTTCGACGAACCCAGCGAGAAGCGAATACATACCATCGGGCCACACGTAGCTTCGACCCATGAGCACCTTGTTGCCATGGGTAACCAGCATGATGACCACCGGATCCGTACGCGGGAAGTGGCTGGCATTGCAGTTGGGGCAGTCACGCTGCCAGCCGCTGTTGACCATTACGCTCGGCGAGCCGCATCCCGAACAGAACAGATGCGACCGATGCCAGCCGAGCAGGGCCTTCGCAGTTGCCACCAACTCGGCGTCTCGCGCCGTTAGTCGCGTCATAGCACGGCGGAGTTCCACAAAAGCGAAGTCGGAGCCAAGATCCGGATGGACCTGTTCGGATGGATCAATGAAGGCCCCAACGGTGTCGGACAGGTCATCTGGAATCCAGGATGAAACGTCAAAGCAAAAGCGTGGACCGTTTCCGTCCAGCCCCAGAAACACGGGAGCTTCGGATGCATGGCCAAACACGCTGTGACTGAGTTCCAGCCATCCCGCCCGATCCCGTGAGTCGCCGGAAAGCAGCGGTTTGCCGCGCCAGACGGGCAGTGCACGGGCCTTTTCGGACTCCTTCAGTTTCGCGACCTTGTCCGGTTTCCCGCGCAGGTCCGCTGCCCTGTTCAGGCCCGATCCGCCGAATGTCACGGATTCCGCGAGTTGCATGCATCTCTCCGGTTCTTGTTGTTCCAGATGCGACAGTGCCCTTTCGAACCAGATTCCACCATACCCGAACTCGCAGGATTGATTTGGGCAAGCGTAGAACCCGGGAAGCTCACCTGATGGCATGGCTCATCCGCATGGCCACAGGAACGGTAAAAACTCATCCAGTTCCCATCTCAAACTGAGATAAGGGAACGTAATGTCGGATCAATGCACAGGAATTTTCCGTCACCTTCTGGATACAGCTGCGGAACGGCCAGTGAATTGATCGGGGCCGGACTGTTGGGCCGACCCTCCCACGTCATTGGATTCCAGCGGTTCATGAGGTGAATTCTACGGCATACCAGATTGCCTGCCGGGCTTCTGGCAACCGAAGAGCTTCGCGCTTTCGCTGTTCTGGCAGCAATTCCCGGTAGGATTTTTTATTGTTTAATATCAACAGGCTGCGAAGTTTCCGCGCTTTTCTTTTCGCAGAGTTTTTGCGCCAGATCGGCTATATTCCACCAAATGTCCGAAACGGTTTTTGCCTTGTTTTCAACT
>JAJEAY010000035.1 GCA_022824145.1 Rhodobacter sp. | reverse complement strand
CTGCACGTTCCGCATCGGTTGCATCGGTCGGATTGATAAGGCGATCATGCTGAGGGTCGTCCAAGCTGCCCGAAACCCGCTTTCGGCGACGGGCGTTGCAGGCGCTGCGCCGGCCGCTGCGACCCTTGAAGAACGCAGAAGGAATCTAGACCGATCGCGACCATGGCAGAACCGATTTCCGGCAGGATAGCGACGAAACCATGCCGATGACCGCTCAGGTGACTGTCAACGACCGCGTCTATTCCAATCCCAGGCGCTCTGCCGTCGTATCTGTCTCGATGGCTGCGAACCCCAACATCTGGACGTCGCGGTCAAGGAAGGCCGAATGCCGACGCTGCAACGAATGCACAGCGAAGGCGCCGACAGGACTGCGCATTCGGTCATGCCCTCCTTCACGAACCCTAACAGCCTTTCAATCGCAACAGGCCGTCCGCCGTCGGCTTACGGAATCTGCGGAAACGCACGACAGCGAACTGTCGGTCATCTATGCCAGGGACATTCTGGACGAGTGGCTCGGGACGGACGTCGCGCACGTTGTTCTGCCAATAATGGATCCTTACGTGGCGCACCATGGCGCCCTCGGTTCGTTCGCGACCTCCTACCTGCCAGAAGGCGCGGGCCGCAAGGCGATCCGGACCCGGCCCGCAGCGCTTTCCGGCATGACCGAGCCGACGACGAACGAAGCCGCAGCCGGGGAATTCGAGCTTCCGGGCGACCGGATCGGCGATGTCGTGTTGATTTCGGACGGCACCACGGCAATAAGTACAAGCGCCGACCGACAAGACCTTTCGGCGCTCAGCGAACCGCTCCGATCCCATGGCGGATTGACCGAACAGGCAGTACACTTCATCGTCAATCGCAGGATCGACCTGCCGAACGCACCGGAACTCCGTAACTTCGGCGCCTTCTTCCATTCCACGGCGGCGGCAACAATTGATTAAGGTGCCCCAATGAACAAGCCAGAACGCGCCATCCGGAACGAAGCCATGCGCATTGGCGGAGAGATGGCAGGGGCGCAGGACATCATTGAGGTGCGTTACCCTTACACGGATGAAGTGATCGGCACAGTTCCGGCTGGCGATGCCTGCCATGCGGCACGCGCGTTCGAAATCGCCGCTGGCTACAAGCCCACGCTCACCTGCTACAAACGCCAGCGGATACTGTTCAGAACCGCCGAACTGATCCACGAACGCCGCGAGGACATTGCCGACTGGCTGACGCTGGAACTCGGCATCTGCAGGCAGCATTCGCTTTATGAGACCGGGCGCTCCGTTGACGTGTTCACACTGGCTGGCCAACTCGCAATACTCGATGACGGACAGATTTTCTCATGTGACCTGACGCCCCTCGGCACGGCCCGAAAAATTTTCACCAAGCGAGAGCCGGTCCGCGCCATCTCCGCCATCACGCCTTTCAACCATCCGCTAAACATGGTGGCGCACAAGGTCGCTCCCGCGATCGCTACGAACAACTGCGTCGTGTGCAAGCCGACGGAACTGACGCCTCTGACAGCGCTCACCCTTGCCGACATCCTCTACGAGGCCGGTCTTCCGCCTGAAATGTTCCAGGTCGTCACCGGTTGGCCCAAGGACATCGGCGACGAAATGGTCACGAACGGAAACATCGACATCATCACCTTCACCGGGGGCGTTCCCGTCGGACGGCTCATTGCGGAAAAAGCGGGCGGCAAGAGAACGGCCCTGGAACTCGGCGGAAACGACCCGTTCATCATCGTGAACGATCTAGGGGAGGACGATCTTGAAAGGGCCGCCGCCATTGCCGTCGCAGGCGCCACCGGCAATTCCGGCCAGCGCTGCACAGCTGTGAAACGGATCCTGGTCCAAGACAGCGTCGCCGACGCTGTGGTTCCGATGATTCTTGATCGGGCGAGGAGCGTTCGTTTCGGCGATCCCCAGGATCCGGAAACCGAACTGGGCTGCGTGGTTCATGCCCGGGCGGCCGCAGAGATCGAGCGCAGGGTATTCGAAGCGGAACGCCTTGGCGCGAAAGTGCTTTACGACCCGGGTCGGAAGGGTGCGCTCCTGCCCCCGATTGTCATCGACCAGGTTCCGCATGACTGCGAACTCGTGGCGGATGAAACCTTCGGACCCGTGGTTCCGATTATTCGCGTGCCCGACGACGATGCGGAAGTCATGTGCATCTCGAACTCCACTGCATTCGGGCTGTCATCAGGAGTCTGCACGAACTCCCTTCCGCGCGCCCAAGCCTATATCGACGGCCTGGATGTCGGCACCGTGAACATCTGGGAGCAGCCGGGATACCGAATCGAGATGTCGCCCTTCGGCGGCGTCAAGGACTCCGGCAACGGCGTGAAGGAAGGGGTGCTTGAAGCAATGAGATTCTTCACCAACGTCAAGACGTATTCACTGCCCTGGCCGTGAACTTTACGGAAGTATGCCGGAATGCCGCGAGACTGGCGGCACATAACCATGACTCGTTTCCGGAATGCGGAGGGCGACGCGAACACGTCTCCTGCCTGAAAAGCGCGGGCCGCGCGAAGGCCATCATCCGACCCTTGAACTGCTCCAAAGTGATGCTGGCGTGTTCCTGCACCGGTCGCTGTCCGCGCCATGCATGCCCACTGTCGCAAAGGCGGAAGCACACGGCTGGAAACTTCGTTGCGGTTGCAGACAGTACAATGCAATTCCCGGCCCGCGCGAGCGACACGCTCAGAATCGAGTGACTTGGGCGAGAAGGTCCGGAGTCATTATGGGACAACGTTGTCGTCGTTCCAGGCATGTCATTTCGGCTGCTTTCAGTAAGCACGGCGATCCGCCGGATTCCCGTGATTTTTCACCGCCGTCCACGGACGGAAACGCTGAAATCGGTCATCGAACCGTTAGCAGCGTCTTCGATCAGGCCTCGGTCTTCCGCCATCCAGGCTCACGAAGCGGCCTGAGCGCCGGTAATCGCGATCATCTGGTAGATGTCTTCGGCGCTGCACCCTCTGGAAAGGTCATTTGCAGGTCGGGCGAGGCCTTGTAGAATCGGGCCAATCGCAGTCGCGCCGCCAAGCCTGTGTGCAATCTTATAGCCTATGTTCCCTGCGCTGAGGCTAGGAAAAACAAAAACATTGGCGCGCCCCTCAAGGACGGAATCGGGAGCCTTCCGCGCGTATACGTCAGGAATGATTGCAGCATCGAACTGGATCTCGCCGTCGATGGCGATGTCCGGCCGTCGCTCGTTCACGATCCGTATGGCGGAGCGGATCCGCTCAATGGACTCGTGAGCGTCAGCGCGGACGCTTCCCATGGTCGAGAACGACAGCATCGCCACACGCGGCGCCTCACCGACAAGCGTCCGGAACGAATCCGCTGACGCCATGGCGATATTCGCTAGTTCCAGCGAATCTGGTTGCATGACAAGTCCGCAGTCGGCGAAAACAACGGGGCGATCAAAGGGGCTCTCAAGCAGCATCAGAAAGTAGCTGGAAACGATGTCGGCGTCCGGCGCTTTGCCAATGATCTGCAGCGCCGCGCGAACGGTATCTGCAGTCGTCGCGACCGCACCTCCGATCGTTCCGTCCGCATCGCCTTCACGAACCATCATGGCGGCATAGTTCAGCGGCAACCGCACCGCCTCGCGCGCGTCCTTTTCGGTGACACCCCTGTGTTTTCGGCGCTCAAGGAAGGCACGGGAATACCGCTCAAGCCTGTCCGATGACTTGGGGTCATGGACCTGGATTCGGTCGAAGCCATCCCAATCGCCGAGCAAGGTGTCAATGATTTGCCGGTCGCCAACGAGCGCGATTCGGGCAATGCCCTCAACGGTGGCGCGGAGCGCCGCATCGATCACGCGTCGATCCTGTCCTTCGGCAAGAACGATACGAGGCAAATTCGAGCGCGAGCGGTCGCGGATTTCATTTAACACGGACATCTTTTATCCTCTTGAACCTGATGCTGGAACCACAGGCTATCGATTTCGACCTGACTGAGTGCGCGGCGATCGGAGCCGCAGGTATTAGCTGCATGAGGTCGTTCTCCCAAATCCGAGCAATCGCGACAGGCGCGTTTGTCGCGTCAACAGAGTAGTTCGCCAAGTTCCAGATCTAGGACAGCCGTGGAGAAGGTCGGGAAGCGCATTCCGAACGAAGGACGTGACTGCGAACAAGGAATGCCATTGCTGAGCTGCCATTGCTCCGCAATACGCACAATTGGATGCCGTCTCCCGTATCGTTGCGGAACATGTATCACTCCAGATATTCCTTCGCCGTAACCGGTTATGCGTCCAGGATCTTCCAGAAACTTCATGACTTAGCCTTCCACCTTAGGACTTGCTTCCGACCGCCGGGAAACCGGAATTCGCAAGCACCGCCCACTATGTCCAAAGGGCGGAAACTTCGTCCCGTCGGCCTGGCTGTCAACCTACCCCCTTGGTTCGCCTCATAGCGGCGATACTGTCACAACACGCCGCCACTGTCGTGAACTGGCAGCTCGCCGTCCACCATCCTCCAGCACTTGGCTTCAGAGCGGTCCGCAAACGGGGTTCTGCCCCAAAGTCTGCCGGTCCATTCGATGTGTCGAAATATCGCGCCACTTGGGCCTGAAACTCCTAGCACTATTCCAGTAGCCGACATTGACAAATGACCGGCCCTTTCCTTCGCACCCGGCCAAAGGCCATGTGATCCAGTCAAATTCAATGCGATCCAGTCAAATTCAATGCTGAAATGTCCTTCGCTGAGAAATTCTCCAACTAATCCCCTGCAATCTTGGACAACGGCCGTCGCTTTCCAGAATTCCAGGAATTCGTTAACTCCGTCCGGTTTGATCTTCCAGTGTATGATCAGAGTGATCGTTCTTTGCTCTCCTCAATGTCTCCAAAAAGGAACCAAGCGAACGGCACCACTCATGCCCCGGCACCCGGTCTCTTCCGTCTAATCACCACTGCGCCCCGATGTCCGTGACCCAATCTTCCAAAAGACCCAATCCATGCAAGCGCCACCATAATTTCGAAGCGACGCCACCTCAGGTTGATACGATGCCGGTCCAATACCGGCAAGCGCGGGGCTTTCCTGGCCGAACGCAAAATAAATTGCTTGCCCGAACGCCGTTACCTCGCCCGGCACGCGGCGCAATCCCACCGGATGGTACGTTTCGACCATCGCCTCCCAGCGGCGCCACCCGTTCCCTGCCGCAGCCGCATCAAGCGACGGGTGGCTGAGGCATCGGAGCGAGTACACAACGGAACTGCCGGGACAATCCGGAATAGGACCGGCGCACGGAAACGACTCGGTCGCCTGCGCGAACGCAAGGCACAGCCCGCCATAACCGCTGCGTCAGTTCTGCCGCTCGCACAGCCTGCTTACGAGCGCCTACCGCTTTGGATCCTCGTCCCTGCAGGCTGCGACGAACCGCTCAACCGTCTCCTTCAGGATATGACGCACGCCGATCTGGATGGCCGCATGAACCGCAGGGAAGCAAATGTGTGTTTTCGATGAATTCTTGGGCCTGGACTCCATTCAGGAGCACACGCGCCAATCCTTGACCCACACAAACATTACTTTTGGAACCCAGACAGCGCCACGCGGTCAGACCACGGAGTCAGACCAGCACCCCGTCCGCCGAAATCCGGCGTTTGCCACCAAGATAGCCGCCGTGGAGCGCCTCGGGCAGATCCACGGAACCGTCAGCCTGCTGTCCGTTTTCAAGAACCGCGATCAGCGTACGGCCGATCGCGAGGCCCGAACCGTTCAGTGTGTGGACAAACTCGGGCTTGCCCCCGCCCCTAGGCCTGAACCGCGCGTTCATGCGACGCGCCTGGAAGTCGCCGCATACGGATACCGAACTGATCTCACGGTAGGTGCCCTGCCCCGGCAGCCAGACTTCGATGTCATGGGTTCTGCCGGCCCCGAAACCCATGTCGCCGGCACACAGCACAACGGTTCGATACGGCAGCCCGAGCCGTTCAAGAATGTCCTCGGCGCATCTGGTCATGCGCTCCTGTTCCTCCAGCGACCTGTCCGGATGGGAAATTGACACCATTTCCACTTTCTCGAACTGATGCTGGCGCAGCATTCCGGTGGTGTCCCTGCCGGCACTTCCTGCTTCCGACCGAAAGCACTGGGAATGGGCCGCCAGGCGGATCGGCAACTCGTCCTCGTCAAGGGTTAGTTCCCGCACCGAATTTGTAAGCGTGACCTCCGATGTTGGAATCAGCCACATTCCATCTTCGGTGCGATAGCTGTCCCCAGCGAACTTCGGCAGCTGGTTGGTGCCATACATCGCCTCCTCACGGACCAGAACCGGCGCTGAGACCTCGGTCAGGCCATTCTCAGCCGTGTGGACGTCCAGCATGAACTGCGCAAGTGCGCGGTGAACCCGGGCGACAGCGCCTTTGAGCACGACAAACCGCGAACCGGAAAGCCTCGCTGCTGTCTCGAAATCCATCGTCTCCTGAACCGCGGCAAGCTCAAAATGCTCTTTGGGCTGGAACTCAAACTCCCGCGGCTTCCCCCAGCGGCGGATCTCGCGGTTGTCGCTCTCGTCCTTCCCGTCCGGAACATCGTCGAGAGGCAGGTTCGGCAGCCCAAGCAGAATCTCACGCAGTTCGGCGTCCTTTTCCCTGGCCTGCCGGTCCAGACGCGCAATTTCGTCCTTTGTATCGGCGATGACCGCGCGGAGCCGCTCGAACTCCTGTTCGTCACCCCGCGCCTTGGCGGCGCCCACATCCCTGCTGGCGGCGTTCCGTGCCGCCTGCGCCTCCTCGGCTGAAGCGATCGCCGACCTCCTGGCTGCGTCCACCTGAAGGATGAGCGATGAGGCCGGAGACTCTCCCAGGCGCAGCAGGCCAGCGTCAAACGCAGCCGGATTCTCTCGGATCGCGCGGATATCGTGCATCATGACACCTGCCGTTTGCAGCGCGGGGACATTTAGATCGGACTCCGAGAAAACACAATGCAGCCCTTAACGAATTCCGCCGGTTCCGCTAGCTTCCGCGGACTCGACGGCCGCACATCCAAGAGGACATCGGCTCGACATCGGAACGGCGCGTCAGTTCAGGCTCGGCGCTTGGGCGATCCGCCCGGGAAGCAGATTTTCGTTTGCACTCCTGTGACCGTGCACATTCGGACCGACGCTCCGCCATGACCGCTGCTGAACAAAACTGGATGCCTTGCACACAGAATCCGTCACGGTTAGTATGTGCGCCAACCAAGTGCAGGGCGCACGCAATGCGCCTCACAGCTAAAGGACCCGCACATGTTTGTAACGCCCGCCTTTGCTCAGGAGGCCGGGGGCTTCGGAGCGCTTGGCAGCTTCGTTCCCCTGATCCTGATCTTCGTGATCATGTATTTTCTTCTGATCCGGCCACAGCAGAAAAAAGTCAAGGATCACAGGAAGATGGTGGAGGCGCTGCGGCGCGGCGACCGGGTCGTGACCCAAGGTGGCCTGATGGGCAAGGTCACCAAAGTCAAGGAAGAGAACGAAGTCGAAGTCGAAATCGCGCAGGGTGTGACAGTCCGGGTCGTGCGTTCTACAATCGCACAGGTCCTTACCAAGGCCGACGCGCCCAAGGAATAGGCGATGCTGCAGATCCCCGTTTGGAGGCGCGTGGTGATTCTGGCGCTTGTCGCGCTTGGCCTGCTGTTTGCCCTGCCCAATTCGTTCTATAACCGGGTTGAGCGGCACAATGACGCAGTGGCCGAAATCGAAGCGCTGGGAGAAACGCCGGAGCGCGTCGCCGCCCGTAACGGCTGGCCCAACTGGCTTCCATCCACGATCATAAGTCTTGGCCTGGATCTCAGAGGCGGCGCCCATCTGCTCGCCGAAGTCCATGTCGAGGACGTTCACGCCGACCGGCTGGATTCGCTTTGGCCTGACGTCCGCGACGCGCTGCGCAGGGAACGCAACGCCGTAGGAACGATCAGGAGACAGGATTCGCCCCCGGACGAGCTTCGCGTTCGCATCAGCCAGCCCGAAGGAATGTCCACTGCACTCACCGCAGTTCGGAGTCTGGCGCGGCCGGTCGTTTCGCTGACTGGCGCCGGCTCCACGGACATCGAGGTGGCAGGTGACGGCGCGGACCTGATCGTCACCCTATCAGACGCCGAAAAACTCGCCACGAATGAGCGAACGCTTCAGCAGAGCCTCGAGATCATCCGTCGGCGGGTCGATGAGGTCGGAACGCGGGAACCCACGATCCAGCGGCAGGGCAAGGAACGGATTCTGATCCAGGTGCCGGGAATCGGAAGCGCGGAGGAACTCAAGAGCCTCATCGGAACCACGGCCCGTCTGACCTTCCATCCGGTCGTCAGCCGAACGGAAGACCCCAACCGATCGCCCGGTCCTCGCAATGTCATCTATCCTTCTTTGGACGAGGAAGGCGTTTATTACGTTCTTGAACAGACACCGGTCGTTTCCGGCGAGGATCTGAACGACGCACAGCCGGCGTTCGACCAGAACGGACAGCCATCGGTGAATTTCCGCTTCAACCCAACGGGCGGACGGAAGTTCGGCCAGTACACAGCCGACAACGTTGGCTCTCCGTTCGCCATCGTGCTCGATGGAGAGGTTATCAGCGCTCCGACGATCCGCGAAGCGATTCCGGGCGGTTCCGGCCAGATCACAGGACGCTTCACCGTGGAGGAATCCACGGAGCTTGCCATTCTTCTCCGAGCCGGAGCGCTGCCCGCCGAGATGACCATTCTCGAGGAGCGCACGATCGGACCGGAACTCGGTCAGGACAGCATTGAAGCCGGCCGCGTGGCATGCATTGTCGCATTCGGCGCGGTGCTGGCGTTCATGGCCCTGAGCTATGGCTGGTTCGGCATTATCGCGAACGTCGCACTCATTCTTAACGTGGCCATGATCTTCGGGCTTCTCTCCGCAATCGGCGCCACGCTGACACTGCCAGGGATCGCCGGCATCGTCCTTACGATCGGAATGGCAGTGGACGCCAACGTCCTTGTGTTCGAACGCATCCGGGAGGAACTCAAGACAGCTCGCGGCCCGGCCCGCGCAATCGAACTTGGATACGAAAAGGCGCTCAGCGCAATCATCGATGCGAACATCACGACCTTCATCACAGCCGCGATCCTGTTCGTCATGGGATCCGGGCCGGTTCGCGGTTTTTCGGTCACTCTGGGACTCGGCATCATTACATCCGTCTTCACAGCGATCTTCGTCACCCGACTGATGATCGTAATGTGGTTCGAACGCCGCCGCCCAAAGACCATCGAGGTCTGAATGTCATGCGCCTGAAGCTCGTCCCCTCCAAGACCAGCTGGGATTTCTTCCAGCACTCGCGAGTCACCTTCGGCGCGTCCCTCGCAGCAATGGTGGCATCGGTCGCGCTGTTTCTGGTTGTCGGCCTGAACTACGGAATCGATTTCCGCGGCGGCACGACCATACGGACCGAAAGCGAGCGTCCGGTTGATGTGGGAGCGTTCCGTCAGGCGATCCAGCCACTGGGGTTGGGCGACATTTCGATCACAGAGGTATTCGACCCGACCTTCGAAGACGACCAGCACGTCGCAATGGTTCGCATTGAAGCGCAGGAAGGCGACGAAAGCGTTTCGGTGGAAACGGTTCTGGCTGTCGAGGCCGCGTTGAAAGCGGTCGATTCGTCAGTCACGTTTCCGTCGGTGGAATCGGTCGGCCCAAAGGTTTCGGGTGAGCTTGTTCTGACCGCGGTCATTGCGGTACTGCTCGCGATCGCGGCGGTCCTTGTGTATATCTGGCTGAGGTTCGAGTGGCAGTTTTCGCTCGGCGCGGTGGCTGCACTGGTGCATGACGTGGTCCTGACGATCGGGATCTTTTCTGTAATGCAGATCCAGTTCGATCTCGCAATTATCGCCGCGCTTCTGACCATTGTCGGCTATTCGCTCAACGACACGGTTGTCGTTTTCGACCGCGTGCGCGAGAATCTCATCAAGTACAGGAAGAAACCGATCAAGGATGTGCTCAACCTTTCCATAAACGAAACGCTCAGCCGAACGGTCATGACCTCAGGAACAACGCTGCTCGCTTTGATCGCGCTTCTTGTTCTTGGCGGGGACGTGATACGCGGTTTCGTGTTTGCCATGACCTGGGGCGTTATCGTGGGAACCTATTCCTCGATCTTTGTGGCATCCAACATCCTGCTTCACCTCGGCACAAAGCGCGACTGGTCCAAACCTGACGCGAATCAGGGCAACCAATACGGCAGCGCCGGCACCTGAACGGGTGGGAACCGCAATTGCCCAGGCTTTGGCTACGGATGGCTTCCTGCTGCTTGCGATTGGAAGCGTCCTTAGCGGACTTGTACGTGGTTTTTCGGGGTTCGGTTCGGCAATGGTCTATCTGCCGTTTGCCGCTCGCGTCCTCGATCCGGTGTGGGTGCTGGTGACCCTGCTTGTTATCGATGGCCTGGGACCGGTTCCGGCGGTCCCCAGAGCGATTCGTGACGGACAGCCCCGCGATGTCCTGAGGCTATGCGCGGGCGCGCTCGTTGGCGCCCCGATCGGACTTGCGGTCCTTTTGGCGATGGAGCCGGACATATTCAGGTACGCGGTGTCCGGCATAGCCATGGTCCTGCTGGCCCTGCTGATTTCGGGGTTCAGATACCGAGGACGGCTGTCCCGACCGCTGGTCTACGGAACCGGCGCCATCTCGGGCTTTGCCAGCAGTTCGGTCGGAATTCCAGGTCCGCCTGTCATTCTGCTGTACATGGCGCGCCCGCTTCCGGTGGCAACGATCCGCGCCAACATTCTCCTGTATCTGTTTCTGCTTGAACTGCTTCTGGCCGTTCTGTTTTTCGTGAAGGGTCTTGTGACGATCGAACCGCTGTTGATCGGTCTTTGTCTCCTTCCCCTCTATGCAGCCGCCATTGTGATCGGCTCGGTCATCTTTGACCCCGAACACGAGGCAGTGTATCGCTGGGTTGCCTACGCTGTCATTGCCGGGTCGGCAGTCAGCGGTCTTCCGGCATGGGACGCAATCTGATGCGCCTTAGCGAAGCGACATTTCCGGGCACGGGGGCCCAACCTATCGACAGTTACGGTCCCGGCTTGTTCCGGGTGCGCGGCGAGGTGATCAAAGGAGCCGTCCTGATGCTGCCGTCGGGGCCGACGTCATGGAAGGGCTACAGCGACACACAGCCACTTCTGGATGCCTGTCAGGAAATCGACGTGGCATTCATAGGAACGGGTTCCCAGCCCGAGCGGGTTCCCGCAGGATTCCGCGAGGCGCTGGAAAGCGCAGGCATTGCGATCGAGCCCATGCAGACTCCGTCAGCCTGCCGCACATACAATGTGCTTCTTAGTGAAGGTCGCCGCGTCAGTGCGGCACTGCTTCCTGTGTAGGCCCACGGTGCTGCGAGTCAGCGACCTAGCATGCGCTCGCGGCGGGCTTCGGCTGCTTGAAGGGATTTCCTTTGAACTGGACTCCGGCGAGGCAATGCTGCTGCGTGGTCCCAACGGGTGCGGAAAGACAACTCTGCTGCGAACAATCGTGGGACTGCAACCTCAGACCGCAGGCATGATCGAGGCGGAGCCGGATTCGATCGCGTACTGCGGCCACCAGAACGGGATCAAACCCACTCTGACTGTCTTCGAAAACCTTGAATTCTGGGCGGCTTTACATACTTCGGACAACGTAGACCAGGCTCTTGAAGCCTATGGCCTGTCTGGTCTGCGTGATCGGCCCGCGCGGAGTCTGTCGGCGGGCCAGAGCCGCCGGCTCGGCCTGGCGCGGCTTCTGGTGACAGGCCGTTCGGTATGGGCGCTGGATGAACCCACCGTTTCTCTGGACGCATCCGGCGCTGAGATGTTCACTCGAACACTACGCAGCCACCTATGCAGCGGTGGCGCGGCGATTGTCGCTACCCACTTCGACCTGGACATCGGCGCACGTAATTTCGATGTCGCGGATTTCCGTATCCGTGTGCAACATGACGCAGCATTCGAAAGGATGTTTCTGTGATCCGCCTGCTGCAGCGGGAACTCAGGCTGGCAGTCAGGGCCGGCGGCGGCTTCGGCCTTTCGCTTGGGTTCTTTCTGGTTGCCGCCGTACTCGTTCCGCTGGGCGTTGGCCCTGACAGCGCGGTTCTGCGGCTGATCGCTCCCGGAATCCTCTGGGTCGCCGCCCTTCTCGCCTGCCTTCTCTCACTCGACCGTCTGTTCCAGATCGACTACGAAGATGGATCGCTGGATCTGCTTGCGACATCGCCTGTTCCGCTGGAAAGCATCGTGATGATGAAAGCGTCTGCGCACTGGATTACGACCGGACTGCCCCTGACGCTTGCGGCACCCGTTCTCGGAGTGCTTCTGAATATCAGCCCCGCAGGCTACGCATGGCTGCTGGCATCACTCGCCATCGGAACGCCCGCGCTTTCAATGATCGGAACCTTTGGAGCGGCGCTGACTGTAAGGGTCAGGCGCGGCGGGCCGCTTCTTCCGCTTCTGGTCCTTCCGCTATACATTCCGACCCTGATCTTCGGTGCTGAATGCGCGCGTCGAGGCGCTGAGGGTCTCGCTTTGGCCACACCTATGGCGCTTCTCGCAGGCATTACGTTCGGAGCGCTCGGACTGCTGCCTTTCGCCGCCGCCACCGCACTTCGGATCAGTCTTCGATGAAGCACTCGCGCGGAACTGAACGTCCGCCCGAGGCAACTCAGGAACCACTTGTTGCGGTTCTGTCCCGGCTGTAAACGACCGACATGTCAATCTGGCAATACGCTAATCCCAGGAAGTTCATCTCAACTGTGGACGCCGTCCTGCCCTTTGTGGCGTGGCCTGCCGCACTGTGCCTTGCCGGCGGTCTCATCTGGGGATTCTTCTTCACACCTGACGATTACCGTCAGGGATCGACTGTCAAGATATTCTTCATTCACGTTCCAGCCGCAATGATGGCAATCAACGCATGGATCATGATGCTTGCCGCGTCACTCATCTGGCTGGTTCGCCGCCATCATGTTTCCGCGCTCGCGGCGCGGGCAGCGGCGCCCGTAGGAATGACATTCACCCTCATTGCACTTGCGACCGGCGCGCTTTGGGGCCAGCCAATGTGGGGTACCTGGTGGGAATGGGATCCGCGCCTGACCTCTTTCCTGATCCTGTTCCTGTTCTACCTGGGTTACATCGCACTATGGGAATCCATCGAGACACCCGAAACCGCAGCCGATCTAACCGCGGTCCTGTGTCTCGTCGGTTCCGTGTTTGCGGTCCTGAGCCGATACGCCGTCAACTTTTGGAACCAAGGCCTGCACCAGGGCGCCTCGCTGAGCCTGGACCGCGAGGAAAACGTCGCCGATGTGTTCTGGTATCCTGCGCTGGTCTCGATCGTGGGTTTCGTGCTGCTGTTCGTCGCTCTTGTCCTTGTTCGCACCAGGACCGAGATCCGAGCCCGCCGACTGCTCGCCATGGAACTGGAAGAGAGGATGCGTTGATGCCAGACTTGGGAGCTTACTCGGCAGTCGTATTGGGCGCCTACGGCATCAGCCTTCTGCTGCTCGCTGGCATTGTGCTGCTGAGTCTGTGGCAGTCGCGGCGGATCAAGGCCAGGCTGAGCGAAGCGGAAGCGCGGCGACGCAATGATTAAGCCGCTGGCCATTCTGCCACCGGTGATTTTCGCTGGACTTGCCGCAGTGTTTTATTTCGGCATGGTCCGCGATGATCCAGAAGCGGTTCCTTCCGCCATCGTCGGAAACATCGTACCTTCCGTCAGGCTCGCTCCGCTTGGCGACTTCAAACCCTTCACCGACGCGGATCTACGCAACGGCGGCGTAAAGCTGGTGAACTTCTGGGCAAGCTGGTGCGCACCTTGCCGTGCTGAACATCCAGCGCTCGAAAGACTTGCCGCCGAAGGCGTCCCGATCTTTGGCATCAACTACAAAGACGCCGAGGAGGATGCACTTGCATTCCTTGACGAGCTTGGCAGTCCTTACGCCGGACTAGGCACGGACGCAAAGGGACGCACGGCGCTCGATTGGGGTTTTTACGGTCTGCCCGAAACCTACGTCATCGACGGAGACGGAACGGTAGTGCTTAGATTCGCGGGACCGATCACCGAGCGTTCGCTCGCGGAGAGAATCCGGCCAGCCATGGAAGACGCCGCCCCAGATTAACGAGCCGCACTTTGAACCGGTTCCGCGCCGGCCTCCTGCATTGCCGCACAGGATCCGGTTCCGTAGTTCCTATCATGAGCCGGACATACCAGCGATGACCGATGACCAAAGCCCGGCTGCGAACAGCGTGCTTGACTTGCAGCTGCGTCCACTCTCGCATAAACCTGCCAGGAAACCGGAATTTCAAAAATGGCTGCGGAAATGATCTGGAACCCTGTTCGACATACTGTTCTTGCGTTTGTTGCCGGCGCAGCGCTGTCGGGCTGCGGAACGAACTATGTCATACCTGAAACTGAGTCCAAACATATGGACGAAGCGAAGACGATGTTCGCCGAGGCCCGCGCGGCCCCTTTGAAGCCTCAGGTTTCCGATACAGTCGCGCAGCGGAGATTCAATAGGGTGGCAGCACGGATCAAGCCAGTAGCGGAGTCCTATTGCCTTCGCGAAACTTCCGACAGACCGTATTTCAACTGCGATGTCCGGATTGGCATCGACAGCAGGATGAAGCAGAGGAACGCATACTTCACCTATGAAGGGGGATCCCGCCCGATCATCATGGTCACCGAACCTATGCTTCGGGACATGCAGAATGACCATGAACTTGCTTTCGTGCTGGGCCATGAATACGGTCACCTGATCGGCCAACATATCGAGAAACGCCAGCAGCAGGCGCTTGCAGGCGCACTCATTCTGGGTAGCATCGCTGCCTTGGCAACTGCTGGCAACCCCGATTCCGACCCAAGCACAATTACTGACAGCATGGGGCTCGGGTATGTTGCCGGCTCTTATGCGTTCAGTCAGGAATACGAACTTGAGAGCGATACTCTCGGCACGCTGATCACCCGCACAGCAGGATATGACCCAGTTATCGGCGCCCGCTATTTCGCCCGAGGTGAAGCGCCGATGCTCGCTGACGGCCGGCTTTCCTTCTGGGGAACTCACCCGCCGGACGCCAGACGCATCGCGACTGTTCTTGCTACAGTTGAACAACTCAACCAGCGGGGTGGCCTGGAACGGCAACGCTGAGGCTGTTTGCGAACCGCTGTCGGTATCCGCTTCCCGGTCACAGGTGGTACGCATCTCCGCTGCAAGCTACGAAATGTCAGGTCGGCTGACAGTGTGCCGGTGACCCGGAAATCATTGACCTCTTCACCCGCTAGCGAATGTGAATCGACAGTTTCATCCTGCTGAGACGGGAACCATCAACGGCAAAAAAACGGACTGACGCTGCATTGAAGGCGGAAAACTCTGAGTGCGAAGGCGTGGGCCACGGCCCAGCACTGAAGTGCCGCCTTGAGCTGCGAGCTGGGGAACCGGCCTGCGAATTCTGCCAGCTATCCGCAAAACGTTACATCGACAATGCAGAATCAAAAAACCGGTGCGGATTGACGGTCTCCGGATGGACCGTATTCCTTGCCTGCGACAATCAACGGCACCCCAGCCGCATTCGGGGGCTGCAGCCTCATGGAGCAGCGTATCTGTCAATTCGCAATTCGGCGGGAATCACCGTATGTCTCCGCACGGCAAGAGTGATACCGTTCCTGCATCGGGTGAATCAGGGCCGAAATGACGCAGACTGACAATCGATTTCACTGGCAATACGTCGGAAAGCACGTCCCATTGTTCATGCTGGGGCTTGTGACTGGGCTACTAACAACCGTAACTTTGGGAATCTACAGATTTTGGGCCAAAACACGGATCAGGAAATACATATGGTCATCTGCCACACTCGGCGGAGACAGCTTCGAATACACCGGAACGGGACTCGAAAAATTCCTTGGCTTTCTCACCGCTGTCGTGATTCTGGCGTTCTATCTGGCCATCGTCCAGTTGGTCCTGTTCTACTTCGGTCTTTCCATCATCGGTGAATCTGAGAACCCTGAAGGATTGGCAGCCCTTCCGATCCAGTTCGCCCCAGCCTTCGTCACCGTCGCTGCAACACTTCCGCTCATCTTCTTTGCACAGTACCGCGCAAGACGGTATCGGCTCGCGCGAACCCGTTGGCGCGGCCTGAGGTTCGGCATGGACAACGGCGCGTGGGGCTTTGCGGTTCGGGCGCTCTGGCACTGGTTTCTGACCGTTGTAACGCTCGGCATCCTGCTTCCCCGCAAGACGTTCTGGCTGGAGAAGTACGTCACCGACCGAAGCTGGTACGGCGATGCGCGCTTCGAGCAGAATGGCAAATGGTCTGAACTCTTCCCGGCAATGAAGCACCTGCTCATAGGCGTTGGCATCCTCGTAGGCGGGGTCGCCGCCGCCGCGGTGATCGGCTTTGCTTTGGCACTGATACTTGCGGTCGTAGGCACAATGTGGACTCTCATTGGCTTCGTGTCATTCCGCGTTAGGTCATTCGCGTATTTGACTCGCCAGAAGACCCTTGACGGCCATATATGTTTCCGGGCCGATCCCAAGACGTCGACTATCGTCGCAAGGATCTGTTTAGGAGGAGTCGCTGTCAGTCTAATTGCAGGCGTCATTCTCGGATTAATCGGTGACTATGCAATGTCTGCAGTTTCGGAGATCGTCGTTGACGGCGAGACGTCTGCGATGGTGCTCACGGTGGCTCTTGTAGCACTGCAGTATTTGGCTGCCCTGGTCTTAATGGACGCGCTGGTTCTGGCGTGGATAACGCAGCCGATAATTCGCCATTTGGTTCAGTCGATCTCCGTTCTGAATGCTGAAGCCATCGACGCAATCCGGCAAAGGGCATCGGATTCAGGTGCCGATGCGGAAGGATTTGCCGATGCGCTGGACATCGGCGGTGGGCTCTGATGTCAGGATCGAGGGGACGGTATTTCGACGGCCAGACCGCTATGCGCCATCGGGTCGATGCTGTATTTGACCGGCGCACCAACGAGTTGGTCATTTCCGGCGATACCCTTCCCGTTTCGCAGCGCTGGCCAGCGGCACGGATCCGAGCACTCAAAGATGAGGCGCACGAATACAGGCTGACGATAACGGTTCATTCAGCAGGCAATGATGAAGCTCAACGAGATGCGGTCAGACTCAGCGTCTCCGATCCCGGCCTGATTTCCGAACTCAAACGGTCCTGCCCCGAACTCCACCGAAAGGATTTCAGAAGCGGATTCATACGGCGGATCGCCATACGCTCTGCATTGGCGGCTGCGGCAGTGGTGGTGGTGTTATTTGTCCTCCTGCCAAGGATGGCTGACACGCTGGCGAGATTCATTCCGGTGGAAAGGGAAACCGCCATGGGAAAATCGGTCGTCGCTCAGATCGAACGGGCTTTGGGCGGAACGGAACGGAATGCGCTCCGCTGCTTCAGCCGTGGCGGTCAGGCCGCTCTTGAAACGATGGTGGTACGGCTGACCCAGGCCCAGGAACTCGAGTATCAGGTCAACGTTCTGGTTTTCGATCACGACATGATCAACGCATTCGCTGCCCCAGGAGGGCAGATAGTACTGTTGCGCGGACTGCTTGACAATGCCGACGGGCCTGAAGAACTGGCCGGGGTGTTGGCCCACGAACTCGGCCACGTAGTGAAACGGGATCCCATCCGCTACGCGCTGCAGACGGCAGGCTCCGCAGGGATTCTCTCCTTGGTTCTGGGAGACTTTTCCGGCGGCGCTTTAACGGTTCTGTTGGGCAACTGGCTCCTCAAGGCAAGCTACACACGGGAGGCAGAAGCGGAGGCGGACCGCCTTGCCCTGGAAATGCTCAACTCGGCAGGAATCGACAGCGGCGGTCTGGCCACATTCTTTACCATGGTCGCTTCATCTGAGGATTCGGGTCCGGACCTTCCAGCGTATTTTTCGACGCATCCGGCGGCCAGTGAACGTGCCGATCTCGCACGAAAAAACTCTCGGACGCAACGGGATACGGCGCCAGTTCTTTCCGATAGAGAATGGCAGGCGCTCAAGACGATCTGCAACGTCAAGCAGTCCGAGCAGCAATAATGTGATGCCACCAAAGCTCGCTTCGGGTCTACAGTGACGTCCAATTCAAAAAGGCCCCATGTCGCGTTCAACTGCAGACGCGGAGCACGTAACGACCACGGTTTCCCGAAGATCGAGAAGAGATTGGGTAGCACGGCAAGCTGTCACCGGTCACCACCGCGCAGAACCGCAGCACCGGACTCGATGCGCCGGTTTTTTTGGATCCAGGACCGGTGCCCGACGGAACGCATTTCACACCCAAGGCGGGGATTGCGACCGTGACTGCAAGCCGCTGAATGCCAAAGCGGATGGAACCTCTATTCTGCCGGAACAGGTGCGTGCATGGTTTGCTTCGGAAACGGCACCAATCGCTGTGAATCCTCATCCCACAGTTTCAGCCGGAAGCTGCGGAGCGCTTCGGGCCACTTGATCCGCCGCTGCTGGCGCGCAAGTTCCTCAGGCATGCCATGATGTGCCTTCCGAAGACGGTAACTCGGAATCGCCGGCATAAAATGATGGATGTCATGATAGGCGATATTGCACGTGCCTATGTCCCAAAGGTGCCCTAGATCAAGGCATGACGATCCCTGCAGCGTGGCGCTCCGGAAATCCAGGTCGGGTTTCCGGTCCCAGTAGGTATCCTCGAAATTGTGCTGCAGGTAGACCATGAAGACGCCGATCATCGACGCAATGACGGCCGCCACTGCGAGAACCGCAAGTCCGGTCCAACCAGCAAGCACATAGAGGAGGCCGAACCACGCCAGCATCAGCAGATTATGCGCAATGACGCCAGTCACACCGATCTTGACGGCGTTTTTCGGCCAGCGGTAGGCAATGAAATACGTGTACAGGCCACCTACCGGCAGTAGAATCAGCGGATTCCGGTACAGGCGGTACACGAGCCGTTGGCCGGGAGAGGCCTTCCGCCATTCGCTCAGCGTCATGGTATGGATTTCAGTGGTTTCCCGATGTTCAAGATTGCCGAGATAGGCGTGGTGCATGTTGTGGTTGTATTGCCCCGCCCGGTAGGGCGTGAACGTAAAGACGGAGAGAAAGTAGCCCGCCAGATCGTTCTGCCATTTTTTCTCGAACAGGGAGTAATGCCCGGTGTCGTGCTGCAGCACATATGCGCGCGCCAGCCCAAAGGTGATGATGACAATGAATGGTGCGGCGACCCACCAATATCCTGCATTGACCAGTCCGACCGCGGCCCCGATTGCTCCGAAGAACGCAACAAAGGTTCCGAAGAAGCTTAGTGCCGCAATATGGTTGTCCTTCTTGGTGAAGGGCTTCAGGTATTCCCGAATATCCATGTCGCTCACTGCAATTTGCCCTGGGCCAGAAGCCCTGTCACCTTTTTCCGGCATTCGCGCGGCGTTTGCGCCGCCGTTTGAGTCTCCGTACCAATAACCCGACGGAATGTCCACTGGCGAGTTGCTTTTTCCGATCATCTCGCAGACTTTATTCCGGCTGGGAGCCGCCTTCGCCTTTTCACCCTTCGGTTTCTGGCTGCTGGCTTGCGTGATGCATTCACCCACCGGCTCGTTCAATCATTCTCCATCCGCGGTTTCACCGTCGGAACCGACTCAGAACGACCGCAACAACACGTATCCATCCGCTCAATGGAGCAAGGCAACCGAAAATTCATGAGACGCCCGATTCCGCGATCTGAGTTCCGAAGAGTTTTCCGGCGGAAACGAATCGGACTCAAGCCTCCCGCTCCCTCCTGAAATCGTGACCATGGCCGTCAAACACAAGCCGAAATCCCCGATGGGCTGTGGATGAGTCCGGCGTTGTTCCCGTTCGGGCCGCGATGCGGTAGCGAAAACAGTAGCTGCCATGGCACAGATAGGATCCCCCCTTCATCAGCTTCGCACCTGGCATTTGCTTCGCCCTGTCCCGTGCCCTTCTGGACAGCGACCGC
>JAJEAY010000165.1 GCA_022824145.1 Rhodobacter sp. | reverse complement strand
ATCTGGAATGGAGAGTTCCGAAAATGCCGCTGACCAGCGAACAGCAAGCCGAAGTCGATGCACTTCGAAACACCCGGAACCAGACGTGGCGGGCAGTGGCGCCCGGATTGGAAGAGCATCTCCACAAAACCCACAATGTGCTTGATCACGGATTCATCCGGGTTATCGACTATATGGGCGATGACGCGGCCATCTGTCAGGCGGCGCGCGTGAGCTACGGCAAAGGCACGAAGTCAGTGTCAAACGACGAAGGGCTGATCCGCTATCTTATGCGGCACTGGCATTCGACGCCGTTTGAAATGTGTGAGATCAAGCTGCACGTCAAACTGCCGGTATTCGTCGCGCGCCAGTGGATCCGCCACCGTACCGCCAACGTCAACGAATACTCCGCCCGCTACTCGATACTTGATCGGGAATTCTACATCCCCGCTCCTGAAGCCCTTGCCGCACAGTCGGTCGAAAACAGTCAGGGCCGAGGGCAAGTGCTTTCCGGCGATGAGGCAAACCGCGTTTTGGAGATACTGAGATCCGACAGCTCCCGCTGCTACGGCCATTATGAGGAGATGCTTGGCGCGGACGACCATGGAAAACTCGGACTCGCCCGTGAACTCGCCCGAATGAACCTGACGGCCAATGTCTATACGCAGTGGTATTGGAAGGTTGACCTGCACAACCTCTTTCATTTTCTCCGTCTTCGCGCGGATTCCCATGCACAGTTCGAAATCAGGGTCTATGCTGACGCCATTGGAAAGGTGGTCGCCGATTGGGTTCCACTCGCATATGCCGCGTTCAGGGACTACCGGGTTGGCGGAGTCAATCTTTCTGCAAAGGCGGCCGATTGCGTCAGGAAGATGCTTAAGGGAGAGACCGTAACGCAGGACGTTTCAGGAATGTCCAAGCGTGAATGGCGGGAAATGTGCGAGGCGCTTCAGATTTGACGCGTCGCCGCCGATGCGCACTGACCGTTCAGGGTCGATGCTCAAGGAACGTGCGGCGATTCCAGTTGGAACATCGTGAGCTTCAACTCGGTCCTTCGTAAGCACTGTTCCACTCTGCGGAATTTTTCTTTCGCCCTGCGACATGGAGATGCCGCGTTGGTTGCACGGCAATAATTCGTTGAGGCGGTAAGGCGCCCAAAATTCATCCAGGATTCCGGTACGGAGAAGAACCCCGCGAACTCCCGGATCGCGGGGCTGTGCTTGAGGATAGATGGGTGCCTTTAGTCATGTTCGGGTGCCGGGCGTGTGGCACTGACGGAAAGCTATCCGAGAATTCCCGGCCAGTTCGCTTCCCCTTTGGCGATGTTGTTGTCAATGTCACGGCTCCAGCGGCGGCGCACGCGACGCGAGAAATTCAGGTACAGCCGATCGTTATGGACGGTCCAAGCCTCCGGAACCGTCGGTGCCAGGTATCCCTGCGAGGCAGCATACGCGCAGTACCCGCCGAAACGCGGGCCGTATCTCTCCGGATCGCCTTCAAACGCGGCGAGGTTTTCAGCCGACGCGAACTTCCAGGTCGCACCCTTGTAATTGACCGTGTGGCTGTCAGATCCCATCACCGGTTTGCCTTCGGTGAAATAGGCTACGGGGTCGTAACCATGGATCGCGACGCCATCTTCCTGAAACGTCTCAGGTTCAGAGGCGAACGCGGCGCGGCCAAGAACGGAAGCCGTTGGGGCAATGACCAAAAGGCCCATGGCTGTACGTCGGGTGAGGGACATGGCAATTCTCCTTTCCGGGTCGAAATCTATCTTCAACATGTAGCGTGGGCATGACAATTGCACCCCTCTACACATACCTGTGACCCTGGTCCTGGTATTGGCCGGAATGTTGGAGGTGTCGCTCTGGTTTGGAGGCGTCGAGGTCTTCCCCGTCTCGGCATTAAAGGACAGTCGGAAGCCAGAGCGACCGAATTCCCATCAGACGCGCTGCCGCGTCGTGGGATTGGAGACCAGGTGAAGGGAGGTGACCCACCGCATGTCCGTTTGGCCGTTCAGAACCTCCAGACAGAGCGATGGGCGCAGAAACAAGGCTATCAGATGGGCTTGAGGTCGCTGGCCGAAGACCGCCCGTCGCGGCCTTCCTGCAGCTCGTAGCTCACCTTCTGGTTGTCGGCTAGGCCAGTCAGACCAGATCGTTCGACGGCAGAAATGTGGACAAACACGTCCTTTCCGCCCTGATCAGGTGCGATGAAACCATAGCCTTTGGTGGTGTTGAACCATTTGACGGTGCCAGTTGGCATTCGTATCTCCTTAATCGATTCCGCCCGCGGATCTGCGGCGGCTTGGTGCAGCCAGGTCCTGAACGCTCGATTGGCTGCTCCCGCAAGGAGCGGTCTTCGAGGAATTGGTCTGCCGTCACATTTGCGACTATGGAGCAATTGACGGAAAAGGCAAGCCAATCTTTAAAAACAAATGGGTGTCTTTGCCCTTGAATCGGGAAACTCGAATGAAGCTCTATGGGTTGAAAAACTGCGACACCTGTCGCAAGGCGCGGAAATCGCTAAATGAATGCGGAGTCAGCGTGGAATGTGTCGATCTGCGCGAGGAAGGAGTTCCTGAATCCACCCTTCGACGGTTTTATGAAGCCTTTGGAGATCAACTGCTGAACCGTCGCTCGACGACATGGCGGAGTCTCGGTGAAGACGAACGATCAAGCGACCCACTGGCTCTAATGGCGGTGTATCCCGCACTGATCAAACGCCCTGTGATCGAGAAAGCTGGTGGCAGACTCTATCTGGGATGGAGCAGAGAAGTCAGGAAGGCGCTTCTCGACTGATGAGGAATCGGCCAGCAGCCGATTCGTGCGAAAGCGCATCCGGGCGGTCATCTCAGGTGAATGCGCCGGACTCAGGCCATAGCCAGAAAACGGACTGCCACCTTTGCCCAATCCGACCGGAATTTCTCATTCGGTTCAGATTTTTTGCGATCCGTGCTTTCCGATTGAGGCGCTCAGCCGTACGGATCGGCTATGGCCATTTTACGCTTGGCTGGCGGAAGGCGTGGTGCTCCTGCGCCAGTTCTTTGAGAGGGATCCGCTTCTATCGTCGGTGCAGTTCCCAGTTCAGGTCCTGCGGAAGAGCGGTACGAACCCGCTGGCGTCTTGCCCGCATCCGCAACGCCCGAACTGCCCGGGTCCAGAAAGCGCGACATTGCCGAATCAAGCGAAACCGGTCCTGCCCCGCGCAGCGCCAAATACAGCAGCAGGAATACCCAAAACGCGCGCTGGTCAAGGATCAGTGCGTCGGAGTTAACGTCGAACCATGCCCCGATGGTTCCGGCATCGGCGCTGTGGCCCCATATATCCGTGAGGCTCTGAACGATGACAAAGCCGATCATTCCGATCGCTGCCAGCCGGGTCAGCAACCCAGCAATGATGAGTGCGGGAAGCACGAATTCGGCCCAGGTTCCGGCCAGGATAACGAGCTTCTGGAACAGCGATGCCTGGGTGATGTCATAGCCCACGGCTTCGGCACCTTTCGGAAATATCTGGGCGAAGGCATTGAAGCTCGGGCTGAACAGGCCATCAATGCCGCCGCTTCCCAGCTTGGTAAGGCCGGAATTCCAGTAGTAGACCAGCAGAACCGCCGCAAAGACAAAGCGCGCCAATGTTGGCAGCAGGACCGGCGCGAGCCGTTCCGCCCAGCCAAAAACCGCGTTGTGCAGGGATATAAGTCCGTTCATCTACGTGTCCTCGTCAAGTCCGGTTAACGCGGCACCTTCAAGAAATGCGCCGAGAACCTTGGCCAGATCGAATTCCGGCGCCATGGCCACTGCCGCGTCGACCGCGTCGGCGAAGCACTTTCCTGACATCAATGCCGCGGTGAATGTACCACCTCCCGGAGCCAAAGTCGATGGCTTCGGGTCGAATTCCGGTCGGGTCACCAATACGTTCTCGCCGCATGCCTGTGGTTTCGGCGCGTCGGTTTCCACGTTGAAGCGCCAGATTCCAAGGATTGGCCACGTGGATCTCACCAATCGCACCGATGGCGCAAACGTTACTCTTGACGCCATCAGGCGGTCAATTGGCACCTGCAGTTCGGTGGGTGCCAGCGGTACTGAATCAGCAGCGTGATAGGATTCACGGAGTGCCAGCTCAAGCCGCGCGACATCAGGGAGGTAGCCAAGTTCACGAACGGGTTCAAACGCCGCCAGAAACTCGGGCATGCGCGTTCCGTAGTACATCATGAGTGGGGACTCAGGTGGATACTTGCGAAGGTAAACTCCTGAAAGAATGCTGAAATTGGAGTCCCCGACCAGCTTTCGAATCACCGGAAACGCGGTTTCAAGCGCTTCCGCCAGGCTGACCGCGACATTGTTGCGATACACGTCGAACCGCTTGACTGCCCTTCCACCGTCGGGATTGATCAGCCCGCTCGGGACTGCGCGCGCAGGGTTCAGAAGCGCATCGACGAAATCGGCTTGGCCAGCCATCACGCGGGCATGGCTTCAAGAACCGCCGCTGCCCGCTGGGCTTCCGAAGCGAGTGTCGACCAGTCCGGGACGTCATTGTCCCATTCGATCAAAGTCGGCTTCAGCCCTCCACTCCTGATCGTGTGCTCATACAGCTGCCAGACGGGATCGACCACTTCACTGGCATGATTGTCGATCAGCAGCGGCGCACCGCTTTCGTCGGCATCCTCTTCGTGGCCACCAAGATGGATTTCACCCACAAGGTGCAGCGGAAAGTCGTCGATGTAGCTGTTGGCGTCCGTCTGCTGGTTCACCGCGCTTACGAAGACATTGTTGACATCGAGCAGCAGTCCGCATCCGGTCCGCCGCGTGATCTCGGTCAGGAATTCGATTTCGGTCAGGGTGGTCCCGGAGAACGCGAGGTAGCTGGAGGGATTCTCGAGCAGCATCTTCCTTCCGACCGTGTTCTGAACCTGTTCAATGTGCTCGCACACCCGTGCCAGGGTTTCGGAGTTGTAGGGTAGGGGAAGAAGGTCGTTCAGGAAGTGGCTGTCATGGGTTGACCAGGCAAGGTGCTCTGAGAAACTTGCGGGATCCAGCCATTCGACGAGATGCTTCAGCCTTGCGAGATGTTCGGCATCAAGAGGTGCCTCTCCCCCGATCGACAGGCCGACACCGTGTACGGAAATAGGGAACAGTTCAGCGAGGCGCCGAAGCTGTGCCAGCGGCCGGCCGCCGTCGCCCATGTAGTTCTCGGCATGGATCTCCAGCCAGGTCACCGTGCCGGGACTGTCGAGAATATTCTGGAAATGCTGTGGCTTGTAACCGACGCCTGGCGCATCGGGCAGACGGTCAAAGCGACTGATAATGCTATCGAGCATTTCTTTACGTCCTCAGTTCCGACGCATTGAAAACACAGCCCATTGCACGAATGCGAGACGTTTGACCGGACTGACCGGGAGATGGCCTCCGGCACAGGCGCCGGAGGCCTGAGCTAGGTCAGGATGGCAGATCGCGGTCGAGCTCCTCGAGCGATCCCTGGCGAGCGGTGCCGTCCGCCATCGCAGGCAGTTCGATTTCGGTGCAGGTTCCCGCGTCGACCAGTGTCCACGCATTGCCCTGGTAATCGACGGTCGAGGTTCCGGCGCAAGTCGTGCCGGGGCCTGCGGCGCAGTCGTTCTTTCCTGCGAGGGAAACGCCGAAGCATTTTTCTTTGGTTTCGGCGTTCGCAATGGTTGCGTGGCCGGCAATTGCAGCTGCGACAGCGCTGGCGACGGCGAGGGTCTTTACTGTGGTCGACATTGAGTTCTCCTGTGAGGCAGTGATTTAACTCATCGCGTCAAGCGATGGCGAATCATCTATAGTCCGTCTAGCCCGTCCAACGCCATCACCCGATAACCGGTGAGGGTGCTTGCGGGAGCTTCCTGCGCTCGCATCCGTTCAAATTCGCTTGAGGGTTGGGGATTCTCCGTTCAGAGCGAACCGCCGAGGCGCCTGAGTGATTTTGCTGATGTTCCTGCCTGGGATTTGCGGAAGGCGCCGCTTGGACCTCGGATCGGGCAGGGTTCCCAATACGGTACCGCAGACGTCTGAAGGCTTGCGGCCCGCCCTTGTCGGTGCCCGTCCAGCGACTCCCTGCGGACAGAAACCTGGGGACGTGCTGTAAGAAGAGGAGGCAATTTCCTGTCTCGGCCGCTTCGCTTTGCGGGTGCGTTGACGGCAGACTGGGTGACCCGGAACGGGAGGCGGGACCGCGCCTCATTTGAAGTCAACCAGACCTCTGAATCGGGTGAAATGACCACTTGGGATTTCGGTTCATGGACCAGACCTTCAGCGGCATATGAATTCCTGTATTCCCGGAACCCGGTGCGCCGATCAGTTATTGAGATGCTGAATTCAGCGCCCGCGCGCATGTGACCCTTCCCGCCCGAACAACCGCTGCAACTCCTGCTTTTCGATGAAGAATCCGGGTGAAGGAATGTGCCGGATCCGGAAAAGTGCCTTTCAGCCGGAACCTGAGAGAGTCTTTCGTTCCTTGCGGGTTCAATGGACGCCGGTTTCAGGGAAAAGTTGCCTTCTATAACCGAAGTCTTCCGGCGACCCTTAGGGCATTCTCCTCGATCAGGTCCGCCGCCTGATCGACATAGCCGCCAGCGCTTCCCGGCAAAGCCGCTACCACCTCGGTTACGCTGATACGATGCGCAACCATGTCGTCCACTAGATCCTGAACGCGTTTGCGTACGTCAGTTGGTCTGTAGCCTGCTGTAACGGCAATAGAGTCCCAATGGCGTGCGTCCACATTGGCGGGCCGGCGTTTTCTGCCCGCGATGTTCTGCGCAAAATACTGAACGATGTGTGGCCACGGCAGTGCGGTCGACACGTCGTAGAGTGGCGCGAGGCGCGGGCCTGTGCCCACCGGCAAAAGCACGGAATAGTTCTTTGCATGGGAATCAGTATTCGCGACGAGGATGTTAAAGGTTATCTGATCAAGCAGGGAAAGAGCATCGGAAGGCGGCAGATGACGCCCTGTCCCGAGCAGGGTTGCAATATCCGGTCCTCGCAGGGTGCCGCGTTCGTATTTCCGTCCTGGAGGGATGCCATTGGCTTGGGCGAAGTCTTCCTGATGGATCCGCTGCATCGCACCGGATCGGCTTTCCCTGCGATCATAGCGCAGGACACATATCGATCTGCGGTTGCAGGCCGTGAGGACGGTCGCCTGAGCCGAGGCAATGCCGATCGCCGCCGCCAAGCGCAGGCAGTAAACCTCGTTTTCGACAATGCAGGGCAACGCCGAATTGTCAGGCTTCAGGATTACCGTCGACGGCGCGCCATTGCGCGGGATGGCCAGAACGTCGCCGCCTTCCGGGAGCCGGATGACCGGAGCGCCGTTCGCGTCGAGAACGGCGAGCGCTGTCTTTCTCTGTCCACCAGCGAGGGACTGCCGGACGCCTTCCGCTCCCACGAGAAAGGGACGCTGTGCGAGGTCCTGGAAGTGGCGCTCAAGGGCGACTTCAGGATCTCCAGTCCCATAGAAATCTGTAAGTGGAGTGTAGGTCCATGCCGAGCGATCAGGCCGAACGCCGAACGAGAGTGCCCCCGCCATGTCCCCGCCGATCTCATTGAGGACGGCAATTGTATCGGCATGGTCGATCCCGAGAGTGCGGGTGAGAGAGTAGAGCTGTTCCTCCTCCGGGAGGAGGTTGGCCAGCCAAGGCGAGACGGTTTCGGAAGGATGGATCCTGTTCTTGAGCGGGAGGGTCAGCGACAGCGGGAACGCGTCGTCCGTTGCAAGCCAGGAGTCGGTATAGAGGAAGCCGAGTGCACCATTGCCATCGACAGTCACGTCGCCGACATGCAGTGCGTCGAACCAGATGGGGAACGTATGGATCACTTGTAGTCTCCGAGATCATAGCCGCCACGGCTTTCAGCCTTGCGTTCGGGAGTCACGATTCCCCGGCGGTCGAGCAGGGCGCCTGCATCGACGCGGAGGGCGTCTGCGATTCGGTGTAGGCTGGTGATTCGCAGGTCACGCTTTCCGGTTTCAATAAGGGACAGAGCCGGTGCGCTGATGCCGCAAAGGCGGGCAAGCTCAAGCAGGTTCAGCCCGTGCGCCTCGCGCAGCTCACGGATTCTGCCCCCAACTTCGGTAAGTTGCTCGCGTCCTTTGCCCTTTGTCACGTCTGCACCTCATTTATTGAATTCGGTAATGATGGAGGATTGAACGCTATAGAACAAGCAGAATTACCGAAATCGGTAACGCAGTCGTCAAACTGGTTCTGGGAGTGCTGGTGTATGGCAACTAGCGAGATGCCGGGACAGAGAAACGTAGGACACGTGAGCTGCCCCCTCTGTGCCGTAATGCACTGCGTCCTGCTTCCTCTGCGGGTTGGCATGGTGCCCGGACAGTCCGCCAGCGGCACGAATGTGCAGGAGCCGCGGAGCGGTGGATTCCAGCTTACCGGAACCAGGTTCCCTTTGGTCGTCAGGAAGCCTTTGTGCCCGAAAGGCAGTCGTTGTACTCTCCGTGGACGAAGTGAACGGCGGCTTGCTCCTGACCGGCCACGCCGGAACAGGCGGTGCCGGGCCAAAGGCGACACGCCGGTGGGAGTTCGGCTCCGAATACAGGCGCCATCCTGATTCGTTCCGTTCAGCGGCAGAGCCGTGAGACGGAATCCGGCGTTAACCCGAAGAGCCGTCGCAGCTGTTTTGCTGGATTCGCCGAACTGCGTCGGAGTTAACTGGCACGGCCTGGCTCAAGTCACGGTAGCATCGGAAGCAGCCAGCAGATCTGGCGGCGTCGCTTCCCGGCTGAGCTCGCTGGCAATTTCGTCAAGCGTCCTGGCCTGGGTCCGCTTGTCCCCCAGACGCCGCACCGAAACCGTGCTTTCGGTGGTTTCTTTCATTCCACAGGCCAGTATCACAGGCACCTTCGCCAAGGAATGTTCGCGGACCTTGTAGCCGATTTTCTCGTTTCGTACATCTGACTCGGCCCGGATTCCCTGCGCCTTGAGAACAGCGGTTACCTTGCGGACGTATTCGTCCGCATCCGATACAATTGACGCAACAACCACCTGCCGCGGAGAAAGCCAGAAGGGCAGCCTGCCGGCATGGCTCTCGATCAATATGCCGATGAAACGCTCGAACGAACCGAGGCAGGCACGGTGGAGCATCACGGGTCGATGCCGGTCGCCGTCCGGGCCGATGTAGGAGGCCCCGAGCCGCTCAGGCAGCACGAAGTCCACCTGATGCGTCCCGCATTGCCAGTCCCGGCCGATGGCATCGGTGAGCACGAATTCCAGCTTCGGCCCGTAGAACGCTCCCTCACCCGGATTCAGTTCGGGCTCAACTCCTGCCTTGCGTGTGGCTTCCAGCAGCGCCTGTTCCGCACGGTCCCAAATTTCGTCGGTGCCCGCCCGGATTTCGGGCCGGTCAGAGAACTTCACTTTGAAGCCGGGGAAGCCGAGTTCCGAGTACACCTCAGTCAGCCATTCAATGTAAATGGAGGTTTCGCTTTCGATCTGGTCTTCGGTGCAGAAGATATGCGCATCGTCCTGAGTGAATCCACGCACACGCATGATGCCGTGCAGTGCGCCTGAGGGCTCGTAACGGTTGCAGGAGCCGAATTCCGCCATGCGCAGCGGGAGATCGCGGTAGGACTTCAGGCCTTGATTGAATATCTGCACATGACAGGGACAGTTCATCGGTTTCAGTGCGCTGATCGCCTTTTCCCGCGCATGTTCCTCATCCACCTCTACGATAAACATGTGCTCCTGGAATTTTTCCCAGTGCCCTGATTCCTCCCAGAGCTTGCGATCGACTACCTGAGGCGTGTTGACTTCGACATAGCCGCCCTGGCTCTGCTTGCGGCGCATGTAATCCTGAAGCGTGGTGAATATCTTCCAGCCGTTCGGGTGCCAGAACACCTGCCCGGGCGCCTCCTCCTGCATGTGAAACAAGTCCATTTCGCGGCCGAGCCTGCGATGGTCACGCTTCGCCGCTTCCTCCAGCATCGTCAGGTATGCCTTGAGGTCTTTCCTGCCTTTGAAAGCGACTCCGTAGATGCGCTGAAGCATCGGACGCGAACTGTCGCCGCGCCAGTAGGCGCCCGCAACACTCGTTAACCGGAAGGCGTCAGCTGGCACTTGGCCTGTGTGCTGGAAATGTGGTCCGCGGCAGAGATCCTGCCAATGCCCGTGCCAATACATCCGGATCGGCTCCCCTTCGGGAATCGCCTCCACGAGCTCGACCTTGTAAGGTTCATGGTTCGCGGCATAGTATCTCAATGCCCGCGCGCGCTCCCAGACCTCGGTCGTGATCGGATCGCGGCGGTTGATGATCTCTTTCATTTTGCCTTCGACCGAAGCGAGGTCTTCCGGCGTGAACGGCTCCTCCCTGTCAAAGTCGTAATACCAGCCGTTCTCGATGACCGGTCCGATCGTGACCTTCACTTCGGGCCAGATCTCCTGCACCGCACGGGCCATTATATGCGCACAGTCATGGCGGATCAGTTCTAGTGCCTGAGCGTCATCCTGCAGCGTGTGGATCGTGATTTGGGCATCCTGCTCAATGGGCCAGTGCAGGTCGAAATGCTGGCCGTCGACAGTTGCGGAAATGGCTTTTCGGGCGAGCGAGGGCGCGATCGACGCCGCCACCTCCGCAGGGGTGATTCCTGATTGGAACTGGCGGATGCTGGCATCGGGGAAGATAAGGGAAATCTGGGTCATCTTGACTTGCCTCGTCGGTTTGGCGCCCACGGAACGCCCGGTTGCGGGTATGCTTTCCGGCGCGCTATGTGATGGCTGCGCGTGGCATTGTCAACGGGTTTTGTAACCGGGGCTTTCGATGCCGGTGTCGACATGCGAACCTTGGGCGCGGATTGAGGAGTTGCAAGTGCTTGACCCACGGAATCTGGAAACCCCGCAAGGGCGCCGAATCGCCTATCATCTGACAGAAGGCGAAGGGCCATGCGTTGCCTTTCTCGGCGGATTCAAGTCCGACATGGACGGAACCAAGGCGGTTCATCTGGAGGAATGGGCGCGAAAGCGTGGCCGGGCGTTTCTGCGTTTCGACTATTCAGGGCATGGGCAAAGTTCGGAGGCGTTCGAAGACGGCTGCATAGGCGATTGGACCGATGATGCCGTTGCGGCAGTGTCGAATCTTTCCGGAGGCAGGGTATTGCTTGTCGGTTCGTCCATGGGTGGCTGGATCGGACTGAATCTCACAACAAAATTAAGCGAAGATGTGAGAATCGAGGGTTTCGTTGGCATCGCGGCCGCACCTGATTTCACCGAAGATTCGATGTGGGCGGGGTTTTCGGAAAAGCAGCGACGCACGCTTCTCCAAAACGGACGGTTGACGCTGCCAAGTGACTATTCAGATGAGCCCTATGTCATCACCAGCAGATTGATTGAAGACGGGCGTGACAACCTTGTTCTGCGGAAGCCGCTTCCACTCCCGTTTCCGGTGCGGCTGCTGCATGGTACAGCAGATGCGGACGTGGAAATTTCGGTTGCCATGAGGCTGCTGTCACATGCCGAAGGTGACGATATCCGCCTGACGCTGGTCAAGGACGCGGATCACCGGTTTTCCACCCAGGAATGTCTCAGTCTCATTGAGGCGAGCGTCGAGGAAGTGTTGGCAATCAAGGATGGTTAGCTGCAGAGGATCGCGCGGTGCCGCTGTTTTCTGCAGGTACCTACTCACGGCTGATAGAAACTTCTTTTTCCCATCGGTATCTGGCATGTTGGGTGTAGGGAAAGTGCGCAGGGCTTCTTGCCGGACCCTCCAAGTACAAGGAAAGTCATGGAACAGCGCATAAGCCTGATCACTCTCGCCGTCACCGACATGGAACGGTCAGCTGCGTTTTACGAGGCGTTGGGCTGGAAACGGGTGGAAAGTCCCGATGGAGTTATTGCGTTTGATCTGATCGGTCAGACCTTGGGTCTCTATTCCAAGGATGCGCTCGCAAGGGACATGGGGATAGAGGAATCGGACATCACAGGGTTTTCCGGCATTACGCTGGCTCACAACGTGGCCGATAAGGAGGACGTTGCTCCAATCTATTCTGCCGCCCTTGCGGCAGGTGGCCGGGGCATCAAGGAGCCGCATGACATATTCTGGGGTGGCTATATCGCGTATTTTGCAGATCTGGACGGATATGTCTGGGAGATTGCGCACAATCCGTTCTCGCCGCTTGGCCCGGGTGGGGAGTTTCAGTGGAACGGGGCAGCATGAGGCGCCCCAGGAGCTATGTGGCGCTAGAGGAACTCGGAAGGCAGCGCCTGTCCCGCCATTTTGAGATGCGCAACTTTCTTGCGAGCGAAATAGCGAATTTTTATGCGATTCAGAATATTCCTGACGAGCCCGACACCGCTCTCGCTGCGGGCAGGCAACTCGCCGAGCATCTGCTTGATCCGCTTGTCGAGACGTTCGGGCCGATTGATATTCGCTCCGGTTACCGAAGTTCTGAGATGAACCAGTTCGGGGCAACGCGGGTGAAACCGCAGAAATGCGCCCGGAATGATGCGAACTACGCCAACCATATCTGGGACCGGCGTAACTCCGATGGACATATCGGAGCCTGTGTCACCGTTGGCATCCCTTGGTTCTCGGAGCAGTTCAGGCGTGGCCGGGACTGGAGGGATCTGGCTTGGTGGCTTTATGACCACCTCGATTTTCAGGAGGTCTGTTTCTTTCCGAAGAATGCCGTGTTCAACCTTTCCTGGCGGGACTCAGATCGTGAGTGCCGCATCCTAAGCTATATCCGTCCGAAAGGTGCGCTTGTCAAACCAGGCATGACACCGGATCCGGAACGGGCAAACCGTTATGCCGACTTCCCGCCGCTTCGCGGCATCCGCTATCCCGACATTCCAGGAGACAGTCCATGAAGCTGCCGAAAACACCATCATTCCGCCTTGACGGCCGACGTGCCCTTGTAGCCGGAGGCTCACGCGGAATCGGCCTCGGCTGCGCTGCGGCGCTGGCAGAAGCTGGCGCCGAGACAGTCATCGTCGCACGGAGCAAGGACGAACTGGCAATGGCTGTGAACGCGATGCGCGAAAACGGATTCAATGCTAGCAGCGTCGCTGTGGACGTAACCGATCTTGACGCCGTCCACGCTTTGTTCGCCGATCATGGGCCTTTTGGCATAGTGGTCAATTCCGCTGGAATCGCGCGTCATTCGCCAGCTCAGGAGACCAGGCCGGAAGATTTCGATACCGTCACTGCCATTAATTTCCGCGCCGCCTATTTTCTTGCGCGGGAAGCGGCGGCACAAATGGACAAGGGGGGGTCGATCATTCAGATATCAAGCCAGATGGGGCATATCGGCGGAATCGAGCGTGCAGTTTACTGCGGCACCAAGCATGGAGTCGAAGGGTTCACCAAGGCCATGGCAATTGAGTGGGGCGAACGCGGGATACGCGTCAATACGGTCTGCCCGACATTCATTCGCACTCCGCTGACCGAAGCGACCCTGAATGATCCAGAGAAGCGCGACTGGATCATGTCGATGATCAAGCTTGGCCGCATTGCCGATGTCGAAGACGTCATGGGTGCTGTGGTTTTTCTCGCTTCGGACGCATCTGCGATGGTCACGGGAACCTCTCTTCTGGTTGACGGAGGTTGGACCGCCCATTGATCCCGTTTTCGGTGTGGCGCACATCCGTGGGCGACCGGATTTGGTCGTTGCATCTCATGGCAGATTGACAAAATCTGGTTCAGCTACTGCGATGGGGTCAGTGCCGGACGTGTCGGACATCGGTGTGCGGTTGCCTCAATGGTTCGCCTGAACCGAAGGAATCGTGCCATTCCGTACGCAACATGGAATTGCGCAGACAGGCCACTTTCCTGAGCAAATCTCTCCCATATCATTGATTCCGCGTCAGTAGTTCAGTCAGAGGTTTCGGCTGTCATGACTATCTGGCAGGCAGGACGTCTGGCGCACCGGTTCAGGTTCGAGCCCGTCCGGGCGATACGGCGCTGTTCGCAGGCATGCTCCAGAGTCCACGTCTTGTTTTCGCGGAAGGGTCCGCGCCTCACAGAAGTGGGTGCTCCTCCTGACGATTGGCAACTTCCGGCTAACTGTTGCCGGGGAGGCTTCGGTTCTCACGCTCGCCTGTATTGGTGCGCAGTTCAGGCTTGGGAAGCATCGGGAATCGCGTTTTCAGTCCGCAGCGGGTGCATCTGTCCGGCGCACATTTGCGCCGCGGCTCTTGGCGCTGCTACGCTTGCGTGTCCTGTTTGGCGCTGCACCTGCTCTGGGCTTATTCGATTTGCGGACAGGCGCGGCGCTTAAATCAGATGGTCTGCTCGGCGCCAGGCCGGAATTGCTGTCAATGAAATCGAGAACAAGCGGACGGATGTTCTCGCGCCACGAGCGGCCCGCGAAAATTCCGTAGTGACCGGCCCCTGGCTCAAGGTGGCTGGCCTTCATCTCAGGAGGCAGACCCGTCAAAAGGTCGAGCGCAGCGTAGCATTGTCCGGGCGCACTGATGTCGTCGTCTTCTCCCTCAACAATCTTCACCGCCACATCGGAAATCTTGCCAATATCGATACGGGTGCCATTCACGGTGAATTTGTTGCGGGCAATTTCGCGTGACTTGAAGATGCGCTTGACGGTCGAGAGATAGAACTCCGCAGTCATGTCCATCACCGCCAGATACTCGTCGTAGAATCTGTTGTGCCGGTCGTGGTCTCCAGCCTCGCCCTTGGCGACGCGAAGGATCTGATCGGTGAAGGCCTTGGCATGGCTTTCCGCGTTCATTGAAATGAAGCCCGCCAGCTGGAGCATTCCCGGATAAACCATACGGCCCGCTCCAGCGTATTTGAACCCCACCCTCTGGATGGCAAACCCCTCAAGTTGGCCCATCGTCATTCGGCGTCCGAAGTCGGTTACGTCCGTCGGGGCGGCATCGGGGTCCACCGGCCCGCCGATCAGGGTCAGCGTGCGTGGCTGCGCTTTCGGATCATGTTCGGCAAGGAATGCTGTCGCTGCAAGCGCAAGCGGAGCCGGCTGGCAGACGGCGATGACATGCGTGTCAGATCCAAGCGCGCGCACGAATTCGATGATATAGCGTGTCTGGTCTTCGATGTCGAACTTGCCCGCCGAAACCGGAATGTCACGTGCGTTGTGCCAGTCCGTCACAAAGACCTCGCAGTTCGTAATCAGGCTTTTCACTGTCGACCGCAGCAGCGTCGCGTAGTGTCCCGACATTGGCGCAACCAGAAGGACTCGGCGCGGCTGCTGTGGTCGCCCCTGAACCTTGAAGTGAACAAGATCTCCGAAAGGTTTTTCGGCTATTGTCACGACATCGACCAGATGGTCGCGGCCGTCTTCGCATGTGAACGTACGAATTCCCCAGTCGGGCTTGGCGACGATCCGGGAGAAGGCGCGCTCGGTCACCTCGCCCCAGGCGGAAATAAGCGGAAAAACCGAATACGGGAAAAGTCCTGTAACTGGATACGATCCGACCGCGAGCGCAGTTGCACCCAGCCATTGGTTAGTGTTGCGGGCCGTCTCCATCAGGTCGTAGGTTGCCATATGGCGCATATGCTCTGCCTCTTGCTTTTCTGCGCATGTCAAAAAGCCGCGTTTGCAGTGCAGGCCAAACGCGTTATGCTGCACTTGCAAAATAACCGGATTTCAGGCGATGGCAACCGACGATGACGCCGCAAGGCAAAGTACCGAGAAGCTGCAGACGAACCTCGCCCGAATCGAGGAACTGTCCCAGCGCATGCTCGCCGCGCTCGCGAACAGGCGGCAGGTAAGCCCCGACCTGCAGGGGCCAGGCATGGATCTCTACATGAAGGCTGCCGGAGCCTGGTGGACCCAGCTAGTGAACGATCCTGCAGGGATTCTGGAACGTCAGGTCGGCTACTGGAGCAAAACGCTTGAGCATTATGTCGACGCGCAGAATGCGCTGATGAAAGGCAAAGCGATGGAAGACGGCGATGGCGAGTCTCCGAAGGACCGCCGTTTTTCCAATGAGATGTGGACGGACCACCCCTATTTTTCCTTTATCCGCCAACAGTATCTTCTGAATGCCGAAGCGGTCAGGTCGTCGCTTGACGGACTCGAAGACCTCGATGAAACGGAACGTCGCCGGGTGGAATTCTTCGTGGGCCAGATCATCGACATGTTTGCACCGACAAATTTTCTGGCGACCAATCCCGAGGCATTGTCGAAAGCGGTTGAGACCGACGGCCAGTCGCTGGTTGACGGCCTTGAGAACCTTGTGCGCGACATTGAGGCCAGCAAGGACGGCTTGCTGGTAACGCTTGCCGACAAGGATGCATTCACGGTTGGCGGCAACATTGCGACGACCGAAGGCGCTGTTGTTTACCGTAACCGGATGTTTGAACTGATCCAGTACGCACCGGTAACCGATACAGCGTACAGGATTCCGCTGGTCGTATTCCCGCCATGGATCAACAAGTACTACATCATGGATCTGCGGCCGGACAATTCGTTGATTCGGTGGATCGTCGATCAAGGCTTCACGCTGTTCGTGGTCAGTTGGAAGAATCCCGACGGTTCCTATGCTGACGTCGGAGTTGATACCTATATGGATGAGGGCTACCTGACAGCCATTGATGAGATAAAGAGGATAACTGGAGAACAGCAGGTCAACGCCGTTGGCTACTGCATCGGAGGAACGGCTCTCGCGATGACGCTGTCTTACCTTTATCTGAAAAAGGACGATTCGGTCAGATCCGCGACCTTCTTCACGACCCTGACCGACTTCTCGGACCAGGGTGAGTTCACTCCTTTCCTGACCGATGACTTCGTCGCTGCCATCGAGGCTGAATGCGAGCGGAACGGCATGCTCGAAAGCTTTTTCATGGCGAGGACTTTCTCATATCTCAGGGCCAACGATCTGGTCTATGGACCCGCAGTCCGCAGCTACATGCTGGGCGAACCGCCACCGGCGTTTGACCTGCTGTACTGGAACGGTGACGGCACGAATCTTCCGGGAAGGATGGCAGTCGAATACCTCCGCTGGCTCTGCCAGGAGAACAGGTTTTCCGATGGCGGTCTGGAACTGCTCGGCGAGACGCTTTCCGTAAGTGACGTTCGCGTGCCCATATGCGCTATAGCCTGTGAAACCGACCATATCGCGGCGTGGAAATCCAGCTTTACCGGGGTTTCCAGGATGGGGTCCGAATCGAAGCGCTTCGTCCTGTCTGAATCGGGGCACATCGCCGGAATCATCAATCCGCCCGGCAAGAAGAAATACGGCCACTTCACCAATGACGAAATGGCGCTGGAACCTGAGGCTTGGCGCAAAGGGGCGAAGCGGCATGACGGAAGCTGGTGGCCGCGGTGGGGCGAGTGGCTTTCGGCACATTCCGGTGAACGGATTCCTGCCCGGCAGACCGGTGATTCGGACCATCCCAAGCTTTCCGCAGCGCCGGGAACCTATGTATTTTCCGAGATTCAGTGAGAACGGAGGGAATGGAAACGAAATTTGCTGCGGTGCGGCAAAATATCCCTTGAAATGCTGCAGTGCAGCATACATGTTGGCAGCGAATGCAGAAGCGCGTGGATGCGCAGCCTAGCGAACGGAGATTTTGAAATGGCTGTCAATGCTCAGGACTACACAAAGCTGATGAAGGATATGCTGGGAGTTTTCCCGGTTGACATGACCGCAATGCAGGATGTCTTCAAGACCCAGGCCACCTTGGGCGAGAAGATGTCCAAAGTGGCTGTGGATGCGGCCGAGAATTCTGCCGAGGTGTCCGCCAAGTGGACTAGGCAGACACTCGCCAAGGTCGCTGAAGTCACCAAGGTCAAGGATGATCCAGCGGACTACACCAAGGCCATGACCGATTTTGCGTCGGCGCAGGCGGAAATCGCCGCCGAGTCGATGTCGGCTTTTGCCGAGATCGCAAAGAAAGTTCAGATGGAAACCGTCGAACTTGTGCTGGCCGCTGGCAAAGACGTGTCGGAAGACGCCACGGCCGCTGTCAAGAAAGCCACTGCGGAAATGACCGCTGCGGCCAAGAAAGCGACAGCGGTGGCCAAGTAAGCCAGCGAATCGATTTTCCTTGCGCCGGATTTCCTCCTGCCGGCGCACCAGACTCGGGCAAGCTAGACGCTTGCCCCTTTTTTTTTGTTCCGCAAAACCGTAGGGTTCCCGTGCGCCGCTGGACTGGAGGAAGCCTATGGCCGCCGAATTGGAACCGCTGCTGATCAAACGTTATGCCAGCCGAAGGCTGTACAATACCGAGTCCAGCGATTACGTAACGCTTGAAGACATCGCCGAATGCATTCGGAACGGTCGCGACGTACAGATCGTTGATCTGAAATCCGGTGACGACCTGACCAAGCAGTACCTTCTTCAGATCATCGCCGATCACGAAAGCCAGGGCGACAGCGTGCTGCCGGTAAACGTGCTGACCGATCTCGTCAGGAGCTATGCCACAGGAGTCCATTCAGCGGTTCCGCAATTCCTTTCGGTCAGTTTCGAGATGCTGCGCGAAAGTCAGTCCAGGATGATGGAGAATTTCACCAATCCAATGGCTGCGATGCCGGGATTTGAGGCGATGAAGGCGCAGCAGGAGGCGTTCTTCAAGGCAATGACCGGAGGATGGGGCGGTGCGGAGCCTTCAGGGAAGCCCGAGTCCGAAAACCCATCGACCGAGGCTGATGAACTTGGCGAAATAAAGCGACAGCTTGCCGACCTTCAGGAAAGACTGGCCGAAATAAGCCGATAGATGTTTGGCCACGCCAGACGTTTCTACCATCGAGACCCTCCCTTTGAGGCCACCTGTTCTGTAAACGGACTCAAATTTAAGTCGATAGAACTGATCCGGATCCGGGCTGCAGTGCATACCTGTCGGCGGCGAGCCTGTGTGCCTGAACGGGGACTTGCGGCTTCAATTCAATATTCTGGGCACGTGTGGAAACGGATTGTCTTTCACGACAGCAAAGTTGGGATGCACGCGGCGGGAAGCTCGGCCGCTTGCCCGCCAGCCGGCAACCAAGCGCTTCACGTATGGAAACGACAGGACGCTCTCAGTGGGATGCCGTTTCCTGCGGCGCGAGTCTGGAGACGCTGCCCGCATGGCTGGAATCGGTCTGGCCAGCGATCGCCAAGAGCTCTCCGATGTGCGGAGGAAGTGCGTTCGCTGGCCGAGCGAGAACGGTAATAGCCGTAACTTGCCGAAGCTTCGTCACTGTCTTTCCGGTACGATGTCCACGGTTTGGATAAGTGTGTCGCCGGTGCGGTCAAAAATAAGGATCTGGTCGTTGTCAGTCACGACCGCGAACCAGTCATCGGCCTGAGTGAACGCAACCGCCTCCGCGTTTCCAGGCAGGGCAATTTCTTCTGGCAACGCAATTCCCGAAGCATCCGGAAAGCGTGTGACAAGGAAAACGATCAGGATTATGAATCCGGCAATCATTACCGAGGTCAGGACGGTAACGAGCGTACGCAGGAATCTCAGCGATACCGTGCCATGATCGGAGATCTCGCCCATGTCCGTTTCCCGCCTTCTGGTGACTGTCGCAGCCGACCCTCCATCCCGTCTTGATAAGGCATTGGCCCGCGACGTGCCAGATAGCGCGGCGCTCAGTCGGTCGAGGCTGGCCCGCCTGATAGCCGAAGGGGCGGTGGTGCGCGGCGGAGTTCCTGTAGTCGACCCGAATGCAAGGGTGGCCGCTGGTGACATCTTCGAGATTTCGGTTCCGGATCCAGTGGAGAGCAGCATTGCGCCGGAAAGCATTCCTCTGGACGTGGTTTTCGAGGACGATGAACTGATCGTCGTTAACAAAGCTGCGGGAATGGTTGTGCATCCGGCGCCGGGGACTCCTTCAGGTACGCTGGTAAACGCCCTTCTCGCCCATTGCGGAAGCGACCTGTCTGGCGTGGGTGGAAAGAGGCGTCCCGGAATCGTTCACAGGATCGACAAGGATACGACCGGGCTGCTTGTGATTGCCAAGTCTGACCGGGCGCACCATGGGCTGGCGGATCAATTCGAGAATCACTCGGTTGAACGCATCTATGCGGCGGTCTGTCACGGTGTTCCCGACTCGGCCGATCCAAGGCTACGGGGCGTTCGGGGTGTTGGGTTCGAGGCCGGCGGCATATTGAGGATCGCCACCCATCTTGGCAGGCATCGGACAGACCGCCAACGCCAGGCCGTCAGCTTCGAGGGAGGACGCCATGCGGTCACCCGGGTACATGCGCCCCGGAAGTTCGGTATTCCGCCCGCAGCCGCGTTGCTGGATTGCTGGCTGGAGACTGGAAGAACCCATCAGATCCGCGTGCATCTTGCATATGTCGGCCATGGTCTGATCGGAGATCCGCTTTATGGCCGGAGGCGCAGACTTCCTGCCGGTTCAGTTGGCGGATCCGGGGTGGAACTGGCGGCGAAATTTCCTAGACAGGCACTGCACGCCCGAAGCCTTGGGTTCATTCATCCGGTAAAGGGCGGATTCCATCGGTTCGAAGCGCCTGTGCCGGATGACATGGAATCGCTTATTGAGGCTCTTTCCTCCTCACCTCGCGACACATAGGCGTGAGATTCGCTTCGGGCTACTGGTGCTTCGACGTGAGTTGGCTGATTGGATGATGGTGGGCTGAAAAAATTGAGCGGCGCTCCTTGAAACGTCGGAACGTTGGCCCTAATTCAATGTTAATGGAATAAACATAAGGCATAAGGGAAATCCATGAGCAACTACGCGAATCTGCCTGCCCCGAGTCCGGAACAGGGACTGAACCGCTACCTGCAGGAAATAAGGCGGTTTCCGATGCTGGAGCCGGAAGAGGAGTACATGCTGGCAAAGGCATGGGTGGACCGACAGGACTCGGGCGCCGCGCATCGTTTGGTAACCTCACATCTTAGGCTCGCGGCGAAAATCGCCATGGGTTACCGTGGCTACGGCTTGCCGCAGGCTGAGGTGATTTCCGAAGCCAATGTCGGTCTGATGCAGGCCGTCAGGCGGTTTGACCCTGAGAGGGGATTCCGCCTTGCTACATATGCCATGTGGTGGATCCGCGCGTCGATCCAGGAATATATACTGCGGTCCTGGTCACTGGTCAAGCTTGGCACGACGTCGGCGCAGAAGAAGCTGTTCTTCAATCTTCGCAAGGCGAAGGCCCGCATCGGTGCGCTAGAGGATGGAGACCTCCATCCCGACAAGGTCAAGAGAATCGCGTCTGACCTTGGGGTTACGGAAGACGAAGTCATTTCGATGAACCGTCGGATTTCTGGCGGTGATGCGTCGCTCAATTCCTTGGTTGGCGGCGCTGATGGCGACAGTTCGACGGAATGGCAGGACTGGCTTGAGGATGAGGACGCAGACCAGGCTGCGGCTTACGAAGACATGGATGAGCTTCAGGTAAGGCGTGAACTGCTGGCCGAAGCGCTGACTGTTCTGAATGAACGAGAACAGGACATCCTTACTCAGCGGCGGCTACAGGATCAATCGGTGACGCTCGAGACTCTTTCCGGCCAGTACGGCGTGAGTCGAGAACGGGTTCGGCAGATTGAGGTTCGTGCGTTTGAAAAGCTGCAGCGGCGTGTGACGGAACTCGCGCGCGAGAAGGGCATACTCTCATAACACAGCCGCCGGAGATCCGAATTACGGCGTGCTGAAACAGGCCTTGAATCCTGTTTCACGTCTTCGCTTCGAACCGGAAGTGGATTGCGGCATTCCGCAGGATCTATGGATCCGGTGCGAATGGCATGAAAATTACTGTCTATTTATCAAATAGTTAAGATCTTTGATTGTCGCATCGTAATCGCACCACAGCCGGATTCGATCAATCCGCCGGCTGCGCAAGGGCGCGAATGACGGCTTCCGGGTCGCGGTCGATCACTGTCAGCAACATCCGCGCCGCCCGGTCGGGCACCCGGCGACCCTGCTCCCACTCTTGGATTGCCCGTGCATCCAGCCCGAAACGGTCAGCGAATCTCTGCCGGCTCAGCTTCATGCGCTTTCGCAGTGCGATGATTCGCCCGGCGGCGGGATCGTCCACGATCCGGCACGGCAGCGCCGTCTCCCCGCGCATATGGGCGAAAACCTCGCCCAGCGCTGCCTCAATCTCAAGGCCGGTGTCGGTGCGTTCGACCGTCATCCTGCCTGTCCTTCCCGCACGATGCTTGCCACCAGCCGCGTCAGCGCCTTGCGGTCCGCCGCCGTGAGGTCTTCGCGGTCAGCCTTCGCGTAGGCGGTCAGCATGTATTCCTTCCCCGGCCCGGCGTGCCAGAAGTAGATCGCACGGATGCCGCCGCGCTTGCCTCGGCCGGATCCTGCCCAGCGCAATTTGCGGATGCCGCCTGTCCCCCGGATGACCGGCACGACTTCGGGAGCAGCGACGATGGCCGCTTCCATGTCGCGACGGGCGTCTTCGGACAGCAGTTTGCGGATGGTGCGTTCATAGGTGCGGGTCGCATACAGGTTCATCGGGAGGACAAATTGCGGCAATGCCGCAGGACGTGCAAGCCGTTTCCGATCCCGTTCCTGCAACGATGGGCAGCGGCTCATTGGGCGTCCGGCACAACAATGGCCTGGAAGGATTCTCCAACGGCCATCCTCGTATGTTCAGCGAATCAGGAATGATCTTTGGAGGCTGCGGCCCAGTATCCGTACCATGCCGCCGCGGACGGCGCCGAAGAGGGCGGGAGGCATTCTGGTAAGGTTTGCGAGCGTCCGGCCGCCTGACGCTCTTTCCCTCGCGCCACGCCTCGCGCAGCAGGACGGCGGCGGGGAGGAGCGGTTGGGGATGACGTCGACGCTGACGGCCAAGGGCGGAGTCATTGCATGTCAGCACGACTCCAGGTTTAGCAAGGAGGCTCCGGCGGAAAATCCGAGCGTTTTCAATCATCTGCGCGGTTCTGGAGGGGAATTCTCAGCCTGAAGTTCAGTCTAATGATGGACTTGGCACTCGCGGCGTGCGGTGATGTCAATCTCCATCTGGACCTGTCGTCAGATGCGGTCGAACGGTTGATGACGTAAGAGAAATCTGGAGGTGAGTACCGGATTCGAACCGGTGTACACGGATTTGCAGTCCGCTGCGTAGCCTCTCCGCCAACTCACCCAACCGACGAACGATAGGTCAGATGCTTGCCGAAAGCAAGTTTCAAATGCACTCAAATTGGTGCTTCGTGTCCGACAGTTGACCGTCCTCCTCCAGCTGCGGTTCGTTTCAGCCTTTTGCCGAGCCGGTGATTTGCGCGTAGCATCGACCGGTGCCCGCTATTCAACTGGTCCGAATCGCCGTCGGATTCGTTCGGGACCGGAAGCGGCGGGAGTCGCCGAATCCGCGAGAGTGCCGTGATCACGACCCGTTATTCAATGAACTTGAGAAACCGGCTTGTTTCGTTAACAGGTGCTCTGCGGAGTGGCGCCAGGGCTGATCGCTCGCCCGGCTCTTCACCTGTTGTCGCTCAATTCGATCTGTGGCAGAACGACTTTCAGAGTCGCAGTCCGAAGAGGCCAAGCCGAAATGGCTGACATTCCCGCTCAGCGCACGACCATGGTCGACACGCAGGTTCGGCCTTCCGACGTCACAAAGTTTCCGGTCATCGATGCCATGCTTTCAGTCCCGCGCGAGGAATTCGTGCCGGACGGTGCGCAGGCGACGGCCTACTGCGACGGGCAAATCGCTCTCGGCGGCGGCCGCGTCATGCTGGAACCCAGAACGCTCGCAAAGATACTGGACGGGCTTGATATTCAGCCGAACGAGCTTGTTTTGGACCTCGGTTGTGGTTTGGGCTATTCATCGGCTGTGATCGCGCGCTTGGCTGAAGCGGTGATCGCGGTTGAGGAGGATGCTGAGATGGCTGCGGAGGCCGAGACCCGGCTGGTGGTGGCTGGCGCCGACAATGTGGCTGTATTTGCTGCGCCGCTTGCCGAGGGCGGGCCGCGGCATGGCCCGTATGACGTAGCGATTCTGCAGGGTGGGGTTGAGACGGTGCCAAGCGCCGTTGTAGACCAAATTAAGGATGGAGGGCGCATAGCTGCGATTTTCGTTCAGGGAGTAATGGGAGTCTGCCGGATCGGCTGGAAGAATGGCGACTCCATTGACTGGCGGGATGCATTCAATGCAATGGCGCCAATCCTGCGGGGCTTTGCCCGGAAAAGGGAGTTTCGGCTTTGAAAGACCTACGGCGCCGGAATCTGCAGAGCCGGATTTGGGAAAGCCGCTCACTCATCCATATCCTGAAGATGTTGGCGCTGTCCTGCTCAGTCGCGTTTTACGCAGCATTCACTCAGGAAGCCAGAGCTGAAACCCTGGCTGATGCACTTGCCGCCGCCTATGGAAACTCGAACCTGCTGGAGCAGAGGCGAGCGCTGCTGCGCGCCGCTGACGAGGACGTTGCCCAGGCATCCGCAACCCTTCTGCCGGTTGTTAACTTCGTTACCCAAGCGAATGCGTTCGGTCCCGAGCGAAACAATGCGGGAGAGCATTGGTCCGGTTCATTGGCGCTGTCGATGGAACTTACTCTGTTCGACAATGGCGTCACACGTCATGCGGCAGAGGCAGCCAAGGAGACGGTGCTGGGGCTGCGGGCCGCGCTGATCCAGATAGAGCAGCAGGTGCTGCTGGATACCGTTCGGGCATACTTGGAGGTCATTCGGGCAACTCAGTTTGTCTCGCTGCGTGAGAACAATGTTGAACTGATCACCGAGGAGCTTCGTGCGGCAAGGGATCGGTTCGACGTGGGTGAAGCGACCCGCACCGACGTTTCGATCGCTGAGGCCCGTCTTTCTGCCGCCCGGGGCAATCTCGCTGCAGCGGAAGGTGATCTCGCGATCGCACAGGCCACTTACAGATCAATTGTAGGCCACGAGCCGGATGACCTGGAATGGCCATCGGCACCGCCAGCGACAGCGGCTTCCGAGGAAGATGCAAAGGGCATCGCCGTAAGAACCCATCCCCGGATCAAGGAAGCTCAGCGAAGCGTAAACACCGCCGATGCAAATGCCCGGCGTGCCCATGCGGCACGGGGTCTTACTGTCAAGACAGGTGTGAGTCTATCCATAGATGATCGGTCCGATCATAGATACAGCGCCAACGTTAGTGCCACCCTTCCCGTTTTCAAAGGCGGCTGGGACTCTGCCACGCGGCAGTTGGAGGCCCGTCGAGAAGCCGCGCGTGCGGCTCTCCTTCAGTCTGTGATCGATGTCGAGCTTGGAGTGGGGACCGCGTGGGCCATGCTTCAGGTGGCCGCCGCACGGACCGAGGCCAGCATGCTGCAGGTAACCGCCAGCCAGCTTGCGTATGACGGGACGCGGGAAGAAGCCCGGTTCGGTTCACGTACTACCCTTGACGTGTTGGACGCCGAACAGGAACTTCTCGATGCGCGCTCGAACCAAATTGGGGCGGAGGTAGAACAGTATCTGTCGCGGTATTCGCTTCTTTCAGCTATGGGCGTGCTCACAGTTGAGGATCTTCAGCTTGGCATAGTTACCTATGACCCAGTTGATCATTACAATCTGGCGAATTCCGGTGCCTTTTCGGTAAAGGCGCAGAGCGAGCGCGGGCGCGATCTGGACCGTGTGCTCAAGGCTCTCGACCGGGAATGATCTCTCTCTTCGCTGCAGTCTGGAAGGGCAGTTGTTTGGCAAGGGGCGGGCGTTGAGGACTCGTGTTGGAAAGTGGCGCCCATCACGGGAATCGAACCCTACCCATTTGCTTCCCGGACGCGGGTTGCCGCGAATTGAGACGATTCCGCACCCCTCGAAGATGCCGCAACGCCGGGCGTAAAGGAATTCAGTCCCGCGTCTGATGAGTCGGCTCGCAAGTAACGCTTGCACGGCGCGCATGCTCTCAAATCCGAATGGGCAAACTGGAGGGGCGTCGTGGCGGACATTGCCTACGGAAATCTCCCCGATTCCAGCTGGAATATGCATCGCTGAATGCATCTGGCGATCGGACAACGGCTGTACGGCCAGCGCTTCCCCGACCTGAACTGTAACAGTCGCATCCGCGAAAGCGGTTTGGTCAACCGCCGCTGAACTTCCGATTCGTCAGTCCCTTTCTCCAGGATCGATTGAAAGAGCATCCATTTTGCTCTGCCTTTCCGCAGGCACTCTGTGCCAATGGAACGGAACAGGAATTCACTGCTTCGGAGCAACACCCTTGACCTCCCCGGCAAGGCTCAGGAAAGCGTCGATGTCCATATTCGTTTCCATATGCGCCGCAAGTTCTTCAAGCGTTGTCTCGATCACCGTCTCATGGCAAAGTCCGCTTCCTTTTCCGCCCAGTTCAGTCAGGAAGGAGTTCCGAAAGCCGTCTGACGTGAATATTCCGTGGAGGTAGCTGCCTCGGATACGTCCGTCCGGACTCGCCGCCCCTTCGGTTCGCTCCCCGATGCGCAGCCATGCCCGGTTCCGATCCGGACCTTCCGTCCTGCCGAGGTGAATCTCATATCCGCTGACCCGGTCTCCAGTGGCCGAATAGACACCTTCCGTTCTTGTGGTCCGCTTTTTCGGATGCATTTCTGTCACTACATCCAGCAGGCCGAGACCGGGGAATCGTCCGGCCTTTCCTTCAATGCCCTCGGCGTCAGTTATTTCTTTGCCAAGCATCTGGTATCCGCCGCACATACCAAGAACATGGCCACCGCGCCGAACATGGGCAAACAGGTCTATGTCCCATCCCTGCGCCCTGAAATCGGCAAGATCTCCAATTGTGGACTTCGATCCTGGAATCAGTACCAGACTCGCATTGCCGGGAAGGGCGCGCCCCGGTTCCACAATTTCGACGCGGACTTCCGGTTCTGCCGCCAGCGGATCAAGGTCGTCGAAATTCGCGATTCTTTTCAGTCGCGGCACAGCGATCCTGAACGGTCCGCCACCGGCTGAGCCAACGTCCATCACATCTTCGGCTGGCAGTCTCCAGGCATCGTCGAACCATGGCAGGATGCCAAGCCCTGTCCAGCCCGTTCGCCGCTCAATCTCCGGGACTGCTTCCCGGAACAGCGAAATGTCCCCTCGGAACCTGTTGACAAGGAACGCCGAAATCCGGCTGCGATCCGTCTCCTCAAGAACCGCGCATGTTCCGACCAACTGTGCGATCACTCCTCCCCGATCGATGTCAGCCACAAGAACAACCGGCGTTCCGGCAGCTTCGGCAAATCCCATGTTTGCTATGTCTCCCGCCCGCAGATTGATTTCGGCCGGGCTGCCTGCGCCCTCGACCAGCACAATATCCACGGAACCGGCGAGTCTTTTGTAACTCTCCATTACCCTGGGAAGAAGGTCTGCCTTCAGTCTGCCGTACTCGCCCGCCCTGACCGTTGTCATCCGACGGCCCTGAACCACGACCTGTGAGCCGGTGTCGGATTCGGGCTTGAGCAGTACCGGGTTCATATCCACGCTTGGCTGTCGTCTGGCGGCGCGGGCCTGGAGAGCCTGCGCCCGGCCGATTTCACCCCCATCAACGGTGACTGCGGAGTTGTTGGACATGTTCTGCGGTTTGAAAGGCGCGACTGACATGCCTCGGTTTGACAGCGCTCGCGCCAGACCGGCGACGACCAGTGACTTTCCGACGTTCGAGCCGGTGCCCTGGATCATGATTGATCGTGCCATGATCAGCCTATTGTCGACCCCCTCGTTGCACAGCACCCATTTCATGCGGAAGGCCGTGCCGGATCGGAGAAGATGGATGGTCGGCGGGAACCTCCGGCGGCTGTCTCCTGCAGCCGAAACCTAACCCGCAATTCTAATGGCGTATATGGCATGCGGCTTTTCCATGAGGAATATGTTTCTCAAACAGATTTCCTCTTCGATCTGAATTCGGGGAGCCGGCTTTCCTGTGCTGCCGAGCCACAGCTGCAAGTCGACTTCAGTTCGGGATGCCGATGCGCATTTCTGGCATCCTGTCCGGCTTTCTGGATCCGGTTGGGCGGCGGTTCACCGTTATGGGCGGGCCTCCGGACCGCAAGCAACCGGAGTCGAACGGACCGCTTTCCCATGACGCGTATTTCTGGCAACGTCTGTCATTGCGTCAATCGCTGCGGCCGGTTGGATGGTAGTATTCGACCCGCGCTGGTCAGGCGGCCGCTGCCTGACAGATCCGCGGCATTCAGTGCAAGCGGCTATAGCTGTCAGCTGCAGCAAGCTGGACTGCAACGGTGCACCGGCAACTGGAGGCTTCGGCTGCGGAAAGGAATTTAAGTGAACACACCGGCGCATCTCATATTCGGCGCGGCGGCGTTCGGTCGCCCGGGCCAGCCGAAGCTCACCATCGCGGCACTCGTCGGCGCGTTCGCGCCTGACGCTTCTCTCTATGCGATGGCAGGGATTTCGCTGTTCGTTCTGGGAATCCCGGCCGAGACCGTGTTTCGGGAACTCTACTACTCGGCCGCGTGGCAGCAGGTCTTCGCCATCGACAACAGTTTCGTATTCTGGGGTGCGCTGCTCGCGGCAGCGGCATGGCGACGATGGCCGGTGTTGGTGGCATTCTCCGGAGCCGGCCTGCTGCATCTGGCCATGGATTTTCCGCTGCATGGCCACGACGCAAGAATGCATTTCTGGCCAGTATCGAGCTGGGTATTCGAGAGTCCGTTCAGCTATTGGGACAGCAGGAACTGGGCCCACGTGGTCGGGCCGATTGAACTGGGAGTTTCGATGGCTCTTTGCGGGTTGCTGCTGGTCCGATTCAAATCCTGGACCATGCGCATAACGACCGCTGTATTGGCTGCTGCTGAACTGTCCGCAAACGGCGTTTGGAGATTCGTCTTCTGAATCCAGCGGTCAGCACCCGTTCAGAAAGGCACACCAACCGCGGTTCGGCTGTTTCAGGCAGCCTCAGGCTGTTGCGCCGCGGCCTTGCGGCGCTCGCTCTCTTCCCGGCTTAGTGCGACCGATGTGCGAACACCTTTCGCCACGAATTCCATCAGGCCCTGCACCACTGGCTCGTTTGGATCGAGTCCGGCGCAGGAAAGCACCTCGCGCCCGTCACGCGACCTCGCCCATCGCGCGATCTGCTCCGGCCCGTTGCCGTATTTCTTGTCGTCTGCGATCGCGTCATCCAGCGCTGCCAGAACCACCGCCGCAAAAAGCTTGCGCGAACGCTGGCCCTGCTCAAAATTGAATGCCGTACCGTCAACGAAATCACTCATTTCCCTTCCTTTGTTCTTGCTCTTTTCGTGCAGCGGACAATATGACCTGATCAACTGATTCGGGGTTTCCGATTTGGAATGTCTGGTATGCAAAAAGCGCATACCTACCTGCAGCACACGGGTAACCGGCATCTTGTCCGCCGATTGCTCCATGAATATAAGTCAGCCCGACATTCGATCAAGCCAGCGAAGCGGATCAATCATTATGCCAAAGATCAATGGGAACGAGATTCGCCCGGGAAACATACTGGAGCACAACGGCGGACTGTGGTCCGCTGTGAAGGTCGAGCATGTCAAGCCTGGGAAGGGTGGCGCATTCGCCCAGGTCGAGCTGCGAAACCTTCGGAACGGCTCGAAGCTGAATGAGAGGTTCCGCAGCGCAGACAGGGTCGAGCGCGTCCGCCTCGAGCAGAAGGACCAGCAGTTTCTCTACGAATCCGGTGAAATGCTTGTATTCATGGACAGCGAGTCTTTCGAGCAGATTGAGCTTCCCGTCGGGATTCTCGGTGACCGGCGCCCGTTTCTTCAGGACGGAATGACGGTCCAGATCGAATACTATGGTCAGGAGGCGCTGAACGCCACGTTGCCCCAGAAAGTGACCTGCAGGATCGTGGAGACCGAGCCGGCGGTGAAAGGGCAGACTGCAGCCAACTCGTTCAAGCCAGCGGTTCTTGATAACGGTATTCGGGTTATGGTGCCACCCTTTGTCGGGGCCGACGAAGAGATCGTCGTCAACACCGAAACAATGGAATACGCTGAACGGGCCTGAAGCAGGCTGTTGGCTATCCCTCGCGGCGCACCACAGCGTCGCCCGCCTTCATGTCGCCGATCGCCCGGTCGAACCGAAGATAGGCGATTCCCTGGCCGCCTGACTGGGTGTGAAGTGTTCCGGCGGGCTTTCCGTTTACGCGGATCTCAGTTCCCTGAGAGGCGATTCCCTCGACCTTGACGGAGGCAAGACCCTTGCGGAGGCTTGTTTTGTGCTTCATTCGGGCGGTCACCTCCTGTCCGACGTAGCAGCCTTTCGCAAAGTCCACGCCGTTCAGCCGCTCGAAGCCTGCTTCGAGTATGAATGAACTGTTGGGGATCAGCTCGATGCCCGATTCGGGCACGCAGGCGGCGACGCGAAGAGCATCCCAGTCGGTTTCGGTCGCATCGACCTCCAAGGCGCCATAGTGGCGCCAGCCGAGGCTGCTGTTCCGAGGATCCCTGAAGCTGCCTGCCGGGCCGTCTCCAAGACCGCGATACACCGGGATTTCCGCAGCGGCTATCGAAACGTCGGCGCGGAGCATGTACATCCTGAGCCGATTCGACAGGCTTTGGGCGAAACTGGATTTGACGTCCAGAAGAACCGCATCTCCTGCCGGAACAAGAAAAAAGTCCGCAAGGTACTTTCCCTGCGGCGTCAGAAGCGCCGCATAAACCAAGCCGTCAGCGAGCTTACGTACGTCATTGGTGACCAGGCCCTGAAGGAACCGCTCCCGGTCGCCTCCTTCGATCTGGAACACCTGCCTGTCGTGGCATCTCTCACCCTTCATTCGCCGGTTCCTTCCCGTTCAGCACGTGTAATATAGCGACAACAGGCGCGATCGAAAGGCGTGCGATGCGAGCACCGGTGTCAGTTGTAATCCCGACGTTTAACTCAGCGGAAGATCTGCCAGCGACGCTCGCTTCACTTGGAGTGGGCCTGCAGTCAGGACTGGTGCGCGAGCTTGTGATTAGCGACGGTGGGTCGGAAGACAATACCCGACTCGTGGCCGAATCGGCCGGCGCGAATCTGGTATCAGGGTCGGCCAGTCGGGGGGAACAGCTCGCGCGGGGAGCCGCCGCCGCCGGAGGTGAGTGGATGCTGTTTGTGCATGCCGATACTCGCCTGGACGAGCGATGGCCCGACGCCGTCACTAAGCATCTGCGCAGTTTTCCTGATTCCGCAGGCTATTTTCACCTTGCTTTCCGTTCGGAAGGCATGGCGCCGAGGATCGTCGCTGGCTGGGCCAATCTCCGGTCCCGGATATTTGGTCTTCCTTACGGTGATCAAGGCCTGTTGATTTCGAGGACTCTGTATCAGGAGGTCGGCGGCTATCGGGAATTCCCGCTCATGGAGGATGTGGCCATGGCCCGCGCTTTGCGTGGACGTATCCGGGCGCTGACGGCGACGGCCTGGACAAGTGCCGAGCGCTACCGGAGAAGAGGTTGGCTCCGGCAGGGAAGCCGCAATCTAGGACTGCTGATACGGTTTCTGCTGGGGGCTGACCCTGAACGGCTCCGGCGCGCGTACACGAGATAGTCTGGAAACCACGGTCTAGCGCACGCGTGCCAGGAACGGGATTCGTTCCCGGTTCATCCCCGCTTCTCGAACTGAAGCCAGTAAAGGTGAGCGTAAATCCCGTCGCGACCGATGAGTTCGTCATGGGTGCCTTCGTCAACAACCCGACCTTCATCCATCACAACGATCTTGTCGGCTGAACGGATCGTCGCCAGCCGGTGCGCGATCACCAATGTGGTGCGTCCGGCGCTAAGCCGTTCCAGCGCCTCCTGAATCAGCGCTTCGGACTGTGCGTCCAGTGCGGATGTCGCTTCATCAAGCAGCAGAATCGGCGTATTCCGGTGAAGCGCGCGAGCGATCGCGACCCGTTGCCTCTGGCCACCTGAAAGTTCCGAGCCGCGCGTGCCGACCCGCGTGCCGGCACCATCCGTCATTCTGCCGACAAATTCGGAAACATGAGCGGCGTCCATTATTTCGTCCAGATGCGGGCTGTCGCGGTCAAGTACGATGTTGTCGCGGATCGACTCGTCAAACAGATGCGCATCCTGGGTGACAACAGAGAACATCCTGCGCAGGGAAGGGAGATCCAGCTGCTTGACGTCCGTTCCGCCAATTGTCGCGCGTCCTGCCTGAGGGTCAGCCAATCGTGTGAGTATCCGGAATACGGTGCTTTTGCCCGCGCCGGAGACTCCGACGAGAGCAGTCGTCTTTCCGGCCTCCGCGCGGAAGGTCGCGCCGCGCAGTACCGGTTGGTCGCTATAGGAGAAGTCAACGTCTTCAAGCGCCACATCCGCAGCCTCCGCCGCCACGGCAAGCTCTGCAGGGGAAGCAGGCGTCACGATCGTGGGAAGCTCATCGAACGCATCACGCAGACGTCTCAGTGATGTATTGGCGGTCACCCATTGGCCGGTGACGTTTCCGACCCGCCTGAGTGGTTCGAATACCAGGCCTATTGCGGTGAAGAACGACATGAACTCGCCAATCGTCTTCTCTCCGCCGATGATCTGCAGTCCTCCGTAGATCAGGACGCCAAAGAAACCGATTCCAGCCACTATGTCCGTTATTGCCGGAATTCCTGCCCTTCCAAGCTCCGACTGCACCTCCTCCCTGACGTACCTGTCGAGATCGTCAGAGTAACGCCTTGAACGGTGGCGCTCGATATTGTTCAGCTTGATCGTGTCGATGCCATGCAGGATTTCGTTGAGGCGCTCCGCCAGTGTTTCCGCGGCGTTACGGGCGAGTTTCGTTCGCTTGGCGACCTTCCGGTGCAGGCGCTTGACGGGCCATAACAGGGCCGGCACGGCTGCGACGGCAATGGCGGTCCATATCAAGTCGATGGAAATCGCGACTGTAAAGAGGGCGATCAGAGCAACGAGATCCCGGCCGATCGTTGAGAAGAGCAGGGGCAGCTTGCCAGAGAGGATTTCCGTATCGCCGCGCACCAGTTCACCGAGTTTCCCGGGCGAGCGTTTCTGGAAGAACGCGCTGTCAAGTTTCAGCATGTGCCGCAGGATGTTCGCGCGAAGGGAAGCCGTGACTCTCTGGGTTAAGCTGGTCATCAGCACCCGATTTCCGAATCCGGCAGTTGCACGGACCAGGAAGATGGAAAGCACTGCGGCGGCAACCCAACCCACAGCGCCTCGGTTGCCCGCAACAAACACTTGATCGAACATCGGCCTCACGATCCAGCTCAGGAATCCGAGCATCGCGCCTTCGATGGCGAGCAGAAACACGGCGGCCAAAAAGCGGCGGATGTGCTGCCGCAGATAGTTCCTCCAAAGCCACAGCCAGGAATCAAGCGAGTCCCTCGAGTTCTGCCGCAGTGACTGCGGCATGACCAGGGACACGAGGCGCTGATGCCGATGATGCGTCGGGGCGCTCACAGTTCCGGCTCCACTCCGGGCAACAAGGCAATTGGCGCCCTCAATTGGCTGTTTGGGAATCTGATCAGCATGCGGGGATCAGAAGCGACCAGTTTGGACCGCGATCCTAGGTGTGGCGGATGAGTGTCGATACGGATATGGCCAGCTGCCCGTGGCCGAGATCCGTTCCGGCGGAATTGCGCATGCCCACTGTTTCGGTTGGACGCGGTTGAACCGGGACTCCGTGTCCGGAGTCGAACAGGTACTGTGATGTGAGCTGCAAGGGGATGGGCGTGTGCGACATGCTCTTTCCGCCGTCAGAATGTTCTACGTTTACATATGTCCGGCGGAAGTGGCAAGAGTGGCGAAATGAATCCGGGCATTCGGAGACGAAGTCCTCTCCCTCGTTTTCAGGAGACTGCTGCATGACCCTTTCGCAAGGTCGCCATTATCTAGCCATTCCTGGCCCCTCGGTCGTTCCCGACAGGGTATTGCAGGCGATGCACCGGCCAGCGCCCAACATCTATGAGGGCGAGCTTGTCGAACTGACGGAGACCGTGATTCAGGATCTTAAGTCCGTCGGCCGTACCCAGCATGATGTCGCGATCTACATTGCCAACGGACATGGAGCGTGGGAGGCGGCAATCGCGAACACCCATTCACGCGGTGACCGCGTACTGGTGCTTGCGACCGGACTTTTTGGATTGGGTTGGGCCGAGATTGCCCGGCGTTTGGGGGTCGAGTGCCGGATCGTCGATTTTGGCAGATCGTCGGACATTGATGTTACGCAGGTCGAAGCGGAACTGGCAGCGGACGGCACTCGGGAATTCAAGTCGGTTCTCATGGTGCACACGGACACGTCTACCGGCGTCAGGAACGATGTCGCCGCGGTGCGTGCGGCTCTCGACCGAACCGGACATCCGGCGATCCTGATGGTGGACTGCATCGCTTCGCTTGCCTGTGATCGGTTCGAAATGGACGCATGGGGCGCCGACGTGATGGTCGCTGGCAGCCAGAAGGGATTGATGACCCCGCCCGGTATGGCGTTTGTTTACTTCGGACCCCGAGCCGACGGATCACGTGACCGGGCCGACTGTGTAAGTGCATATTGGGATTGGAGACCCCGGGTCAAGCCAAAGGAGTTCTACCAGCATTTCGGAGGCACTGCGCCGACTCACCACCTGTTCGGCCTACGCGCCGCTCTCGACATGATCGTAGATGAAGGGATCGAGAACGTGTGGGCCAGACACGAGCGGCTTGCACGGGCAATCTGGGAAGCGTTTGATGCCTGGGCCACTGACGGACCAATGAGACTGAACATTGACTGCCCCGGCAAACGGTCCTGCGCCGTGACGAGCGTACGCATCGGAGCGCCTCACGGGGTACGCCTGCGCAGGTGGCTGACTGACAACCTGGGAGTAACACTTGGAATCGGCCTCGGGATGGATGAGCCTGACGATCCGGAAGGGAAGGGTTTCTTTCGGCTGGGCCATATGGGGCACGTGAACGCGCACATGATCCTGGGATTGCTGGGCACTATTGAGGCCGGTCTCGTGACTTTGGGAATTCCTCATGGAAAGGATGCGCTTGCGGCCGCAGCCCGGATTTGCGCTGAAGGCGAAGCCAGTTGACCAGCCACTTCGTATAGAGAGAGCCATCCTGGCCCACGTGGCGACGGTGGGGTTGCCAGGCCTGATCGATGTATTCCGGTCGGGTGTGCGATCCTCTTGGTTGCGTATCGATGCTTGGCCGATTCCTGAACCCGCACTGATGTGCCGTTGTGCGGGCAATCCTCAGTCACGTGATTGCCGACAGACGATTCAGCGCTTCCTTGAGCGTCGCGGCCTCATCCTCCTTCAAGGCCGCATTCTGACGGGTGTCCTCGACCACCTCTTCCGGGGCGGAAGCCAGGAAGTTTGCGTTTGAAAGCCGACCCTTCAGCCCAGCCAGTTCCTTTTCGAGCTTTTTCAGCGATTTTTCCAGCCGCTCCTTTTCTGCATCTACGTCAATGATACCGGAAAGGGGAAGGCAGAACGTGCCGCCCTCGACCGCGATCGTAATGGATCCTTTCGGACTTTCCTTCGCTTCCTCTAACGAATCCACGCGCGCAAGCCTCTTTATCAAAGCCTCGTTGTTGGTCCATGCCGACCGTCCAGCCTGGTCCAGATCAAGCTGTATCATGGGAACATGGAGGCCGGCCGGCACATGCATCTGTGCACGGGCGGAACGAATTGCTTCGATCAAGGAGATCACCCAGTTCATCTCCCGATCCGCGACCTCGTCGACGAGGTCGGACGGTGCGTAAACGGGCCAGTCCGCATGTATTAGCGGCTTGGCCCGGACGGTGGTGGTCTGCCAAAGCTCTTCCGTTATGAACGGCATGACTGGATGCAGCAGAATCAGGCATTGATCCATGACCCACCCCATTACTGCCCGGGTCTGCAGTGCCGTCTCTGGATTGTTACTGTTCAGAAGCGGTTTGGAAAACTCGACGTACCAGTCGCAGACCTTGCCCCAGACAAAGGCGTGGATCGCATTGGCCGCGTCGTTGAACCTGAAACCGGCGAGCGCGTGGTCAACTGACTCCCGGACCTTTGCTGTTTCTCCGACAATCCACCGGTCGGCCGGATGCAGCCGCTCAAGGAATCCGGCGAGGTTTTCCGCCTCCGGGCCGGACAGGGAATCGGGTTTGGCTGCTGAGTCATTTTGATGCCGTTCAGCATGCTGAAAGCCAATGTAGGCAGCTGCGTTTGGATCCGGGACCGCATTCCTGCGGTAATCGACTGTGGACAGGTCATAAGCGCCGTTCATTTCAGCGAAACGAAGGGCGTTCCAGAGTTTTGTGCCGAAATTCCTGTAGCCGGCGACCCGTTTGGTCGAGAGTCTCAGATCCCGTCCCATGGCGGCCATAGCGGCCAGCGTGAACCGAACGGCATCGGCGCCATAGTCATTGATAAGTTCAAGCGGATCTATAACGTTGCCAAGCGATTTCGACATTTTCTTGCCCTTTTCATCTCGGACAAGCGCATGGACATAGACTGTGTCGAAGGGTTTTTGGCCGACTGCCGCAAACTGCATCATCATCATGCGCGCAACCCAGAAGAAGATGATGTCGAATCCGGTTACGAGTACGGTGGTAGGGAAGTATCGTTGCAGTGTTTCCGTTTTTTCCGGCCAGCCTAGCGTTCCCAGAGGCCACAGGCCTGATGAAAACCAGGTATCCAGGACGTCGGGATCGCGCCAGACAGGATAGACCAGCGCGGTTGGATCTTGGCTCGCGCCGTACTCCTCAAGGCTTGCTGCGATGGCGCTGATCGCCTCGTCCCGATCGGAAACCTCAACGATCCGTGCGTGACTCATGGGGGTAGGAAGAGTTTCAAGCACATCGCCGAACTGTGACGCGACAGTGTCGAAATCGGCCGCACAACGGTGATTCTCGCTGCCCTGCAGCAATGCCTTTGGGGAAAGCAGGCGAGAGAGTTCAGTTACGTCAAGCTCATCGTCACCTGCATCTCCGCGAAAGCTCTCGCCTGAGACATCGAAACCATACCAAACCGGTATCTGATGGCCCCACCACAGCTGCCGCGAGATGCACCACGGCTCGATATTCTCAAGCCAGTGGAAGTAAACTCTCCTGTCAGCTTCCGGCAGGATGGTGGTTTCTCCTGCGCGAACGGCATCGATGGCCGGACTAACAATCTTTTCCGCATCGACGAACCATTGGTCGGTGAGCATGGGTTCGATGACGGTTTTGGACCTGTCGCCAGTCGGCAGCATGATTGGCTTGGTCTCGATCATCGGAACGGTGTTGCCGTCTTCGTCCGATGTCATCACCGCCAGGCCTTCGTCAGTGATCTGCTGAATTACCTTCGCCCGGGCTTCGTATCGATCAAGGCCGCGCAGGTCATCCGGTACGAGATTGAGCGCGTCAGTCTCGGATTCCGTCAGTGAATGTTCGCCGCGGGCGACGGAAAGGGCTACGGTGGCCGCGTCCGCATACGGAATGCCGTCGTCGCGCATATGCGCCTTTGTGTCCATAAGGCGGTAGCAGGGGATGCCGGCGCGCCTCGCAACGGCATAGTCGTTGAAGTCGTGGGCCCCGGTAATCTTGACGGCGCCGGAACCGAATTCGGGGTCAGGATATTCGTCGGTAATGATCGGAATCAGGCGACGAAAGCCCTTAGGCCCAACCGGAATTTCGCAGAGTTTGCCAACAATGGGGGCGTAGCGTTCGTCGGACGGATGAACAGCTACAGCCCCGTCACCGAGCATCGTTTCCGGCCGGGTGGTCGCGATCGAGATGTAGTTGCGCCGTTCTTCAAGAACGACATTTCCATCATCGTCCTTCTCGACGTAAAGGTATGTCTCGTCTCCCGCGAGCGGATATTTGAAATGCCACATCTGACCGGGTGACTCGACGTTTTCAACCTCCAGATCCGAGATGGCTGTCTCAAAGTGCGGATCCCAGTTCACCAGACGTTTGCCCCGGTAAATCAGGTCTTTGTGATACATGTCGACGAAGACCCGGATGACCGCATCGTGGAAATTCGGAGCGCCGGAGCCGGCATCCGGATCGCCCGGGGCACCGCCCATAGTAAAGGCTTCCCGACTCCAGTCGCAGGATGCTCCGAGGCGTTTGAGCTGACCGATGATGTTGCCTCGGGATTTGATTTTCTGCTGCCAGACC
>JAJEAY010000259.1 GCA_022824145.1 Rhodobacter sp. | reverse complement strand
GGATTGCGGCGCAGGATCGTTTTCTGTTTTGGCTGCCATTCGGCCAGGAGATACTGGCCGGACTGCGCGACCGGCTTCGTTGTGATCTTGTCGCCGAGATCTTCCATTGCTTTGCGCGACAGAATGCATGAAGCGGCCGTCGGCAGCGTCGTGGTCCACAGCGGGACAAACTTGTTGTTGAGGTGGATCAGCCCGGACAGCCTGTCCTTGACCTCGACTTCCCGGAGTGCGCTCCAGTCGCCGGCATAAGGGCTTTCCATCGCGGGGTCTGCGATCCTTTCAAGTGAGAACTTGACGTCATCGGCGGTCATCTGGCCGTATCCGTCGGTGAAACCGACATTGTCCTTCAGCTCAAAGGAAATGGTCACGTCGTCGAGCTGCTGTATGCTGTTGGCGACCAGTGGCTTCCATCCCCAGACGTCGCCTGGCTCGACGACGACCAGCGGCGCGAAGATTGCCCGGATGATGTCAGCTTCGGGCAGGCTGAGGCGGAATGCAGGGTCAAGGACCTGAAGGTCGGAGTAGCTCCGCAGCGTGAGAACCTTTCCGTCCTGGCTGAGCGCCATTTGAGGCACTGCCATTCCAGCTGCGCCGAAGGCGCCTGCCGCTGCAAGGAAAGAGCGGCGTGAGACGTCAAATCCCGGTTTTGTTTCAGTCATTTTCTACTCCCTTGTTTTGCTTCGTTCACTTGAGATGGGGTCAGCCCGGCTCGGCCGCTCGTGACCTCGGGCTGGATTCCGCGTGGGGAATCACCACGTCCTTCGGAATCGTGACCGGCGAAATGCTCCAGATCAGTTGGCACGGCTGGTCGGTTACGTTGCGGGCATTATGGGCTATGGCCGTGGGAAAGGAATAGCTGTCACCTTCCTTCAGAACAATTTTTTCGTCGCCGATCTGGAGCTGCAGTTCGCCGCGCAGAATGAAGCCATGCTGCTCGCCCTCATGCTGGTACATCGGGTGGCCTGGCCTTTCGGAGTGCGGTTCATAGGTCGCAAGTCCCATAAAGAAGCTGCCTCCGATCGAACTGGAAAGAAGTTCGTCCGACAATCCGAGCGTTGAGATTCCCTCATCGTAAAGCGTGTTCAGATTCCGGCGGTTCTGGCGTCGAACCACATAGGCGCGTTCCATCGGGCCGTTGCCCGAGCGTCGCGCGAAAAACCAGTCGGAAGAGATTCCAAGCGCGTCAGCCAGCCGGTGAATGGTTTCCAGAGAAGGACTAGCTGTTCCGCGTTCGATCGCACTTAGGTGGCTGACGGAAATCCGGGCGGAGGCCGATAGGGTTTTCAGTGTCTGTCCGCGGGCTTTGCGGACCTGCCGGACTTCCGAGCCAAGCGAAATCAGGCTTTCCGAAAAAGCGGCTACATTCGATCCAATGCTTCTTGTCGACTTCGGCATCGCAGCTCCTGATGCGAAGACTCATGATTCGCGCTTCGCAATAGTGGCACAAATTTTCGCTCTGCCAAGAATTTTCTTGAAAAATTACGCTTGGGCACTCGAACTTCTCACTGCCCGGTTTCATGACCTCCGCATCGGTGGGCTGCACGTCACCGGAACTGTCGTCAGGCACACATGAAAAATCGCGATTCATTCGGGCTGGATTCCAGACGGTGTCATGCAGCGCCTGTGGTGCAGGGCGTACAATCGGGTGTCCATTTCGACTTCACCACGAATTAAGTGGATTTTCCCTGTGGCTGCGATGGAGGAAGTTCCGCCAGTTCGACCTTCTTCACATTGCGGAAGAAGAAATCGTGGACGAGCGAGAAGGTCTGCGGCCGGAGCAGATCTCGAATGCCTCTCCCGAGAAAGCTACGTCTCCGCAATGACGATTGCCGGGATGGTCCCAACAGCACATCGTGATGCGAGTTGAGGTTTGGTGGCCTGTTGCTGTCGGGTGCGTTGCGCGGACCAACGTCACCCTGCCGACGGCGCTCCTTCTGCAGTGTGAGAACCATAACGTTAGGTGTGAGATGTGAGATGTCAGGACCGTAGCTGCCAGGAACCATTTGCGGTTGGACGGCATGGTGTATTGTTTGATGCGGATTTCTTGCATCGCCGAAAGGGCCACCTTAACGTCGGCACAGAAGGGAATACGGCCGCACTTCATGCGGATTACGGGGCAGGGCGCTGAACTTCGGACAGAAAATGGGGATAGCCGAAGCGTTTACTGCCTGATTTGGGAGGTCTCAAACGCCTTTGATCTCTGGCAAAAGGTTCGGGGCATTGCGTTCAGTTCGCGAAATCGAGCACCGATGGATCACGATGCCGGATGGCGTCAGGCTCGCGGCGCGGATCTGGCTGCCTGAAGACGCGGGACCGGTACCTGCTATCCTGGAATACATCCCATACAGAAAGCGCGATATGGTGCGTGCCCGCGATGAGCGGAACCATCCCTATTTCGCCGCCCATGGATATGCCTGCCTGCGTGTGGATATGCGGGGTTCCGGCGACAGCGAGGGCTGGATGCCGGATATGTACGCCCCATCGGAACTGGACGACGCACGCCAGGTTCTGGCCTGGATTGCGGAACAGGACTGGTGCAACGGCAGGATCGGCATGTTTGGCACGTCCTGGGGCGGAACCGCGAGCCTGCAGGCCGCCGTCGATGCGCCACAGCCACTGAAGGCCGTCATCGCCAACTGCGCGACCATCGATCGCTTCGAAGATGACATTCACTGGATGGGCGGCTGCATTCTGACCGATACCTTGGAGTGGGGAGCGACTTTGCCGGCAATTCTTGCGGCACCGCCTGACGCGGCGACAGTTGGCGATGAATGGTTCGAGATATGGAAGCGCAGGCTTGCGAAGCTGACCTTTCCGCACGAAACATGGCTTAGGAACAACCGTCGCGGAACTTATTGGCGCCATGGATCGATCCGGTTTGCAGTTGACCGGCTGTCCTGCCCGATTCTTGCGATTGGCGGTTGGTCCGATCGGTATTCCAATTCAGTCATGCCGCTGGTTGAGGCGCGCCCGGACATCTGCCGAGGGATTGTGGGTCCATGGGGTCACCACTATCCCGACCATGGAGAGCCCGGGCCAGCGATCGGATTTCAGGAACTCGCACTTGAGTGGTGGGATCATTTCCTGGGAAGATCGGAGTCGAAGATGCCCGACTGGCCAGTCCTGCGGCTCTGGAGGCGTGGATTTGACCCGCCAAGGGATCGGCTTGCGAAACGGAACGGCACCTGGATCGAGATGGCGAAACCGTCAGTGCGGAATGAGTGCCGCTTGCATCTCGGCGACGGCATCCTGACCGAAACGCCTCCCGAAGAGCATGTTGTTCTGGATGTCCCGGACGATCTGAGGCACGGGCAATGCGCGGGCGATACCGGATATTTCGGCCGCACCGGAGGGCTTCCTCTCGATCAGACGGAAGATGACCGGCGCGCGCTGTGTTTCGAAAGCTGTCCGTTTGACCGGGAGATGAACATACTGGGACATGTTCGTCTTGAAGCCGACGTGACACCCGATGCATTGCCCGCCCAGCTAGCATGCCGTCTGTGCGATGTCGCGCCGGACGGAAAGTCAAACCTGATCACAAGGACAGTCATCAATCTAGAACTTGACGATCGCCTGGATGGCCCATGTGGTGCTGTCGAAGGAATGCCCACCCGGGTCAGTCTAAAGTTCCCAACAACCGCTTACCGGATTCCTAAGGGGCATCGGATGCGATTGGCGCTGGGCTCATCCTATTGGCCATTGATCTGGCCAAGTGCCCCGCGTTCGCGGTTAGCGGTTTCGACCGAAGGCGCGAAGCTGATGATTCCGCTGCAACCAGAGTCCGTCCGTCCGCTAAAGAGCGCGTTTCCGCCTGTGAAAGACCTGCCCGTAGACAGGAAATCGAAATCACGTTCGGAGGGGCCGCTTGAGCGCAAACCAGCGGACGGTTCCGCTGGCGGACTCGGAAGTTCCTGGCGCCAGCCTCCGGTTACCCTCGAATTCGAGGGCAACGGCATAGAGTTCACCTATGGAACCCAGGTCAGTTTCGACCTGTGTGCCGATGACGGGCAACAGACTGAATGCAGTGTGGCGCACAATATCGAAATAAGGCGTCCTGACGGCCTCGCGTGCATAAAGACCAGTGTGTCCTTTTCTGCTTCGGAGGCCAGCGCAAAATCGACCGCTGAAATTACCGTGGAGTGGAACGGCGTGACCGTCGCAAACAAGAGCTCCGACACCATGATAATGCCCTGACCGCCGGGCGTTGTGCCATATGCAAGCGTTCGGCATTGAGGTGTAAATCAGTTTCGAGGCTGGTTCAGAAATTGAAAACAGCGACGGGAACGCTGGCCTCGACCTGCTGCTGTCCATGGCAAGTTGATGCGCATTGAGAATTGATTCGCCAGTTCCGGTGGATTGCTGGAATCCAGGAACCATTACTGCACTGCCGTCTCGTGATGGCAGTGTCCGGTTCACTGACACAGTGTCGTGCAGCATCACATTGGCAGTCACGGCCGCACAGCGGTTCTCTGGAAATCCGCTCTGGCAGAACCGTAATTGGCGTATCATACTGAAGGCACGGACCTTATATTGAGGCATGGCCTTGACACGCGACGAACTGCAAAGAGCTGGCGCCACCCCAGAACTAGCGGCGCTACTCGTTCGCGAGTCGCGTCGAGTAGACATCACATGGAATCCAATGGCCGTCGGCTTGGTCTTGGCATTTCTTGGCGTTATGGGTTGGCTGGTGGTCAGTCAGGCATTCAGGCAGATGTGGCGGTTCTCAAAAGGGATATGGCCGATGTGCGGGGAGAAGTCGCTGGGATCACGCAAGATTTGGCCGATGTGCGGGAAGAAGTCGCTGGGGTCGCGCGAGGCATCGTAGAAATCAGGCAGCTGCTTGAAGGCCGGAACTGACGCCCGATCACGCTGGTCTGAGGGCATGATCGTGTCGACGTCCATGGTGAGCGAGCGGAAGTTGATGCCCGTTGTTTCGATCTTTTCAACGAAGGCCAGGAGTTTGGCCTACGAGCGGTTAGGCTGTCTGTCGTGTGACCGTGAACACATCGCCCGGTCTTGGTCAGTTGTTGCCATGCCGATTCATCGATGCCATCCTAACATTCTTCAGGGAACACTTCCGCGGGAAGGAGGGGAAATCTCGGAGTCAGCTACCGCAGGTGTCGGTATCGTTTCCCACGACGCCCGGCGGATGGTCGAATAGCGGGCGGTAAATTAACTCACTTTACCCTGCGGCTTGATGCTGGCGCTGCGGGAGATGCAGGCTCCAGAGTCGAGTGAATTTAGTTCATCGAGAAAAAAGATGGAGCGTCGCATCATTCCGCATTTCCAAAGTCTTCGGATCAATCAAGCCGACAGGAAGGCCTGCGTTGACGCAACATGCCGGTTCGCCGCGTTCGGCCGGTTCCTCGTTTTTTCATAACTGAACCGCGCTCTTCTCGTCCCTTGCCGCCATAACGGATCCGCGTCCATCGCCGATGTCGGAAATCGGTTTCCCGAACTGCAGGTTTCCATCACCCGTTCCATCCCCTCGGATCACGGTCGTCGCCGGAATCGTACTTGAAAAATTCGCGTGATTTCAAAGCACTGGAAAACCGTCATCCGCCATACAGAAACCGCACTCGAACACTCAGGCGCGATCCAGGTGAATCAACGACAACATGGAACGGGCGCTGTTCATTGCCATGTAGAGATCAACCGAAATTCCCTCCCTTCCGTCAGGACGCGGCAGATCAGCAACAACAATCGCTTCGTTTTCAAGGCCTTTGAAATCCTTGATACTTGCAAATCCCACCTTGTCCACGGGCATATCCCGCATTGAATACTCATCCAGCCGACACAGACGTTCAGACATCTCGGGAGAAATTTGGCTAACGGAAGACTTCGCAAAATCAAATGGTGAAAGGACTGTCACTGAGCCAGGTGAAAGCCCTCTTACGTCAACAAGTTCAGAAATCTCAGAAGCGATGCGTAACGCCGACTCGTGTATTGTGCCTACAGAATGCTCGCGCAGATCAGGGCCTCCTTCAGCTATCTTCAAGCGCACATGCTTTCCCAATCTTCCCGGTACCCGTTGAAGGACCACTCGGGGATTGCGACAGTTGATCCGAAAACACAACGGCTCTAGAGCTTCCAGAAACTCCCATGCTCGCGGTTCGACCTGACGGGTCAGCGACTGCAGTTCTGGATCGAAAAACCAGCACCAACGACCCGATTCCAGCCCTCCGGCGAGTACAGCATCCAAGGCATCGATGCAGGGCATGTCGAACAGATCTTCCCCCTCAACTACGATTATGGCATCGAACCGTCGCAGTCCCGCGCGTCGGCAGTCAAGATGAACACCTTCAATCAGCGAAACTGTCAAACCCGGCAGTAACAGTCTTGAATCAAGGAAGTGCCTGAGCCAAGGCAACCGGCATACAAGAGCTACCTGCAGGCCGGCTTCAGTCCAGTGTTTGGCCAATCGTTGCGCGAAGAGAGTCGTTCCACCACCGGAACCTCGTGCGCAGAGCACCTGCGTTCGCGCCTCATCCATCCCAGCAACTCGCATCGGGTATTCGGCTAACGGTTCCAATAACCCTTGGACATCGACCACATGCTCGAAGAATCGATCTTCGTTTATTGAATCGCGCCCCTCTGCCTCAGGACGAAGATACTCTTGAATCTCCTCGATTTCACTTTTGCTTGGTCCGACACGTCGTCCAGAACGCTTGTTCCAGTAGCTGAAGAGGTTTCGAAGCCATCCCTCAAGATCACGGCTGCGACGTGCGCCACCGACCATGGCAGAGTCCCACTCAGCGCTTCCAGCCCTCCATTCGCAATCAGGAAACAATACGCCGTATCCGATGGTCAGCCGGTTCAGCATTTCATCAGGCAAGCCAGTCTTGAGGCACTCAACCAATCCGTGAAGCGCGTTCTCTGCTTGACGGAATGGTCCTTCGTGCGAACTCGTCACCCTGCCATGGCGATTTTGGAATTGCCAAACCCCATTCGTATAAGAGACTTTCCCCCCTTTGACCTCAAGAACATAAATCCCTTCCGGACCGCAGATGACGAAGTCGATTTCCGTAAACCGCTTGCGGGGATGTTTGGTCGGTTTAAAAGAATGCAGCGCTACGTAACGATCATCGAGTGCAAAACCTAGCCTCTCAAATATCCGCTTCTCCGCTTGGCTTCCCGTGTCGTAGGGTGAAGACGGAACCATCCGCATAACAGCATTCAGTTCCCGAATTGCTTACGAATCTTTGCTTCGAGACTCGCATCAAGACGTGCGGTAGACAAAAGCTCGAAGAAGCGATCGGGATCGACTTCAGGTGCAATCGTGGGTTCTCCAGGCACCCTTATCGACAGCGTACTTCCCCTGACAAACAACTTGTACTCACCAGAACCGAGCCTTATGTTGGTGCTAACACAGTCCCACTTCTGCGCTCTGGCAAGAGTCAAAGCTGCGGATTTCTCTCGGGCCTTCCAATTTCCAGAATCTTCGAACATCTCCCACAGCGGGCGAATCCTTGGCGGAGCATCTCCCAGTTCGATCTCTGAACCGGCAATCTGATGTGATATCTGCGCCATCCGATGGCAAACCGTGTCCGAGAACGCACGGTCGCTTCGAAGTGCTAACGGAAGCTGCATCCAACCATCCCGGACACCGCTCAAGACCGCGGCGGCCACCCAATCCAGTTCGTAAAGTCGGTAATTCTCGTATTCCAGAAGTTCGGCGCAGTCACGACGAATAAAGAAGATCGTCATTGCACGCGCGAGTGGGGAATCGTGACGCTCGAACAATTCGGTCGGGGTGGCGTCCGAGAGTCCAGTGAGAGTAGCCAGCGAATCACGGAGCTCTCTTGCCCATACCTGCAGTCTCTCGTCAGAGTCCCCCGCTACCGCGCCGAGATGATCAAGGAGCACATCCTCTGCACCGCCTCCCCGACCGTCACTCCGCCAGACGTTAAGCAGGTCGACACTCTCCCAGAAGATCTGCGCTTGGAACGCGTCTTTCAATGCCGATCGATGTTGCGCTTTGTCCCCCGGCTGACGAAGAGATGTTTTTCCGTTCTTGATCCACCCGTACAATCCGGCCAAGATCGGATGAACGTTCTCTGACCCCAATTTTCTGTCATCGGTCTCGAATGCAGTGCGACATGCGTGGACTGCTTGTGCACCGAGATTGGCGACTTGCTGAAGCATCGCCATAACGCCACCAGCGGCGAACGGATGCTGGAGTGGAACCTCTCTTTTCTCCACAGATCCTCTTGAGAGCGGCCATGGCTCGGCCACCGACCTGGTGAACAGTCGGTTTCTGTTCACGTATTGCTTGTATTGCAACAGCGGCACATTGCCGTAGTCCTGGGCGACAGCCTCGCATGCCAACTTTTCTTCCTTCGTTCTGAAGGTGATGAAGTCGACCCACGACATGGGCAGAGGTGCAGGCACAAGAATCACGCGCTCAGACTCCGAGATTCCATCCCTGAATTCGCGGGATTCGACCCCTGTGGCGGACATGACCTTCACCGGCCCCGTCAAACTGGACAGATTGAACTGAATGATGGTCGGCCTGAGGTAGTCTGCTTCGCTCGTTGCCAAGTCGATCGCATCCTTACTCGGAGTTTCCACAAAAAGCGGAATCCATCCGGGATAGGTTCCAAGAATATCAGCATAGTACTTATTTCCGAACCCGCTTGGCGGCATCGCCAGCCCGGCTGCAAGCATGTACATCAGATTGAGGTGGTTGGTGACCAGCAGTCCCTCGGTCGGCACATTGGCAGTAATTGGTTTCCCGGTCGTCTCAAGCTTCAGTTCCGGCTGCTCGCTCATCTAATGCTCCTCACGTTTCAGAATGTCCGGATCATTCGGCAAGATGCCAAGAACGTCCCTGCGTCCGTTTTTCTTCATCAACATAAACACCTGATCCCTGGCGCGTGCTACCATGACGTAAAACAATCGCCTAATGTGATCCCAATCCTGCTTTCGGATGTAATGGTCGTCGACATCAGCAAGTACCACCACGTCGAATTCGAGACCTTTGCATGCCTGGGCGTTGATCACCATGATTCCGCCTTCGTCGAAGCGCACGTCAGATCGATGCCCTGAGTGATAGGTCATTACATTGGTGCGCGGGTTGTCCAAACGCAACTCGACGCTCCTTAGGGCTTTCAGATAGGCTTCTCTCACCCGATTGTTCGGCGCAATCACACCGATTAACGTCCGGGGTCGTTGGTCTACCCGACGCAGAATCCCCCGAGCAACCGCATTCAGCCGGCCACAATCGTAGCTATAGAATCGTGAGATGTTCCCTGAAGTCCGCCCCGGAAGGTCTGGAGGCGGACTCGCGGGATCGCTGGTATGGAATTCTCTGGCCAGCCTAGCGATTGGATAGCTGTTGCGGTAGTTCTCCCGAAGCTCGATGACTTTGTTCACCTCGATATCTAGACAGTCAGTGATTTCCTTGCGACTGCTGTTGTCTTCGGTGATTTGTTGATTTTGGTCTGCGACGACAAAGAACCTTTTGAACCCCAAATTTAGTAGCGCATCATAGAACTGGGGAGGCATGTCCTGCCCTTCGTCGATCACCAAAAATGGAAACGGTGATTGCTCTTCAGAGGGCATTGCATCGGTTATTTCCTTGACACGCTTCCAGTCGATTGCCCGGAATTCGCCCTGCTTAGCATCCATCGTTGGAACGCATTCCCTGGTGAGTTTCTTGAATGTCTCGCGGAACCAGCTGTGCCAGGTTCGACTGACAAGATGGCGTTCAAACAGCTGTCCGCTAGCTCGCTCAAGAAGATGATTGAAGACGAGAAAGACGTATTCATCGCCGTCCCGCTCATGACGTCGCGCCCGTAGCAATGCGAGGACGGATTTCCCGGTTCCAGGCCCGCCGACAATCAAGTGTTGGCCTTCCTTGGGTAGATGATGGACTCTTTCCTGGTCCTTGCTGAGATCCTGAATGCCAGGGAGTCTGAATTCACGTTTCGCCATCACGCGTCTGTCCCCGCAACGTCCAGAAAGGCGGGAATATCGGGCTTCGCTCCCTTGACGAAAACTCTATCAAGGAGAACGTTTCCGAACCTACAGCTCGTCTCGGGTATTAGTGCGCAGGCATGGCAGGCGGCCCTGTTCAGCAAGTCCAGCCCATGACCTTCCTGTTCTGCGCAGACAGGATCCAGAGAGCACCAATCCGCAGCCTCGATCGCACCGCTTAATAATCGGAGGAATCGCTTAGGCTTCGCAAGTTCCATCAAGCCACCCAAGGATCCCTCCTCGTCCGGAACAGCCACGTAAATTAGAATGCCCGCCATCGGCGCTTTGCCGTCCGAGCAGTAGATGCGTTCCTTCAGCGAAGCCGCAGGGTACCCAGCTTCGGCGTCGAGTTGGCGAATGACCAGATGGGCGAGTGTGTGACAGAGTAGAAACCGCGGAGTAACATCAATCTCGAATTCCGGATTGCCGGCCCCGCCCCGCTGCACATATCGCTGGCTAAACTCATCCGCTCGGCGGCGAAGATGATCACTGTCCTCCCAATTCCGCAGTCGCGTTTCGTCAAGAGTGAAGAAAATTCCCTCACCATACAATTCGATCGCAGGATACCAATCGCACTCTCCTGTGATGTCAGGCGGCGTTAGCCTCTCCCCGTTGGCTCGTCGGAAACCCCTGAAGACCATGATTTCCTTTAGCCTGTTGACCGCAATCACATTGGAAACCGCATTCACAACCTTTCTTGGAATTCCCCCATCCAAGGTGCTGATGATTTCCTTCCAGCCCCGCGTGTGGTGCTCGGTCACGAAATCTTCATCTTCCCGGAGATCGGGGATCTCTTCAGTCAGTGCTCGGAACTCATCGGCCAGCAGGTCTCCCTGCGTTAGCGACTTACCAAATAAGGGGTAGCCTCTTTCGATTTCAGCGATCGCTTCTTTCAACTCTTGGGGTGTGCAACAATATTCGCTGGCGAGTTGCCTGATTCTGCTCTTTCGAACAAGCTCGCTCCTCGCGCTTTGGATAGAGTCCAGACTTTTGGTGCTGCCGAATAGTCGGTCAGTGACCGTTCCTCGACGAATGCGGGATTCAGGTGGAATGACGAGCGCGGTGCAGATGTCTGGTGCATGGACACGTACATCGTTGATCTCCGTCACCCAAGCGGCAGCATCGGGGGACTTCGCAGGAGGCTCGCGCATCCAAGGCTGTTGCCAAGTACCGTTCGGAAACTGTAATCGCGGCAGCTTTCCAGCTTCGAAGGGAGCACTGGCACCGCAGGTAGTGCATACAACCCGGCGTCCTGTTTCAGCCTCCTCCATTTGTAGATAAGAACCTTTCCAGTCGTAGCGACATTCTTTTTGCTTCGGGTTTGGGGCGTCTTTGTGGGCCAGATAATGCCAAGGAACATCCGCCAAATAGCCGTCCTCGTGCACGAGCAGCCACGGCACCTGCTCCAGCCCGCCGCTACACTCGCTGCATCTAAACCTGTCAGGGTCGGCGCTATTCAACGACTCGTTATCTCTGCTATGTCTTTTCTGCGGTCGCCGATTTCTCCAAGGCGCATGGTGAAGCAGTCCGCATTTTGTGTTTGTGCAGCGCATCCAGGTCGGGAATCTTAGCGCCGGGATCCAGCCGACCACCGTACCATCCCTCTCCAACGCACGTGGCGGAGAGCGTAACCTCCGATCAAGGCCAAGTGCACTCCGCACCCGTTCCACATACTGAATTTCACGATCCGAGGATTCACTGCCCGGTCGGTCCCAGCCACGAATATCCTGCACTACTACAAGGCTGTCAGGGCCTCGCACGACCGCACCCACAGAGCAGTCCCGCAGCAGGTGCGAGAGCCGAACAGGAATGTGCTCTTCATTCATACGACACGACTCCTGGTTCCTCCCGGTTCTTTGCGCGATTCCGTTCGTAATTCATGTGTTTGATCTGTCGTTTGATGGCCAATCATGGACCCGTAGCTGCCCTGTGGATTCCACGTTGCGCATTGAGTGAAGAGTCGCCCAGAGGCCGCGTCGGGTGTCGCCGTGGGTATAGAGCAGCCTGTCTGCATTTTTTTCTCCTTGCGGCACTTCATACTTTAACTGCCGACTGTCGTTCTCGCAGCGACGGGCTTCTGCGTGCCATTCGCCGGCAAGTCGGTCAATGTGAGATGCCGTTTCCTGGCCGTGTTCAGGTTCAGACGCCGCAAGTCGACATCGTCGCTTTAGTTCTTCGATCACGGCCCTGACATGGGGCGCATCCTTATCGAAATTCCCGGCCGACCCGTTACTTCCGAGACCCGGACAAGCATGCCGAACCGCAATGACGAGTGCCGCATGCAAAGCACGGGTCCGAACCTGGTAGGTGTGAGGCGTAACGCTGGTGGGCTCCACGAACCTGTAGAAGGACTCGTGATACGGACGGAACGTTTCGTAATGTGACAGGCTTCTGGCTTGATGCCGAAGATAGTTCGAGAGCACCAATCCTGGCACCTCAGCTCGACCGACACGGCTGCTCGCCTGGATATATTCCGCAGTTGTGAGCGGCTGACCATTCATGATCATCAAGGCTAGGCGTGCGACATCCAGACCAACGGATACCATGTTCGTTGCCAAGACCGCGTCGATGCATTCGTCATTATTGCGGTCATGAGCTAAGTTCCGGAATGTCTCGGCATTTTCCTGGGCAGTTCGTCGGCTTGTGAGCTGGGCGATTCGCAGGTTCCTTGATCGATCCGTGACTATATCCACCTCCTTTGCCTCATTCTCAGACTCGCCACCGTGACCAGACTTCCGGGACTCCTTAAGCTCGCCTGCAAGCCTCCGTCCGAAGTCCCGCACATCTGTCACGAAAGCGTTATGGCTATTGCCAACACTTTTGAGACTTCCGTGGTAGACCACCAGTGTCCACCAGGCGTCGAGTAGGTCATCATCGTCTACTTCTTCACTGAACAAGGCGTTGGGCGCAGCAAGCAGTGCTGCCGCGAGTGGTGACATGCAGTGCTGTTGATCAAGCATCGGAGCCAGATACCCCACGTAGAGGCGGCCTGGACGCTCATTGTCCGTTCTTGCGAAGTACGAATTGTCATGAGACAGCCCAGAAGGTGGAAACACCGCGAGATCTCGTGCGTACAGGCGTCGCACCTGTTCCTGTGCCATACGGATTGTAGCTGTCGAGGCTATGAATTTGGGGCGCACGCCTCTTCGTATGAGCAAGGTATCGATCCCTGCTTCATAGAGTCCCGCAACCGACCCCAAGGGACCGGTTATGAGATGGAGTTCGTCTTGGATGACCAATTCCGGCGGGCGGGAGCGAGTTCCGACGCCGAACAACTTGCCTGTACGCTCATCCCATGCAAGGCGGGCAAACTTGTCAATGGTGCCGATCAGCAGCGAAGGTGGTTGCTCGTACAGGGCTTCGTCGACAACGTTGCAGGGTAGCGGGCCGGAATCGCCGCCGAACTGGCAGTCGGGTTCAATGCAATGGAAATGAAAGGCTTCATCCGTTGCTTCGTATCCCTTTTTCGCATTGAAAGGCGTTCCGCACCAACTGCACCGCTCGAGAAGCAACTCATACCGTGCGTCGTTTCTGCCGTTTCTGATTTTTTCGACGATTTCTTTGGCGCGAGTGAATCGATTGGGGCTGATGGCATCACCTACCCATATGCCAATGTCGATTGGCGTTTCGCCTAATCGGGCAGGATTCCGCCTGCGGATCAACTCAAGTGCACATATCATTCGCGCCGCCCGCTCGAACTGCTGTCGAGTGAGCAATCTCAACGTATAGCGCATGAAAGCCGATGTGCCCGCCCCTGACTCGGGAAACTTCAGGCGGCGCCAGACAATCAGAAACGCGATCAGTCCCAAGTATGCCTCGGTCTTGCCACCCCCAGTTGGGAACCAGATGAGATCGAGAACATCGCGATAGTCGTCGTTTTCGTCGACTGCTGAGTTCAAGACGGTCAGTAGGAACGCCAGCTGAAATGGTCGCCACCGATAGTCTTCTGGCTCTCTGTCCTGACCAGCGATGAAGTCACCCCGACGCATTTGGTCGAGCATTGCCTGGTTTGCCAATCGGAACGACTCCGCCACAAGCGGGTCACTGCGCAATGTCTGCAAGCATCTACGCATACGTCCGAGGGCGATTTCCATTCGTTTGGTGATTCGACTAGCCGCAGCCCGTTCAGCGGCGTTCTGGAAGTCCGCGGCAACGTGTTGCTGTTCACTCACCCAATTGGCGTAACCATCGATGAATCGCTCAAGCTCGCGGATCATCGGTTCCTTGGCAAGACGGCTGAGTTGTAGAACCGTTTCATCGCCACCGATGTTCACGGTCATCAATGGCACTTCCGCATCGGGCATGAATTCTGACCAAATTTTCGCCGCTCGACCTGGACTCACATCCCAGTCAGCGGCGGCTCCATGGCCAACGGCATATATCCTTTGCTCCCGGTATTGGAGTTCAAGCTCCTGTTCTTCCTCGGTAAGCAGACTTGGGTCGACCCGCGGGTAGTCGACGAGCTCTCCGCTCTCGACGACACACTCAAGTCGTGCCTCGAACAACGACTTCTTTACTCTTTCGCGCACTTTAAGGTTCGGCAGAACGTTCGGGGTCAATTCGCATCGATTGCACAGAGTAATCGTCAAAATGAAGCCGTCTTGATGACGCCGTGCACGAATGTCGATTCCCGCCTTTGCTTCCCAAAGAGATTCACTCGCTTCGCCGGAACTATCGGTCACAGACCAGCTGATTGTCGCCTCGGGAAGCTTGTTCCGGCTGAACTCAGCGGCCAGGAACCGGGCCTGTTTACGTCGTTCCTCGTTGTCTCTGTATTCGGCGGCGCTTGCCGTAACTGACAAGCTTACATTCCCGCGGACGAAGCAGGAGAAACCTACAGATGACGGTGGGACATATCGGCGTCTGCGAACCGGCTGCGCATGAGAGGAACCTGTCGATTCCTGATCAGGCAGCTCCGTTCTGTCGTCGTCGCCAAGTTCGTCCTGCAGATTGGGTTCAACACTGTCAACGGAGGCCAAGGCAGGATCGATGCCAGTGAGACCGGGGTCAATGGGGTGCAGCACACCTGTAGGATATCGTTCCAGCGGAGAGATGCGTAATTCGCCGTCACTGGCTGGACCGATGAGCTGATTACGCAGCCAATTGACAAGTCTCTTCCTGGCCTCGGAGTACATTACGTCATAGCTTGTTTAATGGTGCCCGGGGGCGGAATCGAACCACCGACACGAGGATTTTCAGTCCACTGCTCTACCCCTGAGCTACCCGGGCACGGGTGAACGGATGAACCGCTCAGATCAGGGCGTTGTAATGAACGGAAATTCGGGTGTCCAGACGATTCGTACAGCGGCTCCCCAGAAATTCCAATAAGCATTGGGGCCACGCAATCGGTTCGTCCGCGATGCACATTCGTTGCGACATATGGGTTTGTGCACCACGGGTGAACCGCATGAATTGTGATCACCTGCAAAACTACAGTCCCGATCCTGGAATTCACGGATCGTTTCCCTGACGGAAATACCGTGCTTCCACTGACAGTTCGGGATCCGCAGCGGCAAGGCCTCGTTCACAGAGATCGATAAGGTGAGCGAGAACGTTTCGCGCGGCTGCGGGAATCAGTGCGTCCGGAACATCCGAGTAGATTTCATTGGTCAGTTCGGCGACTGATCGGCCCCGGCAGTCAAGTTGCCCAAGAATGGCCGCCTCCCTTGTGCGGCGGTGGTTCAGGAGCCACTCTGCGCGCTCCTTCGGTTCTGTAATGGGATTGCCATGACCCGGATAGAACATCCTGTCATCCCTGACCGACAGGCGTTCCGTCGAAGCCATGTAAGCCGAAAGATCTCCGTCGGGTGGAGAGACCATTGTGCTTGCCCAGCCCATCACATGATCTCCGGTAAACACGGCATCGCCAAAAGCGAAGCACAGGTGATTGCCGAAATGGCCCGGCGTCCAGAGTGCAGAAAGCCTCCATCCATCCCCTGCCACCGTCGCGCCGTCCGCAAGCCGTTCATCCGGCGTGAAGCCGTAATCGACGCCTTCTCCGCCTCTTGCCAGACCTGTCGCAGCCAGTTTCTGCATGATTTCCGAACGACCGGCCGAACTGTCGCCGAAGGCATGGACCGCCGCTCCGGTTGTCTTCGACAGCGGCGAGGCAAGAGGTGAGTGATCCAGATGTGAATGGGTCACGAAGATATGGCTGATCGATTCGCCTGGCTTGAGGGCAGCGAGAATCGCGTCATGATGAGTGTGCAGGGCAGGGCCGGGATCAATCACCGCAACCTTTCCCCGACCCAACAGATAGGTGTTCGTGCCATGTTGCGTCATGGGAGAGGGATTTGGCGCAAGGATACGGCGTACGCCTGGCTCAAGCTCGTCCACAGATCCTGCTATTGGCCTGTCATAGTCATGTTCCATGAATCGCATTCCTGTGCGTTCGGTGATATTGCTTTAATCCATGCAACTGTTCCGGGCAAAACGTTACATCCCACGCTCGCTCTACGGCCGGGCCGCTCTCATTCTGCTGGTTCCAGTGGTCACGTTGCAGATTGTGGTCTCGTTCGCTTTCATCCAGAGACACTTCGAAGGTGTGACGGAGCAGATGACGCGCAACGTCGCACTGGAGCTGCGCTATCTGCTGAAAATGATAGACGAAGCGCCCGGGGGCGCTGAGGCTCTGGAATCCGTTTCGTCCGTGGCCGACCCGCTGGCGTTCAAGCTCGAGCTTCCGTCTGAGCCGCCAGCAAGGGACATGAAGCCATTCTATGATTTCTCCGGTGGCGTCATGATGGACACGATTCGGGCCGAAGTCGAAGGCGTCCGGCGCGTTGACCTTTCCGCCAAAAGGCACGTCAGGGCATGGATCGAAACCCGGCACGGCATAGTTTTCGCGGAATTTCATCGTAGTCGGGTGTCAGCGTCGAATCCGCATCAGCTTCTCGTTCTGATGGTCTTTGCCGGTATTCTGCTTACGCTGATAGCCTTTGTGTTCCTGCGGAACCAGCTCAGGCCGATCAAGCGGCTTGCGAATGCGTCCGAAGCGTTCGGCAAAGGGCGTGTCGCGCCTTACAATCCGTCAGGTGCCGCGGAAGTCCGGGCTGCAGGGCAGGCTTTTCTCGATATGCGGACGCGGACACTCAGGCAGATGGAGCAGCGGACAATGATGCTGCTTGGCGTCAGCCATGACATGCGTACTCCGCTGACACGGCTTCGGCTGGGGCTGTCAATGGCCGGCGAAAGCCCGGAAATCGAGGACATGCAGCGCGATGTGGGAGAAATGGACCGCTTGCTTGACGAATTCCTCGCCTTCGCGCGTGACGACTCTCTGGATGATCCTGAGCCGACTGATCCTGTTGAGTTGGCGCGTGACGTCGTAAGGAAGTTTGCGGAGTCAGGAAAACAGGTCAGAATTCGTGAAGTGACTGGCGAAGGAACCGCGGTCCTGCGCCCCATGGCATTGTCGCGGGCGCTGGAAAACCTGATAGGAAACTCGGTGCGTTACGGTTCGGTCTGCGAGGTTCAGATCGTGATGTCGTCAAATGCCGTAAGGATATCCGTTGAAGACAACGGGCCGGGAATTCCGGAAGAGGCTCGGGAGGAGGCATTGAAGGCATTTGTCCGCCTTGATCCGGCCCGCAACCAGGACCAGGGCAGCGGCGTGGGGCTCGGCCTGGCGATCGCAAGTGACATCGCTCATCGGCATGGCGGGTCGTTGTCTCTTGGCAGCAGCCAGAGGCTGGGTGGCCTTAAGGTCGATCTGAAAATCGCGCGGTAGCGTAGACGTCGGGCAGGAAGTTGTATCCAGCCAGCCATTCGGAGCAATGCGGGAATTGTAGACAGCCTAGGGACTCGCCCGTCCCAATGCCGTTTCTTTAGCTGGACCGCGTGTCAAGATGCCCGAACACCTGATCATTTTCGGACACTTCCGCGCTGGCGGGCGGTTTGCCTGACTGTCTACGCCCTTCGCAACCTGTACCTTGTGAGCTATCCGAGCGGAGTTCGGCATAGCGGGTTGATATGGCATTGCCGGCATTGAGTGGTGAATTCATGTTCAGACCGCTGGCTTCGGGGCGTCTGCTGATTGCATGTTCCGGTCCGAATGGGGCATGGTCAGGCCGAATGTTCATGCGCTGGAACTGAACTTCAGCGCACGGTGCCTCTGACTCGGATGAAAAGGAGTAATCCAGATGAAAACGTTCAGAACATCCCTGATGGCGCTCGCCGCGGCCGCGGTGACGGCTGTGGCAGCTCCGGCGCTAGCTGCTGAAGTGACGCTTCGCCTGCATCAGTTTCTGCCCGCACAGGCAGCGGTTCCAAAAAACGTGTTTGTTCCGTGGATGGAAAAGATCATGGAGGAATCCGACGGCCGCATCGAGATCCAGCATTTTCCCTCAATGCAGCTCGGTGGAACTCCGCCTGAGCTGTACGATCAGGCGAAGGACGGCGTAGTTGACATCGTATGGACGCTTCCGGGCTACACGCCTGGCCGCTTTCCGCATCCCGAGGTCTTTGAGCTTCCGTTCATGATGACGAATGCCGAGGCAACCAGCCGTGCGTATTGGGACATGGCCGAAAAATACATGCTTGAGGACGACTTCAAGGACGTGAAGGTGCTGGGCGTCTGGGTCCACGGTCCCGGGCTGATTCACTCAAGCGACCCGATTTCCTCGCCGTCAGATCTTGAGGGCGTAAAGCTGCGGGCGCCCACGCGAGTAACCAACATGATGTTCTCGTCGATTGGAGCGACGGCGGTCGGAATGCCCGTGCCTGCTGTTCCGGAAGCCCTGTCGAAGGGTGTCATTGACGCCACGGTGATTCCCTGGGAGGTTACAGTGCCCCTGAAAGTGCCGGAACTGGTGACCAACCATCTGGAGTTCGGGGATGCGTCTCTCTATACGGCCACGTTCATCCTTGCGATGAACAGGGATTCCTACGAGGGACTTCCGGATGATCTCAAGGCCGTGATCGACGCCAATTCCGGCGCGGAGCTGTCTGCCATGGCCGGTCGGCAGATGCAGATCGACGATGCGCCCGGCCGAGCGATGGCGGAAGAATTGGGCAACACCATAACCACACTGACCCCGGAGCAGGTCGAGGAATGGCGCATGGCGGCAGCTGGTACCGTTGATGCCTGGATCGCCGAGGTCAACGAAGTCGGCCTGGATGGCGCGGCATTGGTGGAGGAAGCAAGAATGCTGATTGAGAAACACACAGCCGCGCAGTAACTGGAAAGTACATAGTGGCTCCGGTGAACTTCCCCGGAGCCATCATCATCGGGGAAGCGCGCATTGAGTTCAGTCGTGATTCGGATTGCCCGGACTATGGCGGTCCTCGGCGGTCTCGTTCTGACATTCCTGGTGCTGCTCACCTGCGTCAGCGTCGCTGGCCGCGGCATGGGAACGTTTGCGCACTGGAATCTGCTGGAAAACCTTGCGCCTGGGTTGGCGACTGCGATTGCCGGAACCGGGGTAGGGCCGATCCAAGGTGATTTCGAGCTGGTCGAAGCGGGTATCGCATTCTCCGTCTTCGCATTCCTGCCGCTTTGCCAGCTCTACTCCGGCCACGCGGCGGTCGATGTATTTACGTCCAGACTTCCGCGAAGGGCCAATCTGGTTCTTGCAGTGTTATGGGAAGTGATTCTGTCCGGGTTGATTCTGCTGGTGACATGGCGGCTGCTGTTTGGGCTGGTCGATAAATTCGCAAACGGAGAGACCACGTTCATCCTTCAGTTTCCGGTTTGGTGGGCGTATGCCGCCAGTTTCGCAGCTGCTTGTTCCGCTGCCGCCGTAGCGGTGTTCTGCGCATGGTCCCGTGTGGTTGAAGCCGCTACAGGACGGAAGTTGATGCCGGAACGCGGGGAGGCAGGCGCTTGAGCATGCTCGAACTGGGCTTCTGGTCCTTCCCCCTGCTGCTATTGCTGATATTTCTGCGGGCTCCGATCGGGCTTGCGATGATGGCCTGCGGAATCGGCGGAATCTGGCTGGCGCTCGGTGACAGCAACATGTTTCTCGCCAAGCTGAAGACAGAGACCTTCACGACGTTTTCCAGCTATTCGCTGTCGATCATTCCCATGTTTCTGCTGATGGGGCAGTTCGCGACGCTGTCGGGGATGTCTTCGTCACTGTTCAAGGCAGCAGAAAGCTGGCTTGGCCATCGCAGGGGTGGCGTTGCAATGGCTGCGGTCGGCGCCTGTGCCGGATTTGGCGCCATCTGCGGTTCCTCTCTCGCGACCGCGGCCACGATGAGCCGTGTCGCGCTGCCGGAGCTCAGGCGCTATGGCTATTCCGGCGGATTCTCAACCGCGACTCTAGCGGCGGGAGGAACGTTGGGAATCCTGATTCCGCCTTCGGTGATCCTTGTGATCTACGCAATCCTCACCGAACAGAACATTGCCAAGCTGTTTCTTGCCGCGTTCATACCGGGAGTTCTCGCGGCTATTGGCTATATGATCACGATCTCGATTTACGTGCGCCTCTATCCGAATTCCGCGGGAACCCGCTCCCCTGTGCCCTATGGCGAACGCCTGCGTGCGCTTCTTGACGTCTGGCCGGTCCTGCTGGTTTTCGCGCTTGTGGTCGGCGGCATCTATCTAGGCTGGTTCACGCCGACAGAAGGTGCCGCAGTGGGGGCGACGGGAACCGGGCTCATCGCGCTGGTATCGGGGAATCTCAGCTGGCGCATGTTCGTCGATTCGATTCTCGCGACAGCGATGTCGACGGCAATGATCTTTTTTATCATTCTTGGAGCCGGCTTCTACAATTCGTTTCTCGCGCTCACGCAGATGCCGCAGGAAATGGCGGGATTCGTCCTTTCCCATGGGTTCTCGCCTTGGCTCGTCCTTGTTTTGATTCTGGCGTTCTATCTGGTGTTCGGATGCCTGATGGACTCGCTGTCCATGATCCTGCTGACGGTTCCGATTTTCTTCCCGGTTATCTCCTCAATGGATTTCGGCCTTGTGTCATATGTGGAGATTCAGGCGGATCTTGCTTGGGAGGCTCTGTCCTCAGGCGCCGCAGAAGGAATGGCTGCCGAAACATTACAGGGAATCAAGGCATCGCTGGCTGCCAGCGTCGAGTTGACCCGCGAACAGATGGATGCGCTCGGAATCCGCTTGACGAAAGGCATGGTGAACCGAATCGGGTCCGAGCACCTGGCGATCTGGTTTGGCATATTGGTCCTGATTGTGGTTGAGGTTGGTTTAATCACACCGCCTGTCGGCATGAATCTCTTCGTCATAAATGCGATGGACCGGGAAACTCCGATTGCGGCGACATACAGTTCGGTTCTTTATTTCGTCGCTTCCGATTTGGTTCGGGTCGCGCTTCTTGTGCTCTTTCCGTCGATCACATTGTTCCTGCTTTGGTAGCGGATTCCGGCTTGGTTCGCGTCAGCGGTTTCTGCATGCAATGCTGGGGGCAATCTGACTGAACGTGCGATGCGCATGGACTTCCTGGCTGGGTTTGGCGATGTCCGCGTGTTCTATCGGCTCATTTATGCGTTTGGCAGATCTTGAAGCAATTACGGCACATTTTCGCGAACTCATTCATGATCGCGATGAATGGATCGTTGCGGGGGTGCAGCTACAGTTCACGAACCGCATTGACCACTCAGCAGGCTCATTGTAGGCAGAAGTGTAAATTGCCTACAACAGCGGAGGCGATCCGGAATCATGTTCCGTCCTGAACGACTGCCGGTTTCAATCCAGACGGTCTATGCCGATCTGGCAGACAGAGCCTGGGCGGGGAGCTTCCGCGAAATCATGGCGGCGGGCGGCACCCCCTACAGGCGAAGGGTGAAAGACCGGGACTACTGGTATTGGCAACCGCCAACAAGGGAAGGGATCCGGCCGTCAGCAAGGTATCTCGGATCGGATTCCCCGGAAGTCCGCCAGCGGATACAGGACCGGACGGACTTGGCCGCGGCACGGAAAGACCGTCTGGAGATGGTCCGGGCACTGCGTTCGGCACGGCTGCCGGTACCCGACGCGTTAAGCGGAAGAGTGCTTGCGTCACTGGCGGATGCCGGCGCATTCCGGCTTCGGGCCGTAGTCGTCGGTTCCCTCGCTTTCCAATGCTACGGGCCGATGCTCGGCTTCAGGACGCCCGGCGATCTTGGTCGCACCGGCGA
>JAJEAY010000285.1 GCA_022824145.1 Rhodobacter sp. | reverse complement strand
GCCTTCGACCTTCTCGGCGTGGATCCGGCCCGGAATGTTCCCATAAGGCTGCCAGTCTGACGGCCGCCTGCCGGACGGAAAAGCTACCGAAAATCAATGCACCGGACCCGAAACCCGTTGCCGGTTCCCTGCCAAGTTCCGTTTAACGGCATTAGTCAGGCCACGCGCCGCCGCAGCCTTGATCGCAACGACCGACCGCGCCTCGAGCGCACCGGGGCGAGGAACAGCGGCTCGTCGGGTCTTTCAAAGTTGCACGCTTGTATAGGTGATCCGTTTGGGTATGCAGGCCGGTCACCGCATCCGTTGATTTTGGATCTGGGTGGACGGCAGGCAGGCGAGGCCGCACGATTCAGCAGCTGTTCACTCACCATAGGGTATCCAGATCGACTTGGAGTCAGTCGCTGCATCAAGAAACTCACGGCCTTCGCCGTCCACTCCCATCCAGTCACGGGACCGTCGGTTGTTGACCCACGTCCGTTTGAGGTTGCCCGCCGATTCCCGTTCGACGATTGCCGAGATGTCCGATGACGAAAAGCTCCAGACCGCATCGATGCCCGCATGTCCGGCAAGCTGTGGGGCAAGATCAGAATGGTTTCCTGTCAGAATGTTCACGACGCCACCCGGTACGTCCGATGTTTCCAGAACCTGGTAGAGATCTGTCGCCGCCAACGGAAATGGCTCGGAAGCCACGAGAACGCAGCGGTTTCCCATGGCCATGGCAGGAGCCATGACACTGACCGTTCCAAGTAATGGCATCTCGTCCGGGCAGAACGCTCCAATGATTCCAGCGGGCTCCTTTACCGAAAGTACAATGCCCCTGAGCGGCACCCCTCTGGCAGCGCCATCGAACTTGTCCGACCAAGCGGCGTATGTGAAGAGCCGTGCGATGGCCGCTTCCACTTCAGCTCGCGCAGCGTCTTCCGACACACCTGTCAGACTCCGGATCCGGCTCGTGAACTCTTCTGACCGCACCGAGAGGTTTTCCGCTAGAAAGTAGAGTATCTGCGCGCGGGAGTGTCCTGTGGTCCTTGACCAGTTCGCCGCCTTTTCGGCCGCCTCGACTGCGTTTCGGATGTCCTTTCGGTTGCCGGCGCCGACATGGCCGATGAACCTGCCCTTTGGGGAATGCACGGCGCATGCGTATCCGCTGTCGGGCCGCATCTGTTTCCCGCCGATGTAGAGTTTCGCCGTGCGGTCGATTCGGTCCAATGTGGCAAGCTTGCCGTTCAGGTAAGGACACAGCTGCTTTAACGGTTTCGTTCGCCGCTTTGGCTTTGTGTACGCAAGCAGGCCCTCCCAGCCACCCTCGCGGCCGAAACCGCTTTCACGCATTCCGCCGAATCCGGCGGAGGCATCGAAGAGATTGGTTGCGTTGATCCAGGCAACTCCTGCGGCAATTCTAGGGGCGACATCGAGCGCCAGATTGACATTCTCCGACCATATGCTCGCCGCAAGTCCATAACGTGTGTTGTTTGCAAGCTGCACCGCTTCGTCCGGTGTGCGGAAGGTTGTTGAGACGAGGACCGGACCGAATATTTCCTCCTGCATAAGTCGGTCTGACTGGCTGAGGCCGGTGATCAGGGTTGGCAGGAAGTAGCAGCCTCTGTCCGGAAGAGGCGTTGCAGGCTGGTACACTTCACCTGCGCTGTCCTCCACCATGGCGGTGACGCGCCGGAACTGCACGGGATCCACCATGGCGCCGATGTCGATGCACTTGTCCAGCGGGTCACCGACGCGCAGCCTTGCCATGCGACGTTTCAGCTTTTCGTGGAACCGGTCGGCGACGCTTTCCTGCAGCAGCAGCCGTGAGCCGGCGCAGCAGACCTGGCCTTGATTGAACCAGATGGCGTCCACCAGGCCTTCGATCGCGCTGTCGACATCGGCGTCGTCAAACACGATGTAGGGAGACTTGCCACCGAGTTCGAGCGTCAGTTTCTTGCCGCTGCCTGCTGTTGCTTCGCGGATGCGTCTGCCGACCTCAGTCGAGCCTGTGAAGGCAATCTTATCGATGCCGGGATGACGTACGATCATGTCGCCGACCGCACCGTTTCCGGTTACGATGTTGACAACACCCTTCGGAAGTTTCGCTTCCCGGCACATATCCGCGAACAGCAGGGCGGTAAGGGACGTGTATTCAGCCGGTTTCAGCACCACCGTATTGCCCATTGCGATGGCAGGGGCGATCTTCCAGGCAAGCATCAGCAGCGGAAAGTTCCACGGAATTATTTGGCCGCAGACGCCGAGTGGTTCCCGGTTCGGCAGCTCGCGGTCCTGAAGCTGCGCCATACCCGCATGGAAGTAGAAGTGGCGGGCGACAAGCGGAATGTCGATGTCGCGGCTCTCGCGGATCGGCTTGCCGTTATCGAGGGTTTCCAGAACCGCAAGAAGTCTCGAGTGTTTCTGGACCAGTCGAGCCAATGCATAGAGGTATCGTGCGCGGACATGACCTGACAGCCGGGCCCATCTTGGCTGTGCGGTTCTTGCCGCCCGTACCGCTGCGTCGACGTCCGCCGCCGCCGCGCTGGCCAGCGTAGCCAGCCTTGCGCCGGATGCGGGGTTCCGGGTCTCGAATCCTTCTCCGGGCACCGTCATGACTCCATTGACGAAATGCCCGAACCGACTGTCCCGGCCTGCCAGCCATTTCTCCGCTTCGGCTGCGCTCTCGGGAGCTGGACCGTAATCCATTCGTTCAAATATTTGGGTGACATTCATGGCTTTGTCCTGTTTCAGGCGGAACTTCGCGCTTGCGGTGACCGGTGCTATGCGGCGGGATGGCGCCAGCCGACGGAGTAGTGGCCGGTGACATGGTGCTCAAGCTGGCGCTCAATGTCACCGAGAAGGGATGAGGCTCCAAAGCGGAACAGGTCCGGCAACAGCCAGCGGTCATCCAGTTCGTCCTTCATCAACGACTGGTAGACCAACGCGTCCTTCGCCTTTGAGATGCCACCCGCTGGCTTGAAGCCGATGCAGTGTCCTGTTCGGTCAAGATAGTCCCTGAGCGCCCGAATCATTACGAGGGAAACCGCAAGCGTTGCGTTCACCGATTCCTTTCCGGTCGAGGTCTTGATGAAATCCGCTCCGCCCATCATGGCAACGAGACTGGCGCGGGCCACGTTCCGCAGGCTTCCAAGCTCTCCGGTTGCAAGGATCGCTTTTAGGTGCGCTTCGCCGCAGGCATCGCGAAACGCACGGATTTCGTCATGGAGTGCCCGCCAGTTCCGGGTGAGCACATGCTGGCGGGAGATTACGATATCGATTTCGCGCGCGCCTGCGGCCACGCTCTCCTTGATCTCCCTGATGCGCGTGGACAGCGGCGAAAGGCCGGCTGGAAAGCCGGCGGAGACCGCTGCGACCGGCACTCCTGATCCCTGCAGGGCATCCACCGCCGCCTTTACCATGTCATGGTAGACGCAGACGGCGCCAACGGAAATCGACGGCATGTCAAGCGCTTCCAGAATGTCGGTGCGCACTGGCTGGACTGCCTTGGCGCACAGACGTCTGACCCGGCCCTGTGTGTCGTCTCCCGACAGTGTGGTCAGATCGATGCAGGTAACCGCGCGGAGGAGCCAGGCTGCCTGGAACTCTTTTTTGACAGTTCGCCGACCGGGCAGCGATGCCGTGCGGCGCTCTATCGCCGATGTGTTGGCCTGAACCGACTGGACCCAGTCGAGGTCGAGTGCCAGCCCTGGATTGGGCATCCCGACAGTTTTCGGAAGCTGCGCTGCCCGTGTTCGGGTCCGATCTTCCAGTTCACGTACGTTGGTGTCCATGGACATTTCTTGGTCTGCGGATGCGATGCTGAAAATTCGCATGGCAACCGGGTCTTGGCAAGCCGAGGCTTGCCGCATGGACAGGTCAGCCGATGTTGATCACCGGCGTGGGAATTACTTCGTGACCGAGACTGATTCCGGGACGAAGGCTGCCGCTACGGTCGCCTCCGGCTTTCCCAGCCGTCGAGCATGTCCGCGAATCTTTGGTCCCCAATACCGTCCGCAAGCGCCTGCCGCATGATGTCGGCAAGGCTCTGCGGCGCTAGGCTGTCAGGTGCGGGGGGATCGGTGTCAAGATTGGTTGGATAGGCGTAGCCTTCGGCAGTCGCCGCAATCGCCGAGTCCGCTTCCACTTCAGAAAGCGCTCCTTTCGCGACCAGCGCCGCTATTGGAGCAAGCAACGCCCGGCACATTTTCGGGCGGTCGATCGCTTCGATCGACCGCCCGAAGGCCGAGCCGATCTGAAGCAGGTTCGCCATCCGGTGGATATGCGTGGAACGGTTGTTTCCGGCGCCGTGCATCAGCGCAGGGTTGAAAAAGACGGCGTCGCCCTTCTCAAGAGGCAGCTGCACGTGGTTCGCTGCGAAGTATTCCTGGAATTCAGGCTTGCTGAACGCCACATATCCGGCCGCGTACCGTTGGGAATAGGGGAGGTACATTGTCGGACCGCTCTCGACCGGCATGTCGCAATGCGCCACGGCGCCTTGGAGCGTCAGCACGGGCGAAAGCAGATGCGCATGCACAGGCCAGCGCGCGGCGTCATCGCGTGTCATGAAACCCAGATGATAGTCCCTGTGCGGCGTCTGCGCCGCGCCGCCCGGGTTCACACGGTTGATCTGTGACGTGAACTGGTAGTTCGGGCCAAGCCAGCAATAGGCCGCGAGTGCGAGACAGATGTTGCCGTAATAGAGCGCATAGCCTTCGGGATCCGCAAGGCAGTGTTTCTGAAGCGCATTCCAGACCCTGTCATTGGCGCCGGGTTTGGCGAAGTGGTCGCCGCCGCCGCCGACGGTCCTGCGTTCATCATCAATGATCCGTTCAAAGAGCGCGGTCGCCTGGTCGACCGGTGCATTGTCGGCGAAGGCGCGCTTGATCACGATTATTCCCGGGCCGGTCATCAATGCCTGCGTCCATTCCGACATCAGCGAAGCCCGACCTGGACTGTCGAGGCCGCGGATTCTGTCACCGCTGTAGAGCGGTACATTGCGTTCGATGGAATGCGCCAGTGGATGGCGGGCAGCATCCGTCCTGTCGGGGATGCTGGCGATGAATTCAGCAAGATCCCCGGCATCGGTGTCGAACCAGATCGTTCTGTTTTCCAGCATAGCCCCGATTCCGTTCATTTCAGCCTCCTTTTGCGAGCCTAGATCACTGAAATCCCAAGTCGCAACTGCCTGGGAGAACTTCCCATCATTGGTGCAAGCCTGGTCTTGACAGCGGCTGCTCTTTGCCGAAGGGTTTGCCTGATGCGTGAAGCGCAAAGTGGCGCGGGAACCGGAGCGGAACCGGAAAATCGGGGCGGAAGGAGATGGCATCACAGCCCGGCCGTCATGAGGTTCTTGTGTAAAGGATCACCGTTCAGATGTCGGCTGTTGCCGTCGATGTTGGTTTTGGAACACATGTTCCGGAGAACGTGATCCGGAGACGCCGCAGCACTTGCGGACTCGAAAATGCCGAAATAAGAGTACGCAAACCGACCGGTTAACTCCCGGCAGCAGATGCAAGAGGCAGGCGAAATGACCGATCCATATGAGCGGTACCGGCATTACATGAACAACCTTGTTCCCATGGTCGTCGAGCAGACGAGCAGGGGGGAACGGGCGTACGATATTTTCTCCCGCCTGCTGAAGGAGCGGATCATCTTCGTGAATGGTCCGATTTACGACGTCACCGCAAGTTTGGTTGTTGCGCAGCTCCTGTTTCTGGAATCCGAGAATCCGAAAAAGGAAATCGCGATGTACATCAACAGCCCGGGCGGCGTGGTGACGTCGGGTCTCTCCATTTACGATACGATGCAGTATGTCCGACCAAAGGTATCGACGCTGATCGTTGGCCAGGCTGCATCGATGGGCTCCCTGCTGGCCTGCGCCGGTGAGAAGGGACTGCGGTATGCGCTTCCGAATTCAAGGATCATGGTCCATCAGCCATCCGGTGGCTATCAGGGTCAGGCAACCGATATCGCGATTCACGCCGAAGAGACGCTGAAACTGAAACGGCGGCTTAATGAGATTTACGCAAAGCACTCTGGCCAAACGGTAAAGAATGTCGAAAAAGCTCTGGAGCGTGACAAATTCATGTCGCCGGAAGAGGCTCTTGAGTGGGGCCACATCGACGAGATTGTCGAGCATCGAACCAAGGATGACAACGAGGAGGAGTGACGGTTGCGTCGCTCGCATCCCGCATGGCAGGTGGCAAATCCGCCATTGTGCAGGCATTGTCACTGCCATACGTATTGGTCATGGAGACCGGAACGGCATGGACCGCATCCCGAACAGAACCCTAGGTTCCAAGAGGACTGAAAATGGCAAGATCTTCCGGAGTTGAGGACAAGGATACCCTCCACTGCTCGTTCTGTGGCAAGAGCCAGCACGAGGTCCGAAAACTGATTGCTGGGCCGAATGTCTACATCTGCGATGAATGTGTCGAGCTGTGTACGGACATCATACGTGAGGAAACCAAGACAGTCGGCCTGAAGGCGGCGGACGGCGTTCCGACGCCAAGGGAAATCTGCGAAGTTCTCGACGACTACGTGATTGGTCAGGAGCATGCCAAGCGGGTGCTGTCGGTCGCCGTGTACAACCATTACAAGCGCCTAAGCAATGCCGGAAAGACAGGGGATATCGAGCTTGCGAAATCCAACATACTTCTGATCGGCCCGACAGGCTGCGGAAAGACCCTGCTGGCCCAGACGCTGGCCCGGATTCTCGACGTGCCGTTCACGATGGCTGATGCGACCACCCTGACAGAGGCGGGATATGTCGGCGAGGATGTCGAAAACATCATCCTGAAGCTGCTCCAGGCCAGTGAATACAACGTTGAGCGCGCCCAGCGTGGAATCGTCTACATCGATGAAGTCGACAAGATCACCCGAAAGTCCGAGAATCCATCGATCACCCGTGACGTGAGCGGGGAGGGCGTTCAGCAGGCGCTTTTGAAGATCATGGAAGGCACCATTGCCTCGGTTCCGCCGCAAGGAGGCCGGAAGCATCCGCAGCAGGAATTCCTCCAAGTGGACACGACGAACATCCTGTTCATCTGCGGTGGCGCCTTCGCCGGTCTGGAAAAGATAATCTCCCAGCGCGGGCGGGGTTCGGCAATTGGCTTTGGCGCCGATGTGAAGGATGAGGAGAATCGGGCGATCGGCGAAATGTTCGCCGAGTTGGAGCCGGAGGATCTCCTGAAGTTCGGACTCATTCCGGAATTTGTGGGGCGGTTGCCTGTAGTCGCGACACTCAAGGATCTTGGCGAGGATGCGCTGGTAACGATCCTGACCCAGCCAAAGAACGCATTGGTGAAGCAGTACCAGCGGATGTTTGAGCTGGAGGACACCCGCCTGACGTTCACTGAGGGTGCGCAGAAGGCGATCGCGAAACGCGCCATCGTCCGCAAGACCGGTGCCCGTGGACTTCGATCGATCATGGAGGACATCCTGCTAGACACGATGTTCGACCTGCCGGGAATGCACTCGGTGGACGAAGTTGTGGTGAATGAAGAGGCCGTGAACTCTGATGCGGCGCCTTTGATGATCTATTCGGACCGTCACCAGGAAGAGGCAAGCAGCGCGTGACTGCCCTGTGAAAACCGGAAATTTCGAGTTTCTCCCACGATTCCGGACCTCGACGGGCACCAGCTTCGGTTGAGACTCCGTTGATGGGACTCGTCGGTTGGCCTGGCGACCGCGGGGCCATGAATTTGCCGACAGGCGTTCCTGTGTTCTGAGTGCCATCGCATTGGCCTTGGGTATGGACGTTGCGGAACGCATGGTCCATATGGAACGCAAGGATTGGGGAGGCGCCGATGGGCATTCTCAGAGCGGTTCTGCGGCCATTTATCTGGTGGGACGGTCAGACGCTGAACACCCAGATTTACACCTGGTTTAAGGGTGTCGTCGTCGGGGAAGACGATCAGGGTAACGTATTCTACAGGTCTCGGGATGGCAGGCGGCGTTGGGTGATCTATAACGGAGAGGCTGAAGCGAGCCGGGTCGGTCCTGACTGGCATGGCTGGCTGCACCATACTTACGACGAGCCGCCGACCGAAGCGCCGCTGCGGAAGAAGGCATGGGAGCAGCCGCATCAGCAGAACCTGACCGGTACCGCGATGGCCTATGCACCGCCGGGGTCGATCCGTAAGGGCGAACCGAAGCCGCGTCGTGACTACGAAGCATGGAAACCCAAATAGAGCATGGCAAACCAAGCGACAGAAGTACTTGTTGGCGCCGCGGTTCTGGCGGTCGCGGCGGGCTTTTTCATATACGCTGCGCAGACCGTAGGTAACGGCACCACTTCGAACAGCAGCAGCTACACCGCCTCATTTACGACTGCAGAGGGAATCTCTGTGGGCACTGACGTGCGGATGAGTGGCGTCAAGGTTGGAATTGTGACCGCGCTTGAACTGAATCCCGAGACCTTCCGGGCCGATGCCACTTTGACTGTTGAAGACGAGTTTCTGCTTCCGGACGACACCGCGGCACTGGTTTCTTCCGAAGGTCTGCTCGGCGGATCATTTATTGAACTGCTTCCTGGCGGTTCGCCGTTCAATCTTGAACCTGGTGCGGAGATTGAGGACACCCAGAGTTCGATGAGCCTGGTGCAGCTGCTTCTGCAGTTCGTTGGCAGCGGGCGTGGCGGCGAATGATTCGAACAGCGCTGCTGTCGCTGGCACTGCTGGCTCCCCTTTCGGCATTGGCTCAGGAACCGGCGGTCGGGGCGGGCGACGGTTCGTCCATCGAGGACGATTCTAGCGAAAACGACCTGAGTGGCCCAATTGATCTTGGCGAAGTCGAGGAAGTGGCGCAGCCCGACGCGGCAATTGCTGCGGGGGCATTGCTTCGCGGCCTTGACCGGGTCTCGGGCGAACTGGCCGACCTCACGGTTTCCAATGGCGGCACTGGCAGGCTGGGTCCGTTGGAAATCACCCTTGGGGAGTGTCGTTATCCTGTCGACAATCCGTCCGGAGACGCCTTCGCTTACCTGACAATCCGCAGCGACGGTGGCAGCGTTCCCGTCTTCGAGGGGTGGATGATCGCTTCAAGTCCGGCTCTCAACGCACTTGATCACCGCCGCTACGATGTCTGGGTGCTGCGCTGTATCAATTCGTAGGGATCCGTCTCTACGGGCAGTGACAGAAAACTCACATCAGCCCGCAATGCGTTGCGCAGACGCTGGAGATAGGCATCGCGTGAGATGCCGATGGCACCGAGGGATTCAAGGTGCGGTGTGACGAACTGTGTGTCGAAGAGCCGAAATTCCGAGCGCCGCAGATGGTCGACAAGGTAGGCAAGCGCGATTTTCGAGCCGTCGGTCATACGAGAGAACATGCTTTCACCAAAGAAGGCTCCGCCTAACGCGACTCCATAGACCCCGCCTGCCAGCCGGTTTTCCCGCCAGACTTCGACGGAGTGGGCAAGGCGGAGTCGATGAAGCTGCCGGTACAACGCGAAAATCGTGTCGTTGATCCAGGTTTCATCTCTATCGGCGCAGGCTTTAACCACGCCTGCGAAGTCCCGGTTGACTGCAATGCTGTAGTCCAGCCTGCGCAGCCGCCGCTTCAGTGATCTGGACATGTGAAACCCGGACAGGGGGATGATTCCGCGGTCTTCGGGATCCACCCAGTAGACCTGCGGGGCGTCGCGGGACTCGGCCATTGGAAAGACTCCGGAAGCATAAGCCCGCAGCAGGAGGCCAGCGGTCAGGTTTTGGGCCCGGAGCATCACAGCGCCGGAAGCTTTTCGGATTCGTGTGAGGCGAGGATTGGTTCGGTCACTGCTTCAAGTCTTCGGATCTGGTGAGGTGGCCGGATTATGCCGAAAATCTGCATTTGGGCAATGGAGTGACGGTGTCGCTCCAATTTGGCCGCCGTGCAATTCGTGCTGCGGTGTTCGCTGCTGTGTTCGGCGCGGAATGTTTGGAAGTCACAGTCTTTCGTTGGCTACCCCACCGAGACCTGGATTCGGGCGCCGCATTCAGACTCCGTAGCCGAGCATCTGATGGATGATCGGAGTGAACGGATTGAGAAGTGCGAAGACTGCTGCCACCAGGCCGATGATCTTAGCCATTTGCCAGAAAAAGGCATTGGCGGCGTTCGAGATTTCCGTGCGCGTCTCGGCAAACCCCTTCCGCATTTCACCTGCGAGTTCGGAGATGAGAAGCTCGAGCTGATTGGTTTCATCGGCAATGCCGGCACCCAAATCGGTCTTTACTTCGTTAATTCGTGTCTGCCAGAAAACCCCGTAATTCCACGATTTCCGGACCCGGTTTCCGCCGTGCCCGCCCGTCCGCCTGCCGACGGCACGGCCCGAACCCTTTCCGGCAGCGCTGCCGGACCGCATATGCGCCACTTTCGGACACGGTTCCGCGCCTTTCACCGGCGCCGGCGCACGGGCCATGGTTCCCGCGCCCGGCGGGGCCTGAAATTTCGGGGAGTTTGCGGGGATGCCGTCAGGCG
>JAJEAY010000067.1 GCA_022824145.1 Rhodobacter sp. | reverse complement strand
TGACACACCGGGTGCGTATCCGGGCAAAGGTGCGGAGGAACGCGGACAGGCGGAGGCCATCGCCCGCGCAACCGAAAAATGCCTTCAGATCGGTGTGCCATTCGTCTGCGTCGTCATCGGAGAAGGAGGTTCCGGAGGGGCGGTCGCCTTTGCCACAGCAAACCGCGTAGCGATGCTGGAGCACTCGATCTATTCGGTAATCAGTCCAGAAGGCTGCGCCTCGATTCTATGGAAGGATTCCGAGAAGATGCGGGAAGCGGCTCAGGCGCTTCGTCTGACTGCCAAGGATCTAAAGAAACTGGGCGTCATCGACCGCATCATTGCCGAGCCGCTGGGCGGTGCCCAAAGGGACCGAAATGCAACGATCGCCGCGGTTGGCAGCGCCATTTCGGAGATGCTGGATCCGCTCTCCAGGATGTCCCGAAAGGCGCTGATAAAGGATCGCCGCGAAAAATTCCTGTCAATCGGCGGGAAGGGCCTGGCTTCCTAGACCTTCGGGATCCGGGAAACCCCAGTCTCCAGATCCTCACGCATTCGATGGGAAGGAATTCCGCCGATCCCAGCAGTCGCCCTTACTTTCTGAATCCAGCTTCGCCCATCAACCGGTTTGATTTCGCTTCAATCACGCTCTCGAGGCCGGCCATGAACGTGCCCTGGTCTTTCCCCGCCGGAATTCGCGGCAGAAACTCAAGAACCGCCAGTCCGGGCTTTCGCATGATCGACCGGCGCGGCCAGAACAGGCCAGCATTGGTGGCGGCCGGAACGCAGTCCTGGCCAAGCTGGCGGTACAGTACTGCGGTACCAACCTTGTACGCAAGTTTCGCGCCTGGAGCGACACGCGTTCCCTGTGGATAGATGACCAGCTGGCCCGGCAATGCCAGTCCCTTGGACACATCCTCTTTCATCTGCAGGACGGCGGCGCCGCGCTTTCCACGATCCACGGGTATGCACCCGATGCGCAGCGCGAACCAGCCTAGAATCGGCGCCCACCTGAGCTCTTTTTTCATAATGAACTTGGGACGCGGAAGAACGCTTACCAGCATGATGATGTCGAAGAACGACTGGTGTTTCGAAGCTACAATCACTTCATCCAGTGGAACCTCGCCCCGAATTTCCGACCTCAGTCCAACCATCCAACGTGCCGTCCAGCGAACCCAACGGCAATACACATGCACACCCTGAAACGCGAACCTGCGGTCGATGATGGCTAAGGGTGTGAAGTACAGGGCCATCAAAGCCATTGCCAGGTACATCTGGAAACTGAAGGCCAGCGAGGTGGCCAGACGGACACATCTGATCATTACGGCGTTTCCCGAAGATCAGGAACAGCGGCAGCAAATTTCACTTTCGCCGCCATAGCGACTGCCGGAAGCATCGCATCCAGATTCGGCTGAACGGACGCGGCAGACAATGCCCTCCGTCCCGTCGGCCTTTTGGAACATTGTGGCAGACCAACTAATTTCCAGGCAACCTGATCGGAAACGGGAGAACCAGGCGGAAGCGGCAGAGACTGTGTATCCATCCGATCTTTCATTGCGGCGAAGCCAATCAGTTCTTTCACATTTCTGCCTGCAGTAAAGGCAAGACCGTCACTGGCCATCAGCTGCTGCACCAGATATCAGCTGCTGCACCAGATCCCCCCGATCGGCGAATGATTCGCGAGACCTCTCCCGATGGTCACGCCCGGCCACTTCCATTGTGGCAGATTACCCTTGTTCGTTTGATCACCTCAAGATTCCCTTCAGTCTTCATTCCAAGGCGCCGTTCCTCAACCGAACACGTGCGCCGGATGATTGAATCGCAGTTGCGGAATGATACAAGTCAATGAGAACTGTTGGTACAGGAACGCGACTCGGGCAATCGTCGGACAGGCTATTGAATGCGAATTACATGCTCGAGATGCAAAACGATTTACGAGGTTGACGATACCATTGCTTCGGCCTCTGGACACGAAGTGCGCTGCACTGGCTGTGGCCACGTCTGGCGCAAGGCTGAAACGGCGGCCAGCACTCGAAATGAAGGCGGAAATCCTCAGGAAAAAACAGGCAGCCAGCTTCCGCGACGTTCCAGACCCAGCCCGGCGGTACTGCAGGTGCTCAGGGAGGAGGCCGAACGGGAAGTCAAGGCACGGAAAGAGGACGCCAAGGCGACACAGGCGACGCCTGCTTCGGAAAGTGTGCGACATGCCGAACGACCTGAAACATCGCGTCAGCCAGCCGATAGTGACCGAGTTAGTACGGCGCCGCGCAGTGCCTCAGTCAAGAACAAGGTTGGATCCAGAACCGGCCTCGGCGGAGGAACGCTGCTCTCGGTCCTAATGATCCTGACGGCTTCGGCCTCGGTGCTTGTCTATTCATTCGCGCCGCAGATCGTACAGCTGATGCCCATAGCTGAACCATACCTCATTGTGTATATCGAAAGCGCCAATGAACTGCGTGCAATGATCAAAGCGATGATCGGCAGAGTGCTCGGCACTCCCGTGTCCGGGTCGTGAAAACGGTCCTCCGGCAGTCGCCTTTATTTCCAGAGCGGCCGGTGCAGTCAGAACCGCTCCAGCAGACGCCGAAGGTAATCCAGTTCGCTTTCCGGGCGAGTCCGGTCACCGGATCTGCGGCGGATTTCGTCCATCAGTTCGTGGGCTCGGCGATAGGCGTCCTCATCCTGAAGAAGCTGCTCGTCGGCGCCCGGCCAACCTCTGGCGCCCGGCTCGCGGCCAAGAGGGTCAAGCGGGCGCCTGGCTGTCTGGTTCCCGAAGGCATCTCCCTGCTGTCCGGGCTGTCCCGGCTGGCCCATCTGCCGCTGCGCCAGCGCTTCGCCCAAGTTCCGCATTCCGTCGCGCAGCGCGTCTATTGCCTCTGCCTGAGAATCGAGAGCTCCTGAAAGATCGTTTTCGGCCAGTGCCTCTCCTGCATCATCCATCGCTTCGCCCGCACGGCTGAGTGCTTCCCGGGCCGCATCGCCCTCCGGGCCACCCGCACCGGGAAGATTGTCCGACTGGCGCTGAAGCTCCCGCATCAGTGCCCACTGCCGTTCAGCAAGCTCTTCAGGGCTAGTGCCGCCTCCTTGCCCGGGCCCCGATCCACTCTGTCCGTTACCCGGCTGCCCCTGACCCTGGCTAAACTGGCCATTGCCGCCTTCGCCGCCCGGCTGGCCTGGCATCTGGCCCGACTCTCCCTGCTGGCCGAAATTTTCCTGAAGCTCGCCAAAGGTATCGTCGCTCAGCTCCTGCTGCTGGCGCAGGGTCTCACCCAATCCATCCATCGCCTGCTGGCCAGGCTGCTGGCCCTGGGCTACCTGAAGATTCTCCATCATTTCCGCAAGACGGTCGAGCAAAGCCTGCGCTTCGTCCATTCGGCCCTGCTCCATCAGCTCCTGAAGCCGATCCAGCAGATCCTGAAGCTGGCTGCCGGTAAACTCCTGCGCATTCTGCTGGTTCTGCGCCTGCTCCTGGCCCTGCTGCCCCTGTTCGGCAAGCTGGCGAATGAAATCCTGCATCGCTTCCCGCAGTTCCTGCATTAGGGAAGCGATCTCCTCTTCCGTGGCTCCGTTACGCATAGCTTCCCGCAGCCGCTCCTGCGCTGAGCGGAGCCGTTCACGGACATCCGCCAGATCCCCGTCCTCGATCATCAACGCGATATCCCAAAGCGCCTCGGCAATTCCGTCACGTCGCTCACCGGTCAAAGCGTCGGGAAGATCCTGTTCGAGCTGGCGAAGAGCATATCGCAGCTTGAGGTATGTTGCATCGGAATTGAACAGACCCTCCGGGCGGTGGCTGATGGCACGCAGCACCTGCGCCACACGGCTTCCGTTGCTGCGGTTCCAAAGCAGGTCTCGGCGCTGCTCAATGATTGCCGCTGCCAGAGGATCGAAAAAACGGCGCCCGGGCAGAACAGCTTTGTTCGGGGCCGCGGCCCCTTCCTGCGCAAGCGCGTCCAGTGCGAACAGTTCGATCTCTACCGGCAGCATCGCCCAAGGATGCTCGCTGAAGTTCTCAACAAGCGTTTCGGTAAACTCCGCCCGGTCACCGGATATCGTAATGGGAAGGTCCAGTTCGATCAGAGGCCGCGGCTCGGGGTCCGCAGTGAGTCCGTGGCGGCGGTCGACAGACGCTAGATCCAGTGCGATCATGGCGTAACCGCTGACGACGCCGTAGTCGTCCTTCGCCAGGAATGTCTGCCGCATCTCACCCATCAGGCCGCGCGCAGGCTCACCCAGCGTCTGGATCTCAGGTGGTTCATCGTCTACAATCTCAAAAACCCATTCGGATCCACCGGAACCTTCGATCGCAAGCGTGCCGCTCCGGTTTACCTTGAAGCTCTGCACCGGATCGGTTGCCCCTCCTGAACGGTCCGACCGTCCAGAGACGGTCTCCATCGCCGTCAGCGCACCAGGTTCGCCGTACAGTCTCAGGGTGACCCGACTGGATTCCGGAACCACGATGACTGACTGACCGACATCGTTAAGATAGAGCGAAGGTTTGCCGGTATAGGCAGGAGGTTCGACCCAGCCTTCCCATGAAGGACCTGTCGCCAGATAACCGTTGCCGCCCGGCGTGATCTCGGTCACGGACGTGACCTTAAGTACCGAGCCGAACAGTAAGGCCATCGTCAGGAACAGCACGGCCACGTAACGAACGGCGAATGGGTCACGGTCCGAGATGCGGAGGTTCGGCCCGACCGCACGCGCATTTCTCACGGCAGCCGCCATGCGGGCCAAATGTTCGTTCCATACCGCCGTTGCCGCCAGATCACCTGCACCGATCGCCATTGTGTCTTCCAGCGCGGCGATCGGACGCCCGGGAAGCATACGGTCCAGCCGTTCCTTCGCCTCACGTCTGGACGGGAAGCGAAAGGTCCGGATGCCCCAGCCAAACGTACCGACCACGACCACGAGCACCAGGACCGCAAAGCCCCAAGCGACTTCGAGCGGAACCAAATCGTGCAGCCCCATAATCAGGGCCGCTGCCCCAATGAAGAGAGATGACCAAAGCGGCCAGAAGGAATGCGTCAGGCGCTCCGCAAGCACTCCAAACCACGTCAGCCACAGCGCCAGGCGCAGCCTTCCATAGCGGTCATGCCGCAGGGTGAGCGGGTCCGTCATCAGTCAGTGCCATCCGTTCATACGCGGGACAGCGCGTCAGAGCCATTCAGGAACTATATCACGACTCAGGATTTCGTCAATTGTCGGTCGGGCCCGGATGACGGCGAACCGGTCTCCGTGCACCATAACCTCAGGAACCAAAGGACGCGTGTTGTATTCGCTGGCCATCACCGCGCCATACGCTCCGGCGCTCCGGAAAGCCAGCAAGTCACCGGACTCGAGCGGCGGCATCGACCGCTGCTTCGCGAATGTGTCTCCGGATTCACAGACTGGCCCGACAACGTCGAAGGGCTGCTCGTGGACGCCAGGCGCAGGCTCAGTTACCGGTACGATTTCATGATAGCTGGAATAGAGCGCCGGCCGGACGAGATCATTCATCGCGCTGTCGAGAATCAGAAACTTCCGGTCTTGGCCGGACTTTAGAAACAGCACCCGGCTTACCAGGATTCCGGCGTTGCCTACGATCAGCCTTCCCGGCTCTATCTCTATCTCGCAGCCAAGATTCCCGAAAATGCTCTTGATCAGACTGCAGAACTCAATCGGAAGAGGAAGCGCCGCGTTTGAACGGCGGTAGGGAATTCCCAGTCCGCCGCCTAGGTCCAGCCGACTGATTTCATGTCCTTCCGAGCGGAGCTGCACAGCGAGCTCGGCGACAAGCCTGAACGCCTGTTCATAGGGTGCGAGATCGGTCAGCTGGCTTCCGATATGCACATCCAGTCCGACGATCTTCAATCCGGGCAAAGACGCTGCGGCCCGGTATGAATCAGACACCCGGCTGGCGGGAATGCCGAACTTGTCCTCTGCCCTGCCAGTTGAAATCTTGTCATGGGTGCCGGCATCCACATCAGGATTGATCCGGAACGCGACAGGTACGGTCACGCCCATAGATGCCGCCACCTGCGATAGCAGTTCCATTTCTGGTTCGGATTCCAGGTTTATCTGCCTGACGCCGCCCGCCAACGCCAGCTCCATTTCGGCCCGGGTCTTGCCGACTCCCGAAAAAACGATCCGGTCGCTCTGAACCCCGGCCGCGCGCGCGCGCTCGTATTCGCCTCCAGAGACGACGTCCATGCCAGCTCCCTGTTCGGCCAGGACCTTCAGAACGGCCTGATTGGAGTTGGCCTTGACCGCATAGCAGACAAGACGGTCGAGACCATCCAGGCCCTCGTCGAACAGCCTGAAATGACGGACCAGCGTCGCAGTGGAATAGAGATAGAAAGGAGT
>JAJEAY010000220.1 GCA_022824145.1 Rhodobacter sp. | reverse complement strand
TCAGCCCAGAATTCCCGCATTGACCATCGCACCGCGAACCAGTTCCTTAGTTCTGTCGGTGAGCCCAGTTAGCGGCGATCGAACAGTGTCCTCGCATTTTCCGAGAAGCGACAGTCCATATTTCGCTCCGCAGATACCCGGTTCCGTGAATATGGCCACATGAAGCGGCATCAAACGGTCCTGCAGTTCAAGTGCGCGGGCATAGTCGCCATTGGAACAGGCGTCCTGCAGCTCGGCGCAGAGCGCCGGAGCGACATTCGCTGTCACCGAAATACATCCAACCCCGCCCTGGGCGTTGAACCCATGCGCAGTGGGATCCTCTCCAGACAGCTGGATGAAGTCCTTGCCGCATGCGATGCGCTGCAGCGAAACCCTTGCCAGATCACCTGTGGCGTCCTTGACACCGGCAATGCGCGGCAGTTTCGCCAGCTGCCCCATTGTCTCCGGAACCATGTCGATCACCGAGCGCGGCGGAATGTTGTAGATGATGATTGGCAGGCCGCAGGCGTCATGCACTGCGGTGAAGTGTGCGACCAGCCCGGATTGAGTGGGCTTGTTGTAATATGGCGTCACAACGAGGACAGCGTCAGCGCCAGCCTGTTCCGCTGCCTGAGCAAGCCGAACGGCCTCCGCCGTACTGTTGCTTCCAGCACCCGCCACCACTGGAACCCGGCCTGCTACGGCTTTCACGACGGTTTGGACAACCAGGTCATGTTCCTCATGGCTCAGCGTGGGACTTTCCCCAGTCGTCCCGACTGGCACAAGGCCGTCGCTTCCACTGTCAATATGCCATTCAACAAGATGCCGCAGAGAGTCGATGTCCAGTTCACCATTTCTGAACGGCGTCACCAAAGCGGGCAGCGATCCTTTGATCATTATGCGCTCCCAATCATGCGGATGCCGCGCTCACCCAGCCCGGCAAGGAATGGACGCACTCTATCCAGAATGACAGGCATTGCCAAGATTATGTATTCCGTTCGCACCAATACCTCGTTAGCTTGCGTAGGTGAGGCAATACAGGTGACAGACCGTGAGGGCCATTCTTTCGAGTCTGCTGGTGTTGGGCCTGCTGGCGGCCCATTCAGCGTCCTATGCACAGACGGGATCGAACAGTGCTGGATCCGTCCTGGCCGTCGAATCGTCCGGAATTCCCGTGCCGCGGCCCGACGGCCTGCGGTCCGGACCCGCGATGCGGCAGGCGCTTCTGGCATCGCGCAACCGCAACTGGGAGCAGGCATTCAGGGCTGCAGAAGACGCTGGCGAAGCAGCCGCAGAGATCATTGAATGGCAGCGCCTGCGGGCGGGCGGCGCCGACTTTCAGGATTACCTGCGGTTTCTTGACCGCAATGCGGACTGGCCCGGCCTGAAGCTGCTGCGCCGCAAGGGCGAGGCATCCATTACCGCGCGCGCCTCGGCCCGCGACGTGATCCGATACTTCAGCCCGCAGCCGCCACAGACCGGCCATGGCGCGCTGCGGCTCTCCGAAGCCTATGCCCGGTCAGGAAAGCGCGGCAAAGCACAGGCGGGACTGATACAGGCCTGGAAGTCGCTTAAAATGACCGGTGCGGAAGAAGCGGCGATTCTCCAGAATCATGCAGCAACGGTGAAGCCGCACCATGCTGAACGAATAGACCATGCTCTCTGGTCAAGAGACATGAAGTCGGCACGACGTATGCTGCCTCGCGTCAAGGCAAGGCAGCGCGAGCTGGCCAATGCCAGACTGGGGCTTCAGAGCCGGGCGGCCGACGCCGCCAGTCTGGTCAAGGCACTTCCCAACCAGTCCGCCAACAACCCGGGGCTCGCACGGGACAGAATGGAATGGCATGTCGCTCAGAACCAGCACGACGCCGCTGTCGCCATCATGCTGGAAAGCAGCAGGAGCAAAGCATCGCTTGGCCGACCTGAGGCCTGGGCCGACCGGAGACGGCGCCTTGCACGGGAGGAAATGCTGGCTCGAAACTGGAAGCGCGCCTACCAGCTGGCAAGCAGCCACTATCTCAGTTCCGGATCGGACTATGCCGATCTGGAATGGCTCTCCGGCTATCTTGCGCTGCGCTTTCTAGATCGGCCGAAGAAAGCGCTGGAGCATTTCCGGAACTTCCGGGGAGCGGTGCAGACCTCAATCAGCCTAGGGAAAGCAGGCTACTGGGAAGGACGGGCGCATGCGGCTGCTGGAAACTCCGAAGCGGCCAGACGGGCCTTTCTCGAAGCGGCGCGGATGCATCAAACCAGCTTTTACGGTCTGCTGGCAGCGGAAATCACTGGCGTTCCGATGAACGGCGAACTGGTTGAGCGCTCAAGCGGAGTGCCGTGGCGGGGCCGGGATTTTCTGAATAGCTCGGTCCTTGAGGCTGCTCGGCTGTTTCGCCTTGCCGATTATGGATGGGAGCCTTCCTGGTTTCTCCGGCACCTTGCGGAGAGCATGGGACCAAATGACCTGAATGCACTGGTCAGCTATGCGGTATCACTTCGCGATCCCTATATCGCCGTACGCGTCGGCAAGCAGGCGGCCAGCCAAGGGGTGACAGTACATAACGCCCTCTTCCCTCTTCCGAGCCTGCGGCCCGAGCGGCTGCGGGCTCCAGCCGAGCTTGTCCTCGCGATCGCGAGGCAGGAAAGCGAGTTCTATCCTGACGGCATCAGCGGCGCCGACGCTCGGGGAATGATGCAGGTGATACCATCGACGGCAAGGGAAATGGCGGCCGGAGTCGGGATTGCCTACAGCAAACAAAGGCTCACTTCCGATCCAGCCTACAACATTTTGATTGGCAGTGCCTATCTGGAAGAACTGATTGGGGAATTCGGAACGGGCGTCGCGTTGGTTGCCGCCAGCTATAATGCAGGTCCGGGACGCGCGCGCCGCTGGATCAGGGAGATCGGAGATCCTCGGGACCAACGGATGGATGTCATCGACTGGATCGAACACATTCCGTATCGCGAAACCCGCAACTACGTAATGCGCGTCGCCGAAAGCGTGATCGTTTACGATGCGCGGCTGAAAGGCAGTCCGGTTCCCATAAATATGTCAAGGTTGCTGGTTGGCGGGTAGCCCACGGGCACGCTGGCTGCCAAGGCCGCACAGCCAGTCGATCAGGGCACGGGCCGAGTTTGAACGAGGGGTCCACAACCCCCTTTCGATCGCTTCCGAAAGCCTTTCGGCGATTTCGCGGAGCGCAGATGGGTTGTGATTCTCAATGAACTCCCTTGTTTCCTCGTCTTCCAGGAACGCGCTGTGCACCAGATCGAAATGGTGACCCCGCACAGCTCCCGTCGTCGCCGCGAACGCGAAGAGGTAGTCCACCGTTGCCGCGATTTCGAACGCGCCCTTGTAGCCATGGCGCTTGACCCCGGCGATCCACTTGGGATTGACGACGCGGCTACGGACTACCCTCCCGATCTCGTCATCAAGAGTTCGGATCACAGGTCGTTCCGGACGTGAATGATCGTTGTGATAGATTGGCCTGTCACGGCCCTGCAGGACATTGATCGCCGCAGAAGCGCCTCCTTCAAACTGGTAATAGTCATCCGAATCCAGAAGGTCGTGCTCCCGATTGTCCTGGTTCTGGACGATCGCTTCCGTCTGGCCGAGGCGGGCTTCAAATGCCTCGCGGTCCTTGCGGCCCTCTTCACCGGCAGCATATACGTATCCACCCCACTCCAGATAGGCGTCGGCAAGATCCTTGGCATCGTTCCATAGCCGTTCGTCGATCAATGCCTGAAGTCCGGCTCCATAGGCGCCCGGCTTTGAGCCAAATACACGCGCCGTGGACTCACCGGCTTTCGTGCGAGCTGCCGCAGAGTTGATGTCTTCCGGCTCATCCATCTGCATCACTGCGCGGGCGGCACTGTCAACCAGCGCCATCTGCTGCGGAAACGCGTCGCGGAAAAAGCCCGAAACCCTCAGGGTAACGTCTACGCGAGGTCGGCCAAGCGCATCCGCTGGAATGACTTCGAATCCCGTTACGCGGCGGCTCATCCGGTCCCATGTCGGACGCACGCCCATGAGAGCAAGGCATTGGGCGATGTCGTCGCCACCAGTTCGCATGTTGGCGGTTCCCCAAGCGGTAAGCAGCACCGTCCGCGGCCAGTCGCCATGGATCTGCAGGTGCCTGTCGATCAGCAGACTTGCCGACTTCCAGCCAAGCGACCAAGCAGCGGGCGTGGGAACTGCGCGGCTGTCAACCGAGTAGAAATTCCGCCCGGTCGGCAGGACATCCGGTCGACCGCGTGTCGGGGCACCGGACGGACCCGGTTCCACAAACCTTCCGGACAGAGCCTCAAGCAACCCTTCCATCTCAGACGGCCCGCAAGTGGCGACGGCTGGGGTGAACACCTCCTCTATCTCATCAAGGACCGCTTTCGATTTCGCACCAGGGTGCGGATCCATCGGCCCGCCTTTCCGCAGGAGATTCTTGGCCAGAAGTTCCAGGCGCTCCACCGTATCTCCGTTGCTGCGCCATGGGTCGGCGGAAAGGCCAGCAAGGCATTGGGGTTTTTCCAAGGCCGGTGCGGACATTTCGCAGTCAAGCGGATCGATGGACAGGCCAAGATCCTCAGCCATGGCACGCAGCAGGGATGCGTCCCTCCCTTTGCCGTCTCCGCGGGGAACGCGCGCAAGGGCGATCAGAAGATCCCGCGCGGCGTCGCCCTCAGGCGATGCGCCGAAGATATGCAGACCGTCCCGGATCTGTGCCTCTTTCAGCTCGCAAAGATATGCATCGAGTTTGGCGAGGTCCGTCTCGTCGTCATCACCCGCCAGACCTGCATCGGCATCAAGACCGGCCGCCGCCGTAAGCGTCAGGATTTCGCGGCGAAGATAGCCGATACGACGTGGATCAACGCCAGCCGCCTCGAAATATTCGTCCACGAGCGCTTCGAGATCCCGAAGCGGTCCATAGGTTTCGGCCCGGGTCATCGGGGGGGTGAGGTGGTCGACGATCACTGCCTGGGCACGGCGTTTCGCCTGTGTGCCTTCACCGGGATCGTTTACGATGAAAGGGTAGACGTGGGGCATCGGCCCCAGAGCGGCTTCCGGCAGGCAGCATTGGGAAAGCGCGAGCGACTTGCCCGGCAACCACTCCAGATTGCCGTGCTTGCCCATATGCACGACAGCGTGGGCACCCCAATGCAACCGTAACCAGAAATAGAATGCAAGATAGCTGTGGGGAGGAACCAGGTCGGGGGAATGATAGGTTTCGGTCGGATCGATGTTGTAGCCGCGAGCAGGCTGCACTCCGACGACGATGTTTCCGAACTTCAGAATCGAGAGCCTGAAAGCACCGCTTGTGTTCGGATCGGTATTGGAAGAATCGACTGCCTCGAAGAACGGATCGGACTCAGGGTCGCCCCAGCGTGATTCGATCCTTTCCTTCACCTCCAATGGAAGATCTGAGTAGTGCTGCCGGTAAACATCGATCGGAAGGGATTCGCCGCCGTGACGGTCAATGCGGTCGGCGAGCCAATTGGTTGGCATGGCCATGACTTTCCGCATCAGCGCGTCGGAATCTGCCGGAGCGCCGCTGACATCATATCCGTTTTCGGCCAGCGCATTCAGTACGCCGACAGTAGCGGCAGGAGTGTCCAGTCCAACGCCATTGGCCAGCCTTCCATCCCGATTGGGATAGTTTGCAAGAACAACGGCGATCTTCCGCTCTTCCGGCTGACATCTTCTCAGCCTTGCCCAGTTCCCGGCGAGCTGGGTGACGAAATCGATTCGGTCGCCGTGGGCACGGTAGGCTGCAATGGGGCATTCAGTGGCTTCGTCAAAAAATGCCTCGCCCTTGAAGCTGACAGCGCGGGAAAACACGCGGCCATCCACTTCCGGCAATGCCACGTTCATGGCAATGTCTCGGGCTGAAGCGCCCGCAAGGCCGGTTTCCCAGACACTTTCGGATGCGGAAGACAGCATCACCTGAAGGACCGGTGATCTGTTGGCGGCGATTGAACGCAGCGGGTTGTCCTGAGATCCATCTCCTGCCAGCGATGCAACCGCAAAGCTGGTACAATTCAGAATCACCGAGGGCGGAACCTCCTGAAACAGGCGCTCAAGCGTGGCGGCGCTGACTGGATCCTTAAGTGAGGCCACAAATACCGGGAGCGGGTTGAGGCCACGGCGCAGAAGGCTTCCGACCAAGCGGTTTATCGGATTGAGTCCCGCGCCCTGCACGAGCGCGCGGTAGAAGATGACAGGAACCACAGGAGCACCGCTTGACCAAGCGCGGCGCACGCTGTCCAGGTCAGACTCTCCCGCCCCCGGCCAATACAGGCCTGCCCTAAGAATCGGTCTGCATGGAACCGGTCGTTGCCGGGCGTCCCGCCGTTCCTGCGGAGCGGACACCATCCAGCGCGCGTATCTCAGGAAATTCGTGATGTTTTCGGGGCCACCTTCCACCAAGTATGACCAAAGGGCATCACAGTCCTCGTCCGCAACAGTACAGAGGGCACGCAGTTCGGGATCCGGCCGGTCGTCGCCCGGGAGCAGCACAAAGGGTATTCCCGCTTCTGAAAGCCGGGAGGCGTACTGTTCGGCACCATACCTCCAGTAACCGAGGCCTCCGAGCACGCGGGCTATAACCAGCTTGGACCTAGCGGCGCAATTCTCAATATGAAGGTCCACCGACATCGGGTGGCTCAAGTGATTCAGTGACGCGAGCCGGAGTGAAGGTGGTGCATCCAATTCCGTCCGGGCAACGCTGAGTGCGGCCAATTCAGTGTCGGCTGCCGACAGGAAGACGACTTCGGCCGGAGTCTGGCCGAGATCGACCGGCTCCGCTCCGTCATCAATTGCGCCAGGTGTTGCGGCTAGGAGATGCATAGGCGTCGATCTACTTTGTTCCGGGAACCGTCATAGCTGTAATTCTGGTCCGATCATTCCAGAAACCCCTTGTCCCTCATCGAGTGTCATTTCAACAAGCATTTCATCCATTGGCCGGATTGCGCCACAACGACGCCTTCAACTGGTATGCAGAAGGCAGGCTTGAAAATTCACGGCTCCGTCAAAAAAAAATGGGCTTTTCGAAGCACCTGCTAAACCGGGACCACAGTCATTGAGATCATCGACTGCCGCTGTCGCCGAAACCTGGTTCACGAAATGGCCATACTTCAATAATTTGGGCACGGATCCATTATACGTTCGGCCGACGTCAGCAGGTTGGAATGCATAGCGCGGTCAAACTGTCAGGAGACAAAGGAGACTTCCCTGCGATTGGTGCTTTTTCCACATGCACCCGTCCGTGCGCACATTCTCGCACCGCACTTGCCCTAACGGTCCCGGCATCTCGATCCGGGATCTTGAATGCAATCCCGCCTTTTTGGTGATCACGACTGAGCGTGACGGTTCGGCTCAGTCACCCGAGTCATCGTCCTGTAGCTGCTAAGCCAGCTTCTTTAGCTTCTCTCATTAAACCAATGTTCATCGTCTCCGACCCCCCGACTTCACCGACAGCTCTCTTGAAGCGGTCGAGCCGGGTATTTTTCTTTTCAGTCATCTTCTGGGAACATTTGCGGTTCCGGTGGCGCCGGTGGCATACAAATCTTCAGCCTGACCTTGTCACGCCTTGGCAAAACACCATCAATCCTCAATAAGTCGCTTCGGTCAAATGTATGGAGTTCATCAAGGTTGGCCAAAAGGCAGCTTGCAACATGAACTGCATCCTGCGGCTTTCCCAAGCCGGGATGCAGGCGAAGCAATCGCCTCGCTAGATTTCCCACATCAACGTCAACATTGATTTTCCTGACAAATTCGGCCTCAATGTAGTCTTCAAACGCACGATCCTGAGCCTCCTGAATGCCCACAGCGACAACATCGCATTTCTTTTTGTAAACCTCTGCCAAGGTAAACGCCGACATCCAAAGCTCCGCCTTGCCGCGCTTGGCAAGTTCAATCACATGCCGGCAGCGCTCTACCCGTTCTGCGTCTGCTTGGGTAATCAGTTCGATCCAGATGCAGGCGTCCCAGTAGTATTTTGGCACCTCACCCAAGTTCGTTTTCTCTTAGTTTGTCGATGTACTCTTAAGCAGACAAGCCACCAGTGAAATCAGGATCCCTAAAATCTCGGATTTCAGATTCCTTGGTTTCAATGAATGCAATCCGACCATCGTAGACGCGAACTATCTTGCCGTTGGGGTCGTAATTGATCATGCCTCTCACACGCGCCCGTCTATGCGTCCACACATCGCCAGCAGTCAGGCTGTTCTCGATTTCATCTCGTGCTTCAGCAGAAATTCTGCACTGAATTTCGCGCCCGCTCCGATGTTCCTTGAGCTTGATGGCAGGTTCGTCATAGTCAGTGCTCAAATCAACGATTCTGCCTTCTATGGAACCAAGCTCTTTCCGAGAGAACGTGCTGAAGAGATAATCGTATTCTTCGTCGTCCTCGCCGTTGATGACGGCCAAAGAACGCGCCGCCTGTTGAGGTCCAATTTCGTAGACAGCATCGTCACCGAAGTCGATTGCTGTGCGCCCAATACCATTTAGGTTTCGTTTCAGAATCTGTTTTGCGACTTCACGTTTCTCCACCGGGAAATCGTCGTCCAGCGGCTCGCCTTCCTGAAGACGGGCAAATCCGCGTCTGATCGTTGCAACGTGGTCCCGTACCTGACCATAAGCCGGTGCGTTCGTTCGGAGGTCAACCGGCACACCCTCGGCAGTGAAAGGGGAACTTGTGCTCGCGAACACAAGGTTCCAGACAATGTTGGACTGTCCCCGATCCGTAAGAAGTTCGAAGTAGTCCATGACTTGCTGCATGGCGTCTCTAACATCGAGGATCTCCGGGTGATCCGGGGATGCCTCGACGGTTATTTTCTTTGTTTTCATTGCGTTACGCGCCTCCAGCGCATACTCTACGCGCCCGATGGTCCCCAGTAAAGCACTCATTTTTCCTTGAGGAGCGCTTTCTGCACAGTTGATTCCGTTTGTTTCGGGGCGACTGCACCTGGAATCGAACTCCGCTACTTAGCTCATCTTCAACATCCAGTGCAAAATATCATTTGTAAACAACGGTATGGAAATCCGAATGGCACCGCGAGTGAGCGCCGGACCTGTTTAGGCCGCGTTTCGCGCGGATTGCCGGCGGGCCTTCAGACGACCGTCCTGCAGACGTTCGGCGGCGGGATCTGCATGGCTTGGTGAACTTCGACCTGAAAGCCGTCCGTATTGAGATTTCCAGTCGGCTCTGGCTAGTGTCGTCGTGCGCAGCAGCGGCCGCAGAGCGTTGCGCATCGTGGTCCAGCCGTTCTGTCCGAGCTTACGGTTAAACCGTTCGCAGAAGCCCAATGCGCCATCGAGGGTTCGGGCGCGGCTGCGAATGCGTTCATGGCCGTCTCCTTGGAAGGTTGCGGTCGCGCGGTAGGAAAAGCTCTCTCCTGCCATTCCTCCGCACACCCCTCCCCTGCACCTCACCGCCTTAAGCGAGGGTTCAGCCGGTTCCGGGGTGTTGTTCCGACAGGTTTCAGGAGGAACCGGAGTCATGGGATCCCTGGCTCGACCGGAAGAGCCTCGCACGTCGCGGGAGATTGGCCAAGTCCGGTGCGCGGTTCCCTTGGTCGGACTGGTGCGACCGATCCGCAATCCTAGGGTGACGCAATGCTCAAAGGGTTGCTGTTGCCCCTGCCTCGTCGTGGAACGCGGTACAATCGGTTAAAGGACAAGTTCACGAGTGTTGTTAGCGTGGTTCGTTCATGTTTGCCTTGCCTGAAGCAGCATGTGCAGCGGATTGGGTTCATCGCGGAGTCGGGATCGGATTATCCAGGACCGTAGCTGGTGCTTTTCATGAATTCCGTGAGAACGAACGCACATTGGCTGCGACCAAGTCACAGTGCAATTGGCCCGCTGGAAAAAGAGCGTCTTTCCTGACACCGTTCCAGAACGCAGCGTCCGGAACACTTCCATCAGTTCGGTTTGAGCCTGCAGAGTGCCATTCAGAGGGACGGTCAGTCGCCCAATAGAGATCGGTAGTCGAAGTGTTCAGCCTCGTGCAACGCCTTGATTGCCTTCTTGCGCCCGTCCCTGCAATCACACGGATCAGAGCGACAGCTCTGTGCCCGAAGATGCATGATGTGCGAATCGCCAAGGCCGTGTTCCATTGCCCCAGCAATTACCAACGCAAGGTACCAATCGTATGGAAGCAGATCCTCTCTTGCAGTTGCCAGATATGTGGTCGCGGTTCTTGGCCCGTCAGGAGCTTCGATCTGAAAGTCGGCTACCCTGTCGTAGCCATTGCCAGCCCCCTCGAACCTGTCGAGTTCTGCACTTTGGCTTTCGCTTATCCTGAAGATGACCCCGGGAGTGCAGGCCACCGACTCGGACTTCGTCAACGTGGCCTTCCCCGATCCGTCCCTGCTCTTCTTGGTGAACTCCAGCTTGTACCCGCACACGAGCGCCTTGGAATGGAATTTAGCGCTGCCGCATCTGGCACGCAGGCGCGTGGTCAACATGTTTGAGCCATAGGCGAAATACATGAACGTCATCGTTCTTGAGTAGCCCACGCGCGACGTGCGTTCAAATGCAACTTGATCCGAGGAGGCGTTTGGCGCGGTCAACTTGGTCGGCCGTGCGTTCGCGTATCAAGGCCCCCCTGCTTCTGTGCCGCCGTCGACAAACGCTGCACCCACGAAGGATTCTGTTTTCGCTGCATGATCTCTGACGGAATCCGAACCAAAGAAGTTCGTGTTGGGCAGGTCTGTCCTGAACGACCTAAAACCGTGAATTACTGTGCCGCGTTTCAGTTCAAGCGAGGCCCTGACCCAACCTCAAATCAATTGCGCAGGAGCGCAGGAGATCCATCCCGACCAGCCCACAGCAGCAATTCCGGGATTCCCTATCTCGCAGCAGACCTCCCCGCCTCGGCCGCAATATCGGTTGCCACTCATCCGACCGGCACCTCTCCGATTGCGCCGAAAAAATGCCGCCACCTTCCTGTGCATGCTGTTCAGGAGGCCGGTATCGAATGACGTCGCACCAGTCCCGAATTGCCAGCTATATATTTCCGTAGCATCGACATCGCTTTTCCGCACATGCTTTCAGGCCAGTGCAGCAAAGTCACAGATCAGTTTGATCAGCAGGATCCGAATCCACTGCCGGGTTCAGTGGCGGTGAGCGAGAGATTTTTCCATGAATATGCTTAACGGATCGTCCCTATAGCTGCCGAACGGCCCCCTGATGCAGAAGCCGGCACGTCTGTACAGGCGGATCGCCGCATCAAGGCCGGTGCCGGTTTCAAGGCACAGGCAGGAGAGGGACTGCATAAGCGCCTCAGCCTCGATCGCGGCAAGAATGGCCGCGCCAGCTCCCGAATTGCGGGCATGAGGAGCGACGAAGACCGACTTTATCTCACCATGCGTTCCCCCGTCGGCAAGGGCGCCGATACCAATGACCGCCTCGTCACTGCTGGCAGTGAAGAAGGCGACATCCGGAGTACATAGGCCGTCGATTGAGAGGTGATGGTTCGCTTCCGCAGGAAATAGCCTCTCCAGCAATGCATGGCTCTCCCGAAGAAGAGCAGTGGCTTCCGGACCACGCGGGTCGCCCCTTGTAACGGAAATCATGCTGTCAAAGCCGCAGTGATGGCTGCGCGGTCAAGGCCGGATTGGCCGATGACCACCAAGCGGGCCTCACGGGGCTCGTTGCGGCCGAGCTGGCGGTCGAAGTAGGTCTCCACTCTAGGTCCAACGGCCTGAAGGTTCAGGCGCATCGGCTTGCCCGTCACCGCCGCGAACCCTTTCAGACGAAGTATGTCGTGGGTGCGGATGACTTCGGCGACGGATGCGGCAAACGCCTTGGGATCCTCGATTTCGGGCCGCGTGACGATGAAGCTTTCGAATTCGTCGTGATCATGGTCATCATGGCCGTTATCGTCATGGTGGTCATGATGCATCTCATGCCGTGCGGCAACATCGTGCTCTGCCGCCTGTCCGCGACCAAGCAGCACGTCGACCGGCAGCGCGCCCATTGACGTCCGGACAACATGCACACCGTCACGGCTCCCACTCTCCAGCCTTGCGGCGAGTGCGTCCGATTCATCTTCGCTCAGGAGATCTGTCTTGTTGATAACGATCATATCCGCACAGGCCACCTGATCCTCGAAGAGTTCTGAGATCGGCGTTTCATGGTCAAGACCGTCATCCGCCCGCCTTTGTGCTTCGACGGCGGAGACGCTGTGGGCAAACCTTCCCTCCGAAACCGCATGGCCGTCGACCACAGTGACCACGCCGTCGACCGTAACCTTCGTTGAGATTTCCGGCCAGTTGAATGCACGGACCAATGGCTGCGGCAATGCAAGACCTGAAGTCTCGATCACAATATGATCGGGTGGTTTGTCCCGTTCGACAAGCACCCGCATGGCAGGAAGGAAATCCTCGGCTACGGTACAGCAGATGCAGCCGTTGCTGAGTTCCAGAACATCGCCTTCGGCACAGGCGTCGTCTCCACAGTGCTTCAGCAGTTCACCGTCAACGCCCAGTTCACCGAACTCGTTGATGACAAGCGCGATACGGCGGCCGTCCGCATTCTGAAGGAGGTGCCGGATCAGCGTGGTCTTTCCGGATCCCAGAAATCCGGTAATGACAGTGGTCGGAATCTTCGCAGGCATCTGAAACCTCGTTGTTGAGGGGCAGCGCGTCCGTCAGGGCCGAAATGTGTCCACGGCTGCAAGCGCCATGAAGGTCAGGCGGAATCAGGGGGGGCGTGGCGGCGCTCCCAGAACCACCCACAGAAAAACCCGAGCGACGCCCAGCCCACAAGCGCCGCTCCTAGGCTGAGAGTGACGAAATGCGCAGCCAGTTCCGGCGGTGCGACTCCCCAGTAAGTATCAAGGTGCGGTGCGCCGACCAGATGGGGAAGCAGCAGAAGGGCAACGCCTGCAAACGGAATGGCGCCGCGGGTGAACGCGATGAGCCCGAGGCCAGCCGCCGAGCTTGCTACCGTAAACAGCCACCATGCCTGCCGCGGGCCTACCTCTGACGCCGGAGTGCCCGGCAGTTCAGGGGGCAGCCCGATGGCGGGCGCCAACTGGACCGCGATGAAGCCGGTGACGCCCCAGACAAGGCCTGCACGAGCGGTTGCGGCACGGCCGTACCGTTCCGCGAGCGCCATAGCTCCAGAAAGAATCAGGCCGTATCCCAGGTAAGTCACGAGGTTGAAGGCCACCGTCATTCCATGCCTTGACAGATCGCCTTCAAGACCTGGCGCCTCCCGCACGCTTTGCGGCGTTCCGTCGGAAACGAAGTGCAGGCGCTCACCGGACTCGAACAGTTCCCCCTCCAGAAGGGCGGGAACGACAAAGGTCAGCTGCAGCGCGGCAGCGATAAGTCCGGCCGCAGCTCCAGCGAGCGCGGCGCAGACCAGCAGATGTCGGACCATTTGTCAGTGACAGGGAAATGCCATCGCATGGCGCTGATCATGAGCGGCGTCATGCAGCACAGTCGCCTGCGCGAAACCGGAAACGACCAACAAAAAGATGCCGGCAAGGACTGCTAAAGCGATTCCGGCAGTGCCGGAATCCGTCCGGCCGGTCTCAAGGGTCTGAGCGTTCATGTCGTTTGTCTCCTCTGCCTGTCACACCCGACAGGAATTGCGGTTCATCCACATGGCAGGTCTCCTGGCTTGCGGGTCGCTGCGCAACGCCACCTTCCCGGATCGCTCCAGTGGCAATTTGGCGTGCGCTCTCCGCTTACAGTCGCGGGGGCGGCTCTGGCCTCCAGCCCCAGATTGGGTCGCTGTCACCAGATTCCCAGTTCGGCCCCGCGTGCTTTGCACGGATTACGGGGCACCATGCACGACTTCTTTGCAGCGAACGGAATCCCAGGGTCAAGGACAATCGCGACCGACTACGGCAGAATCGCGCCAGTTCCCGGTGCGAACCGCGCTTGGACCAGCTCTGCGCATGAGCCGCGACCGGGCGGATTTCCTGTCAGAATCCAGAGAATGGATCGGAATTCGAGGAAATTTCATCGATATCTTGTGGAAAACTGGCGTGAACTGGCGACATGATGGGGTAAGGCATTGACTTATTGCTGGCGATAAGATGAAAATGCCGTGATCGGGATTCGCAGGGGATCAGCGAAGTTGCAGTTCACGCGCCTTAAGCTGAACGGATTCAAGAGTTTCGTTGATCCGACGGATCTTCCGATCGGCACGGGGCTGACGGGCGTTGTTGGCCCGAACGGCTGCGGCAAATCGAATCTCCTTGAAGCGCTCCGCTGGGTTATGGGCGAAAACCGCCCGACCGCCATGCGCGGCGGCGGCATGGACGACGTGATTTTCTCGGGATCCGCGAGCCGGCCTGCCCGCAACTTCGCGGAAGTTGTCGTTCATATCGACAACAGCGAACGGCGTGCGCCTTCGGCGTTCAATTCCGGCGACTATCTGGAAGTTGCGCGGCGGATAACCCGCGATGCGGGATCAGCGTTCAAGGTCAATTCCCGGGACAGTCGGGCCCGGGATGTACAGATGCTGTTTGCCGATGCCTCAACCGGCGCCCATTCCCCAGCGCTGGTCCGACAGGGGCAGATTTCGGAACTGATAAACGCCAAGCCCCGTGCGCGGCGGCGTGTCCTCGAGGAAGCGGCCGGAATATCAGGCCTCTATCAGCGACGACACGAAGCCGAACTCAAGCTGAACGCTGCGGAGTCGAATCTGCAGCGTGTCGATCAAGTGATCGAGCAGCTGGCGTCCCAGCTGGCTCAGTTGGCGCGTCAGGCAAAGCAGGCCGCCCGGTATCGCGAAATCGCCTCTGCGCTGCGGCACTCGGAGGGGCTGCTTCTCTATGGGCGGTGGCGCGAGGCGGACGAAGCCAGGGAAGCAGCGGAACGGGTATTGCGGGAGCGGATGCTCGCCGAAAGCGATGCGGAGCGGAAGGCGCTTGCTTCAAGAACACTTCGGACGGAGCGGGAAGAGGCGCTGCCTCCGCTGCGCGAGAACGAGGCCGCGGCGGCGGCGGCACTGCAGCGGCTGCTGGTCGAACTGGACGCGCTTTCCGAACGTGAATCCCGTGCCACCGAGTCAATTCTCACCCTGACGGCGCGCGTCGCGCAGCTTGGACAGGACATCGAGAGGGAAGAGACGCTAAAGCGCGATGCCGGAGAAACAGTGGCGCGGCTTGCGGCCGAGGCTGATGACCTGCGGAAACTGGACGACGGCCATGATGCGGCGCTGGCCGCTTGCGCTGAGGATGCGCGAAAGGCGGCCCGTGAACTGCAGGAACGCGAGGATCTGCTGGCGCAGGTTACTGAGGACACAGCACGACTGGCTGCGAAGCATCAATCCACGCAGAGACTTGTGGACGACGCTCTCAAGACTCTTGGCCGCTCGGAAAGCGAAGCGGTTCAGTCCAGATCGGCCCAAAGGAACGCGGAATCGGCACTTGAGGATGCGGACAGGGAGCTTCAGGAAGCAGGCACAAGGCATTCAGCGGCAGTAGCTGAAGCGGAACGCATGGAATCCGCTCTGGCCGAGGCCGACAACGTACGGGCCGAAGCGCAGGCCCTCGAAGCGCAGGCAAGAGCGAGCAGGTCGGAAGCGGAAGGCGAGGCAAACGCTCTGCGAACGGAAGTCGCGGCCCTTTCCAAACTCCTGGAACGCGATACCAGCGAGAAAGGGCAGCTTCTGGACCTGGTTCGGGTCAGTCCCGGATACGAAAAGGCTCTGGGCGCGGCATTGTCCGATGATCTCCGGGTTCCGGAAGTGCATCCGGATGATCGGACCGGCTGGGTGCCGCTTACGGACTATGAACATGTACAGCCGCTTCCTGACGGGGTGCTGCAGCTGGCGCAGTCTGTGTCTGTACCTGCCGTTCTTGAACGCCGGATCAAGCAGGTCGGGTTGGTTGATCGAAGCGACGGAAGCAGATTGCAGCAGAGCCTGAAGCCGGGGCAGCGTCTGGTCAGTGTGGAAGGCGATTTATGGCGGTGGGATGGATTCCGGGCCAGTGCGGAAGATGCCCCGAACACCGCCGCCCTGCGTCTGGAGCAGATGAACCGACTGGAACGGCTCAAAAGGGAACTGGCGCCGGCTGCAGAAACAGCGGATGGCGCAGCGCGGGCACATGAGAGCCTAAAGGCTCAACTGGCCGAACTGACCGAATCCGACCGCAAGGCGCGTGAAGCGATGCGCACGGCGGACGCAAATATGACAGAAGCGAGCCGGGCGCTGAGCCGGGCCGAAGCTGACCGGAATATCGCCTCGGGGACAGTGGAGACGCTGCGCCTCGCAACGGCACGGCACCAAGAGAATGCAAAGCAGGCTCGGGATGCGGCTCGGGACGCCGAGGAAGCCCAGAAAGACCTTGATGATCTTGAGGCAGCCCGAAGGACGGTAGAGGAAGTGAAGGTTTCGGTTGAAGCCGCTCGAATAACAATGATGTCCCGCCGGGCCATCCATGATGAAGTGAAACACGACGGTGAGGCACGGGCAAAGAGGCTTCGCGGGATTTCGGAGGAGCTTACTGGCTGGAAGCTGCGACTTGCGAACGCCGGAAAGCGCCTGGAGGAACTTGAAAAGAGACGGACGGCATCGGAAGAGGATCTTGCGGTGGCAAAGGACGTTCCAGGTCAGATAGCCACGCAGCGTGACGCTCTCTCCGACAGTATCGAGAGCGCAAAAGGACACCGATCGGATGCGTTGGATGCGCTGGCTCTTGCGGAGACGGCGATGCGCGAAGCAGGCGAAGCGGAGCGGAAAGCGGAACGCCTCGCCAGCGAAATGCGCGAAGCGCGGGCAGCGGCGGAAGCGCGGTGCGACGCCACACGGGAAGCGGTTCAAAGCGCGGCGCACCGGATCACCGAGGAACAGGGAACGGATCCTGAAGCGCTTCTCGAAACCCTTGGGGTCGAAGCCGACGGAATTCCGCCGTCGGACCAGGTCGAGCAGGACGTGAACCGGCTCAAACGGCAGCGCGATTCATTGGGAGCCGTGAACCTCCGTGCGGAGGAAGACGCAAGGGCGGTTCAGGAGGAACATGACGGACTGCTCGGGGAAAAGGAAGATCTTGAGGTCGCGATCGGAAAGTTGCGTTCTGGAATCGCGGCACTGAACCAGGAAGGCCGCGAACGGCTCCTTACTGCGTTTGAACAGGTGAACAGCAACTTTGCGATGCTCTTCGGACACCTGTTCGGTGGCGGCGATGCGCGGTTGGAAATGGTCGAGGCAGATGATCCGCTGGATGCAGGGCTGGAGATCATGTGCCAGCCCCCCGGAAAGAAGCTCAGCACATTGTCACTGCTTTCAGGCGGCGAGCAGTCGCTGACCGCATTGGCGCTTATATTTGCTGTGTTCCTTGCGAACCCGGCCCCGATCTGTGTGCTTGACGAAGTCGACGCGCCGCTGGACGACGCCAACGTAAACCGGTTCTGCGACCTTCTGGATGAGATGACCCGCCGCACCGAGACACGCTTCCTGATCATTACCCACCATGCAATCACAATGGCGCGCATGGATCGGCTGTTCGGCGTTACAATGGGAGAGATGGGTGTAAGCCAGCTTGTGTCGGTTGACCTGAAGAACGCCGAGCGATTGGCAAGCTGAGTCGAATCCCCCGTATAACTCAAACTTACACGCCTCGTTCAGCCGGATTCAGGTTTCGATGGTGGTAACGGGATGCAGCGAATCCAACAAGCAGCGGCGAAAATCCCGGTTACAAATGGCATGACTGCGGTTCCAGCCTGCAGCGATTCCAGCGAAAACTCCTTGTCCGTAAGGATCTTGAAACTCCGTACCTGTGTTTAGAGTCAACATTCAAAAAAATGTGACAGAAACGGCCTGCATTACAGCAAGGTATCCACGTGGAGAACGAAGGACAAAGTTTGAAATGAACAGTTTGAGATCGATTCACATCCGCGGGTTCAGAACTCTCGCAGACGTTGAGATATCAGCTTTGGGCAACGTATGCGTCATGATCGGCGCCAATGGATCCGGCAAGTCTAATTTCATGCGCTTCTTCGAGATGCTGGGCTGGATGCTCCGGTCCCGCAGTTTGGAAGAATTCATTTTGCGGCATGGCGGAGCCGATGACCAGTTGTATGGCGGATTTCAGACCACGAAGGCCATAGAAGCTGAAATCAGCATGGATAGCGACAAAGGCAGAAATGACTACCGATTCATTCTTTCCCGCGTACATCCTGACAGGTTCATTTTCGCTGAAGAGGCGTTTCGGCTCAGCCGCAGCGATTGGCCATCCGAAGCGCCTTGGACCCACCTGGAAATGAATGGAGACGGAGAAGCACAGATAGTAAAGGCTGCGCAATCTCTATCCCATTCGGGAATCAATCCGACGACCGCACGAGTGATCGTGCACCTGCTACGCAACTGTGCGGTCCATCAGTTTCATAACACGTCGGATAACTCGAACCTCAAAATACGATGGGATGCGGGTGACAGCAACTACCTGCGTACCGATGGAGGGAATCTAGCAGCGGTGCTGCACAGGCTTGAAAATGAGGACTACGAACGCTTCGAGAGGATCTGCCGGTACATTTCCCGGATTTTGCCGGCGTTTGATCGATTCCAGATCGAGGAAAGCTACGGCAAGGTTCAATTAGGGTGGAAGGCAAAGGGGACTGACAAAACAATCGGGGCTCATCTCACTTCTGATGGTTCCCTCCGCTTCTTCGCGCTTGTCACACTTCTGAACCTCCCTCGGGAAATGCTTCCGAACGTCCTGTTGCTGGACGAACCGGAGCTTGGATTGCACCCGACGGCGATTAACTTGATTGGCGAAATGATCAAATCTCTCTCCCTCGACATTCAGATTTTCGTTGCCACCCAATCGCCGCTCCTGGTGGACGTGTTTGATCTCGAGGAAATCATGGTTTTTGAAGCGGAGGACGGTCGAACGACACTTTGTCCGCTAAAGGTCGATGACTACCGCAACTGGCTCAACGAGAGCTACACACCTGGAGGTCTCTGGCTAAAGAATCTACTTGGAGGACGTCCGTGATCCGTCTCGCGGTATCGGTCGAGGGCAAGACCGAAGAAGAGTTCGTCGAGAGAGAGTCCTTGCCAGACATCTTCAGCAGACATGCGGGTTTCATTGCGTCCATCCAATTTTACTTGGCCGGGCGGGAAGCAGCAACACTGGGGGTGGCGACGTCTCGGAGAAACGGCTCGTAGCCGAGATGGTGTGCCTGACTGGCTCGTTTGAAGCGGTCACATCCCTCGTCGATTATTACGGCTTCAAGGGCAAGGGAACCACCACCGCAGACGAACTGGCAGACAAGGTGGGCAGTCGCGTTACGGAAATTACCAAGAAAGAGGGAGACAGAATCCTGCCCTATGTTCAAATGTATGAGTTTGAGGGCTTTTTGTTTTCCGATGTGGATGCATTCACAATATTGGAAGAAGCAAATCCAAAAGCGATAAACGTCCTTCATGGCATCCGGTCGAGTGTCGGGTCTCCTGAAAAGATTAACGACGACCCGAATACCGCTCCAAGCAAGCGAATTGCCAAGATAATACCCAAGTTCAGGAAACGCCTTCACGGGCCGATGGTCGCCGAGAAAGCAGGGTTGGACAAAATTCGGGCAGAATGTCCGAGATTCACTGCTTGGGTAGAAAACCTGGAAGCCCTGCACAGTCGCATCAGCCCCTAGCGGTAATAGCTTGAAATAAAGCGCGTCTTCCACAACGAGGCTGCGCAGCCGTTCGACCAGTTCTTCATGTAGGGTTGGACGCTTGACGCTCTTGGTCAAGTTCCCATCTGCAACTTATACATCAAGGGCGTGATCCAGCAAGCGTGCGACGTGAATCGCACGGCGGGATGTGCCATCCGCGATCTGGTGGCGGCAAGACGTACCATCGGCGACGACGATGGCGTCCTCGGGCGCTGCCTCCAAAGCAGGAAACAGGTCAAGGTTTGCGATCTTGAGCGACACGTCGATCGTGTCGGGCGCATAGCCAAACGCACCGGCCATCCCGCAGCAGCTGCTTTCAATCACATGCACCTCTGCGTTTGGAACGCGCTTTAGCAACTCGAGAATCGGCATGACGGCATCGTGCGCCTTTTGGTGGCAGTGGCCGTGTATGTAGATCGGGCGGCACAGTGGCTTCAGCGGCATGTCCGGCCGCATGGCGAGGAATTCCTCGAACGTATGCGTTGCTTCAGCCAGTGCCTGCGCCTGCGGTCCCGGGCACAAGGCGAGGAATTCATCGCGGAAGGTTAGGATGGAAGACGGCTCAATGCCGACGACAGGAATCCCCTTGGCAACGGCGTCTCTCGTCGTGTCGATTGCACGCCGCGCCTCGGCGCGCGCATCGTCGACACAGCCTACGGCCAGCAATGTGCGCCCACAGTCCAGCGCCGTTCCCGATCCATCCTGCGCCACCGCGACGCGCCCTCCTGCGGCCCGCAGGACCCGGACGGCAGCACGCAGGTTTTCGGGCTCAAAATAGCGGTTGAAGACATCGGCGAAGAGCAGAACATCCGGATCTGTGTCCTGCGCTTCGTCGTCGCGAAACGGGTTGGAGGACCAGGCGGGCAGATCGCGGCGGTGCGAAACGCCTGTCAGTCCTTCAGCCAATCGCCGCACTGGGCCGATCTTGTTGCGTAGATTCATGAGCCACGGCACTTTCGAGGCTTTGGGTGCGTATCGCGGCAGGTATCCGATCAGTTTGTCGGCCAGCGTCAGCCCGTTCTCCTTGCGCTGCGCCGCCAGCACCTCGATCTTCATGCGCGCCATGTCGACGCCCGTGGGACATTCTCGAAGGCAGGCTTTGCACGACACGCAGAACCTCATTGTGTCAGCCATCGCGCGCGAGGTCAGACCACCCGGCATCTGCCCGCTGATTGCGAAGCGCAACGTGTTCGCCCGTCCACGCGTGGTATCGCGTTCGTCGCGCGTTGCGCGGAACGACGGGCACATCACACCGCCTTTCAGCTTACGGCAGGCGCCGTTGTTGTTGCACATCTCAACAGCACCCTGAAAGCCACCAGCGGCACCTGGCCAGGCACTCCAGTCCAGCGCGGTCTCGAAATCCGGCACATCGTAGTTCGGTCCGTATCGGAACACGCGGCGGTCATCCATCGCCGGTGCGTGGACGATCTTGCCGGGGTTCATAAGGCCCTCCGGATCGAACCGGGCCTTCACCTCTTCAAAAGCCGACACGATGCGCGGCCCGAACATTTTTTCGTGGAACTCGGAACGCACGATCCCGTCGCCATGTTCGCCGGAGTGCGAGCCTTTGTACTGTTTAACCAGATCGAACGCTTCTTCGGCGATGGCGCGCATGGTCTTGACGTCTTTGTCCTGCCGCATGTTGAGCACCGGACGGACGTGCAGGCATCCGACCGAGGCGTGCGCGTACCAGGTGCCTTTGGTACCGTGACGCGCGAAGATGTCGGTCAGGCCTTGGGTGTATTCCGCCAGGTCCGGCAGGGTGACCGCGCAGTCCTCAACAAACGAGATTGGTTTGCCCGCCTCTTTCATCGACATCATGACGTTGAGGCCAGACTTGCGATACTCTGCAATGGCGTCCTGCAGGTCGTTGTCGGTGACAGTTACCACGCCGCCCCAAGCGCCGCCGTTACCGCCAAACGAAAATCCAAGGGCTCCCATCAGCTGCGACAGCTCGGCCAACCTGGCAGCATTTCCTTCGGCACTGCCTTCTGCGAATTCGACCAGCAGAAGCGCCGCTGGCTCGCCTTCCACAAACGCCTCGATGGTCTTGCGGAACAACATGATTTCCCGCCCGAGGGCGATCATCGTTTCGTCGATCAACTCGACCGCCTGCGGGTTCAGCGTCACCAAATGCTGGGCGGCATCCATAGCTGCGTAAAAGGTGGGGAAGTGGCAAACACCGGTGACCTTCTCTCCGGGCAAGTGCGCGAGGTCCAATTCCAGTTCAGTGAAGTAGGCCAGCGTGCCTTCGGACCCGACGAGCAGATGCGCCATGTTTACTTCGTTGCCGATCAGCGCGTCTATATTGTAGCCGCCGACACGGCGCTGCACCTTTGGAAAACGCGCGACAATCTCATCCGCCTCGCGGCGCCCGAGCGCGCGCATGTCGGTGACCAGACTGGCATACGTGCCCGGCTCCGGATCAGCCTCGTTGAACCAGGCTCTTGTACCATCCGGCAAAATGGCCGAGATCGCACATACGTTGTCACGCATGATGCCATAGCGTAGCGACTTGCCACCTGAAGAGTTGTTCGCGGCCATCCCGCCCAGCGTACAACGTGACGCGGTAGACGGGTCGACCGGGAACCACAGCCCGTGCGGTTTCAACGCGCGGTTCAGTTCATCAAGAACAAGTCCCGGCTCCACCCGCGCTGTCAGTTTCACCGCATCGATGTCCAGAATCCGGTTCAGATGGCGCGAATTATCCAGCACTACGGCGCGGTTTACGGTCTGGCCGCATTGCGATGTTCCTCCGCCCCGAGGAAGCACCGGCGTTTCCTCTTCGCGCGCGACGTCCATCGTCGCCTCGATGTCCTCGACCGAACGCGGGAAGACCACTGCTTCGGGAATCATTTGGTAGATCGACGCGTCCGTTGCGTACCGCCCCCGCGATGCGGGATCGGTCATGGCTTCACCTGCGACCACCGCATTCAAACGGCGCGAAAGGCGGGAATTCTCACGCATTAGCCCTGGATTGCCCTTCCCTGCTAGCGCCAAATCATGGTTGACTGAATTATGCATTTATAATTACACTTTTCGCAACAGCTAGTCGCGCCGACCCAACGGCGCTTGGGGAGGACAAGGTTTTATGCGCCAAGCTGGCAGGCATTTCTTGCAGATTCCGGGGCCAAGTGCCGTCCCGGATCGCATTCTCAGGGCCATCAGCCAACAAACGATCGACCATCGCGGACCCGATTTCGCCGATGTCGGGCAGAAGGCACTGGAGGGCATGAAGACCATCTTCAAAACCAAGCAGCACGTCTTCATCTTCCCCTCTTCGGGCACAGGCGCATGGGAAGCCGCGCTGGTGAACACCCTGTCGCCAGGCGACAGCGTTTTGATGTTCGAAACCGGCCATTTTGCGACGCTCTGGAACAAGATGGCTCGCAAGATCGGGCTGGAGCCGGAGCTTCTTGAAGGCGATTGGCGCGGCGGGGCAGAACCTGATCGGATCGAGGCCCGACTGCGCGAAGACACCAACCACGAGATCAAGGCTGTCTGCGTTGTTCACAACGAAACCTCGACCGGCTGTGTGTCTCAGATTGCCGAAGTGCGAAAAGCGATCGATGCGGCGAGGCATCCAGCGCTCCTCATGGTAGATTCGATTTCCGGCCTCGCGTCGATCGACTTCCGCTTTGACCAATGGGGTGTAGATGTCTGCGTTTCCGGCTCTCAGAAGGGCCTGATGCTGCCGCCGGGGCTGAGCTTTAACGCTGTAAGCGAAAGGGCTTTGGAGCACGCGAAATCCGTCAACATGCCGCGAAGCTATTGGGATTGGCACGAAATGCTCGGCCCAAACACCAGAGGTCAGTTCCCGTACACACCTGCGACCAATCTTCTTTACGGCCTCAACGAAGCCATTGATATGCTGCACGAGGAAGGGCTGAAAAACGTCTTCGCCCGCCACGCCCGCCATGGCGCAGCAACTCGTGCGGCGGTACGAGGTTGGGGGCTTGAAGTGCTTTGCGCAAGGCAGGGCGAGGAGTCGGGCGTTCTGACAGCCGTTCTGGTTCCGCATGGCCATTCTGCAGATGCGTTCCGTGCAACGACGCTCAAGCACTATGACATTTCGCTCGGCAACGGCCTGTCCAAGGTCGCCGACAAGGTGTTCCGCATCGGGCATCTAGGAGACTTCAACGACCTGATGCTGATGGCCACATTGTCCGGTGTGGAATTGGGTCTCGCCAAGTCTGGCATCCCGCACCAGTCCGGTGGAGCGCAAGCGGCAATGGAACTTCTCAAGGAGGCGACAGAAGAGCGGTTCGCCGCTGAATGACGCCCAGACGGGAAAAAGAGACGAACCACACCGGAACTCAAGACAGCCATGCCGGCAGTGTGGCCATGGTCGCGATGCCGCCAGCGGCGATGGCGGACATGACATCGCGCTTCGGCCTTGCCGGCGGCAACGGTCTGCCTGTCAAAGCGTCGGCCAGCGCCCTTGCCGAATGTTCGAACGGAAAACAGGATGGTCGAGCGGTGGTTCGAACCTTCGAGGCAAGCCCGTTGGCTAGGTCCACCGTTTCAGCGATCGCGGTGAGATCTTCGTTGGCCCCTAAATTCGGTGCCTTCGAGTTGCATTTCATCGCGCAGGCACGCGATCACATGCGCCGCATTCAGGCCGACCTTGGCGAATTCCTCCAAAAGGAAGCACTCGGTGAGGGTGCAGGATCATTGAATGCTTTGAAAACGGTTCCCATCACATCACGAGCAACATATCCCGATTGGCGCGCCGGAAGGCCTACAGGGCGTGAAACTGCCGACTCCGAACGGAAAATGGCGGGTCAGGACAACCCAGCCTTGCGGATCGAATCCGACGCCGAAGCGCCACATGATGAACCAAGGCGTTGCCAATCTGCGGGCACTGGAGGTCGAGGCAAGCTAAAGTGCCTGAACTCTACATCTTTTCCGTGGCAGTTCAATCGGCGGGCGCGTTCGGAAAGAGCGGCGCCAGCCCACAATCGTCCGCAAGTGCGTTCAGGTCACGACGCAGGGCCGGGTTCAACGGGACACCACCGCTGCGGTGCGCCTCCGCAAGCGCGGACTTTCCGTCACCCGGCATACGCACCGGGTCATGCCCCGGCAAGGGGCGCGACGCCCGCATATTGTCAAAGATGCGGGCCGCCTTTGCCGCGAAGTCATCGCCAAGCCCGAACGCCGCAGGATCGAGTGCCATGACGAACTGGCCAGTGTTGGTGGGCGAGGTTGTATCATTCGTGAAGTCGACCACATCCGAGCCAAAGGCTGCGCCATTCAGAACCCCGGCCATCAAACCGATTGCAACCGACAATCCGAATCCCTTTGGTCCCCCGATGGGCAGCAGAAACCCCTCGGATCTGCGGCCTGGGTCGGTCAGCGGTTTGCCGTCACGGCCGACCATCCACCCCTCGGGCATGTCCTTGCCCTGCTGCCGAAGCGTCTTGATCTTGCCCATCGCGGCCACGGTTGTGGCCATGTCGAAGACGAAGGGATCGGCGCCCGCGGCAGGGGCGGAAAAGGCAATCGGATTGGTGCCGAGCAGCAGGTCCGTCCCACCATAGGGCGGAACGTGGTTTGCGCTGCCCACGGCTGCGGCCATTCCCAACATCCCCGCCTCAGCCTGTGGGCGAACATAAAGCGCCAGCGGACCAGCGTGGTTGCCTCGGCGCACGCCAACCCAGCCGATCCCTGCCTCGCGGGCCTTCTTGACTGCCAGGTCACGGGCCGCAGCCATCGCCAGATGGCCCAGCCCGTCATCGCAATCCACCACCGCTGTTGCAACGGTCTCATGCACAACCTTGATGTCCGGTGTGGGGTTGCAGCCCCCACCAGCAAGCCGGGCCAGGTATTGCCGCAATCGAAAGACGCCGTGTGTGCTGTAGCCATAGACATCGGCCTCAACCATCAGTCCCGCAACAGTGGCCGCCTCGTTCCGGGGCACGCCGTGAGACCCAAGCGCGTTGGCCACGAAGTCGCACAGCGTAACGACGGCAACTGGTGCGTCGTCAGGCATCGTAAGCGCCAACAGTTTCCTTCTGCCAGAAGACGACCCGGCGCTGGACCCACTGCACAATCAAGTAAAGCGCCAGCCCGACAAGGCTGAGATACAGGATAAGCGAAAAGACCCGAGGCGTGTTGAGCTGCGAGGCCGCCACACGTATCAACTCGCCAAAGCCCTTGCCGCCGCCTAGGAACTCTCCCGTGATGGCGCCGGCCATCACGCCCACAGCTCCAATTTTGAGGCCGGTGAAGATCTGCGGCAGCGCAATGGGCAGCTTCATCTTTACAAGCGTTTGAATACGGGTTGCGCCCATAGTCTTGAAAAGCATACGCGCGTTCTCATCGGCGGCATGCAGCCCCGCGGCAGTCCCCACTACAATGGGGAAGGTGGCAATGAAGGCCGCCAAGGCGACCTTTGATTCAATGCCAAAGCCAAGCCACGCCACAAAAAGTGGCGCGAAGGCAACCTTGGGCATGGTGTCGATCGCCACGAGGTAAGGCATCACGGCCTTTTCGCCAAAGGCCGTCTCACCGACCAACACGCCCAGCGAAAACCCAATGGCGATCGCCAGCGCAAAGCCATAGATCACCTCTTTGATTGTGATCCAGAGCGCCCCAAGCATATATCCGCCAGTCATCAGATTTTGACCGACGAAGATCATGTCCTCAAGCGTCTCCCACGGTTTCGGCAGGATGATCGGAGAAACCAGCCCAAGACCGGTCACAAGCTGCCACGTGCCGATGAAAACCATAAAGACAAAGATCATGGCGATCGAGCGAGGGACGGAGTCTATAAAGGCGACCTCCTGCACCCAGACAGAATCTTCCGGGATTTGCTCGCCGGTCGCGTTCAGGTTGGTCGCCGCTTCGGTCACATTTCCTCTCCCTTGTCCAACTGGCCGCGGATATAGTCCACGATCTCGCCGAACTTCGGCGTTGTCATCATGTCGAGTGTGCGTGGGCGGACCAGGTCGACTTCGACCACTTCAGCAATCCGGCCGGGGCGGGGCTTCATCACGACAACCTCGTCCGATAGAATCACAGCCTCCTGGATCGAGTGCGTGACCAGAAACGCAGTTGCCCCTTGATCGGCACAAATGCGTTGAAGTTCCATATTCATCATGTCGCGGCTCAGCTCGTCGAGCGCACTGAAGGGTTCGTCCAAAAGAAGGACCGCCGGCTCCGTGATCAGCATCCGGCAGATCGACGTCCGTTGCGCCATGCCACCCGAAAGTTCGTTGGGGTATACGCTCTCAAATCCCTTGAGACCCACAACATCCAAGAGTTCGTGAGCCTTCGCCATGGCCAGCTTCGCTGCGGCCTTTCCGTCGCGGATCTCGATCGGAAGCACAATGTTCTCAACGGCTGTCTTCCAAGGAAACAGCGTGGCCTGCTGAAACATCATACCGATGTCCCGCCGCGGACCAGTTACTGCCTTGTTCTGAAGGATCACCCGCCCCTTTGAAGGGGGGATGAGGCCCGCCATGATCTTGAGAAGGGTCGATTTCCCGCATCCGCTCGACCCAATAACTGCGGTGAAACTGCCCTTCTTCAGGGTCAGGCTCACATCCTGAAGCGCGACCACGTCGTTGCGCGCATACGTCTTGCTTACGTTGGTCAGTTCATAAACCGGCGCGCGACTGGGCGCGCCGGTAATGTCATATTCGGCTGTGGCCTTCATCCACCGACAGCTTCGCTGCCGAGCTTGGCGAACTCGTTGGTCCAAGCGGCATCCAGATCGTCAAGCGGACCCGAAATTTCGCCGCCGGCAACAAGTGCATCCTGCCACTCGGCCCAGACTTCGGCCGGATACCAGCCAAGATGCGGGCTGCCCTCGGGCGGGATTGTCTTCGAGCGGACCGCATCGAACAGCGCGGACTGGAATTCCTTGTCTTCCCCTTCCTGCGGGTTGCCTTCGGCCAGATGGCCCAGAACCGCCTCGCGGTTCGCGTCATCAAGCGCAAAAGCGTGCCCCCGGGCAAAAGCGCGGCTCCAACCCTCAACCAGCTCTCGGTCATTGGCGATAGTGTCGGCCATTGTCGCGATTCCGTTCCCGAAGAAACGGCCGAACTCGTCCGGCGTGATATCGCGCACAGCCATGCCGCGCTGGTTCAGGATGGCCGTATCCGCGGTGGAGGCCGAATAGGCTTCAATTGCGCCATTCAGGAAAGCCGCGGTCGCAGGGCCGCCGTCGCCTACCGTCAGGAACTCATAGTCCTCGCCCTCTGTCATGCCGGCGCCGGTCAGTACGTTGCGGGCAAAACCCACCTCGGCACCATCGGCCGTACCGGTTCCAATGACTTTGCCGCGGAGATCTTCGATTGCCTGGTATTCCGAATCCTCCCGAACCGCGATGCCAAAGTTGCTGCGGGCTGCCACATTGTAAATGTGCACAGCCATAACGCCGCGCGATCGTGCTGCAATCAGCGGGCCCGGACCAGGTCGCCCGAAATGAGCCTGACCGGCGGACAATGCCTGCAACACAGCGCCCGAACCGTTGATAGCCTCAACGGTCACGTTTAGCCCTTCTTCGCCGAAGAATCCCTCGCCGATGGCAGTGAACACCGGAAAAGAGTTGATCGCTGACGGGCTCGGCTGCACAAACGTGATGTCGCGCATCCCCTGCGCGAATGCACTTGTCCCAATCAAGCTCGTTGCCGGAACCGCTGACAGCAGTGAGGCTGCAAATGTCCTTCTATTCATCATGGCACGTAGTCCTCCTTTGTTGGTTGTGTTTCAGTCACTCTCCGTCCCGCGCCACGCCGCGCGAGCGATGGTTCTTCTAAACGGCGCGCACAGTGTTGCTGAGCGTACCGATCCCGGCAACGTCGCATACGATGATGTCGCCATCCCTTAAGGACTGCGGCGGATCCATCGCATAGCCAACCCCCGATGGCGTGCCGGTGGCGATAATGTCACTAGGTTCAAGCGTCATTCCCTCAGACAATGAGGCGATGAGCGTCGGAATGTCGAAAATCATGTCCCCGGTGTGGCCATCCTGACGCTGCTCGCCGTTCACTGTCAGACCAATCGACAATGCATGCGGATCACCAACCTCGTCAGCCGTAACGATATTCGGGCCAAGCGGACAGGACCCATCCAAGCTCTTGCCCTTGAAATACTGCCCGCCATGGCGGCGCTGAATGTCACGAGCCGTGATGTCGTTCAGAATCGTGTAGCCGAACACATGATCCATCGCGTCGGTTTTCGAGATGTTCCGGCCCGGCTTTCCAATCACCACGGCCAGTTCAACCTCGTAGTCGACGGCCTGCGACATGGACGGGAATATCAGCACGTCGCCGCCTGGCGGCACGATGGACGTGGGGGGTTTGGTAAAGAAAACAGGGTGCTCGGTCACGCCGATCTTTGTGTTTTGCGCCCGTTCCCCTTCGGCAATGTGCTCGACGTAGTTCCGGGCGACGCAGAAGACATTTTTTCCCGGCACCGGAATAGGGGCCTGCAAAGGCGCGTCTTCGGGAACTAACGCGTCACCGTAAGCGCCCATCTCTGCATCCGAGACGATGGCTCCAAGAGCGCACATCGCTTCGGCGCCGCCCGCGATCAACCGCCGCATCGAGCCTGCTTTGAGCGCGTCGGCGCCTGCACCGGTGAGGCCATTGGATGCCTTAGCGATATCCAGTCTCTTCCCGTTGCTCAGGATCACGACACAGACGTCGTGACCATCAAAGGCAATCGTTGCCAAACGCACTCGGATCTCCTCCCTAATGCAGTCTTTGGCGGTGAGGCGAAACAACCTGTGACTCACTGCCACATTGACTGACAATCAGATTGATCAACTCGCCCGACTATTCAATAAACCAATGATAGAATTGGTTGCTACGATGACCTACCAAGCCGACCTGTCGCAGCGATTGCGAGACCTCATCGACAATGCGGGATATCGGCACAATGACCGCATCCCATCCGAGCGCGACTTGTGCCTGCGTCTCGGTACGACCCGAAACAAACTGCGCACTGCGCTGGCTGAGCTGGAGGCGCAAGGCCTCATCTGGCGGCATGTCGGACGTGGCACCTTTGTCGGCGCAAGGGCAGTGCTGAACCTTCAGGACGTCACCTATCTGCGCGATCAGATCACACGCGAACAGGTTGCCGCAGTCCGCATGAACATCGAGCCGGAACTCAGCCGGCTTGCCGCGCGTCACGCAAGCAAATCCGATTGTGAACAAATAAGAATCTGCGCGAACAAGTGCCGGGAGTCCGACGATTGGCGCACGTACGAGGCATGGGACAACAATCTCCATCACGCCATCGCGCGCGCGACAAGAAACAAGCTCTTTCTGTATTTCTTCGAAACACTGAACTCGGTTCGGCGATCCATTGTCTGGGGGCAGCCCCGCAATACGCACGGGCCGGAGAGCGATTATTCCAGCTTCCTGGAACACGATGAAATCGTGGCCGCAATATTGGCGCGCAAGGGTGACCATGCCGCCAGCGCAATGCAGCGCCACCTTCGCTCTGTCTATTCTCGCGTCCTGTCCGAAAGCCTCGCCTGAAGCCACGAAAGCTCCTCTTGGCTTGAACCAATCAGGAAATTGGTTGCGTGCATGATCATTGCCACGCCTTGCCAATCCCGACATTTCACCTCGAATACGTGCAGGCTGGTGCAGCCCGCCCGACAGAATACGAAAGATGTCGAATTCGCCTGAATGGGTCCGTGACCGGACCTTGGCCAGTCTAAGCTCAGGAGTAAAGCAGTGTCCGATCATGTCATTCCCGCGCCGCTGGTGCCAGTGATTCCCACCACAGGCGGCGGCATGTTTCCCGTGCGTCGCGTCTATTGCATCGGCCGCAATTTCGCGGCGCACGCCATTGAAATGGGGCACAACCCAGACCGCGAGCCGCCGTTCTTTTTTCAAAAGAATCCCGACAACCTGGATGCATCGGGCACGTTTCCCTATCCTCCCCACACCTCGGATGTGCATCACGAGGTGGAACTGCTTGTTGGCCTGAAGTCCGGTGGCATGAATATCACGGTTGACGACGCGCTCAGCCATGTCTGGGGCTATGGCGTGTCACTGGATATGACGCGCCGCGACCTGCAAGGCGAAATGAAAAAAATGGGCCGCCCGTGGGAAATTGGGAAAGCCTTTGAACAGTCAGGGCCCGTTGGACCGCTGCGCCCGGTGTCCGAGATCGGCCACCCTGATCACGGGCGCATCGCGCTTTTGGTCAACGGCGACCTGCGGCAGGAAGGAGACCTCAATCAGATGATATGGAAGGTTCCGGAAATGATCTCATACCTGTCGGAATATTTTGAGCTTTCAGCGGGCGACGTGATCATGGCCGGTACGCCTTCGGGCGTGAACTCCGTGGAACGCGGCGATGTCATGGAAGCGTCCATCGACGGAGTCGGTTTGCTCACGGTCAAGGTCATCTGATCCAGTTCAAATGAAAACGCGCAGTTTGCGGATCCTGCGCGTGGACAGTCGATCGCAATTGCGAGAAATGATCGCGGTGAGGCGGTGTTCAGCTCATTGCGCTCAAGCCAGAACAGAAAAACTGTGAGACGCCTGGCTGCGACACCCCTGAATCGCCGCAAGTAGGATTTCAGCCTGACTCGTGTCGGGTGTTGACCGTCTTGATTTGGATGGAATTTCGCACGCGCACGATCCGTTCAGAGCTTTCACCGGGCCAGCATCCATGACTTGAGTCCCCCGTTCCACTCTGAAAGCAAACACTCAGTACGATTTCAAACTCCGACCGGAACGGATAATACAACATCAGCAAAGGCTTGGAGCTTCACGCAATTGCGATCGCAATTACTGCGGCGACTGTCGCTGCCCATACCCGCCAGATTGCCGCAACAGCGGCTTCAATGTCAGCTGGTCCTGCTGATCTACGCCCTTCCGAATATACATAGGGAAAATCCCGCATCTCACCGTCGTAGCTCCGCGGTCCGGAAAGCGCGATTCCGACAACGCGGGCCATCGCGGCCTCCGGCCAGCCCGCATTCGGAGAGCGATGAAGCGCGGCGTCAGACATAATGGCGCGGAAATCCGCCCGTCCGTAAAGCAACGCGATCAGAACAGCGGTCAGCCGTGCCGGAACCAGATTCAGAAGATCGTCGAGCCGTGCCGCCGCCCAGCCAAATTCACCGTATCGCTCGTTTCGGTAACCGATCATGCTGTCGGCAGTGCTTGCGAGCTTGAAGGCGAGAAGGCCGGGAAGGCCGGCAACCAGAAACCACAGAACCGGTGCGATGACGCCGTCAGACAGATTCTCGGCGGCACTCTCAACTGCGGCGCGAGCGACGGCGGCCTGGTCCATTCCTTTGGTATCCCTCCCAACTATCTGCGCAACCGCACGGCGGCCGTCACCAACCGAAATGCGCAGACCTGAGGCGACATTCCGCACATGGCTGGCAAGGCTTCGCTGCGCGAGCAGGACGGATGCGGCGGCAAGCTCAATCACCCAGCCTCCTGGCAGAGTCGACAGGAACATCCCGAGCATCAATGCCACTGCACAGAGCGAACCGAAGCTCGCAACGCCACGCACCCTGCGATATGAGCCGCAGTTAAATCGGCTGTCGATCCAGTTCACCGCATAACCCATCAGAACAGCGGGGTGCGGTATGCGCGACCAGAGCCAGCGCGGCTCCCCGAAGACGGCATCGAGCAGCATGGCTGCAGCCAGCACCGCGGCGGTGTTCACAGGGTTACCTCAAGTCTTTCCCACTGTTCAGGATGCGGAATTCCCAGACGCAGCCATGTTCTGGAATAGGCGAAGGTTCGGGACCAAATGCGGTTCCGGGCCAGGCGAACCTGCCACGCCGCAGAATCATCGACCTCAAACAGCCGGAAAAGCGTCGTTCCGCCCACGACTGACGCGCCGGCAAAGGTCATTGCCGCATCCAGGCGGTCAGCGTCCTGTTCAAGCCGGATGCGGGTCGCCTTCGCCCAAACCGGGTCGTCAAGCGCGGTGGTTCCAATCGCCAGCGCCGGTCCTGAGACAGGCCACGGACCGATCTTTTCCGCGAGCTGCGCGATCAGGCCCGGATCGCCGATGGCGAAACCCAGGCGCAGGCCAGCCAACCCCCAGAACTTTCCCAGACCTTTCAGGACCAGCGTACCGGGACATGCGGCGGCGGCCATGTGGCTCCGCTCCGGCGCAACGTCACAGAAGCTCTCGTCAATCACCAGCAAGGAGGAATCGATACCTGCGATTTCCTGCCATCTTCCGTCCGGATTGTTCGGATGCACAATGACGCTTGCGTCAGACCCAATGTCACCCGACCGCCAGCCATATCCTTCGAAGGCGGCGGCGAACTCGCTGTAGGTTGGCCCATCGATGTGTACGGTGCCGGGCACGGCGAGTTCCGGAATCCGGGCGATGAGAGCAGACACGCCCGGTGCGGCGAGAACGGCGGCGGATTCGGGGATCTGCCAGAACCGCCGCGCAGCAAGCTCAAGCTCCCGAACCGACTTGACGTCGGGCAGCGACGACCAGCACTCGCCATCCAGATCCGGAACAGGATAGGGGACAGGATTGATTCCGGTGGAGAGATCAAGCCAGTCGCTGCGCCTGCCTCCAAACTTCCCGATGGCGGCATCAAGGCCCCCGCCATGGTCGCTTCGGATCTCCGCTCTCATTCCTCAGGCAGCGGCAGATGGCGGGTGACGAAGTGCCCTTTTACCGCTTCGGGCCACTGCCGGTAGGGAACAACGCCGGTCTCACTGACCGCATGAAGCCGCGCATAGTTCGCGATCGCCTCGGCCGAAGCCCGTTCAGGAACGAAGTCGCCTAAAGTGTACGCAACCTTGCCGCTACCCTGGACCGCGATGTTGCATCCCTTTCCGCAGCCCATCAGGCAGCTCATCCGCCGCACCCTGACACGTGACTCTCCGTTGACCTCGGCTTCGACCAGCTCCGCCAGACGCTCGCCGTCCGTCAATTCCATGTCGCCGGTTTCCCAACCGTCGCGTTTGCAGGTGTCACAAACGGTTATCCAGGTCGTCATGGGCATTCCCCGTATTTGTTCCGCCCATCAAGCGGATTTGACCGCATTGCGCAAGGATCAGTCCCGAACTTTGGCACATGAGACCAGCGTTGATGAATAACGGAAAACTCGTTTGTGGACAGTACGGCATGGTCATGCATCCGCCATCCTGACATGCCGAAAAGCTAAACCCAGCACCGAAGACCGTTAAGCCGGTCATGATTCAGGCAATGCGCAATCCCTCAATGATTTTACTTCGTCGGATGATCATGAACCGCGCCGTCAGCCCCGGCCGTGCGGCTCCTCCCAATCAGCGTTCGGCCCGATCGGTATGATTCTGTGCGGATTGATTTCGGCGTGGCTGTAATGGTAGTGCCGCGAGATATCCGGGAAATTCACCGTCTCGGCCACACCGCTCCATTGGTAGAGCTCACGCGCGTAAGCCCACAGATTCGGATAGTCGACCAGCCGCCGCCGATTGCACTTGAAATGGCCGAAATAGACAAGGTCAAACCGCACAAGCGTCGTGAACAGCCGCCAGTCCGCCTCCGTGATCCGGTCACCCATCAGATATCGGTTCGAGGAAAGGCGCCCGTCAAGCCAATCGAGAGAGTCAAAGAGCGCAAGGACGGCGCGTTCGTAGGCAGATTGGGTCGTGGCGAAACCCGACCTGTAAACTCCGTTGTTCACCGTTTCGTAGATGCGGGCGTTGATCGGCTTGATGCCGTCCCGGAGATCCTCGGGCCAGAAATCCAGACTGTTGCCGGTCAGCCCGTCAAACGCGGAGTTGAACATCCGAATGATCTCCGAACTCTCGTTCGACACGATGGTCTCGCGCTGCCGGTCCCAGAGAATCGGGACGGTGACCCGGCAGCTCACCTCTGGATCCGCCTTGATGTAAAGATCGCGGGCGAATTCCAGCCCGTAGAGCCGGTCACCGGTCGCGCCGTTTTCGTTCCGCCTGAAGGTCCAGCCGTCATCCAGCATTTCGGGATGCACTGCGGAAATTCCGATCAGCTCTTCCAGCCCCTTCAGCCTGCGGAAGATCACGGTGCGATGCGCCCAGGGGCATGCCCATGCGATGTAGAGGTGATAGCGTCCGGGCTCGGCCCTGAATCCACCCGTCCCCGAGACGCCCGGCGCTCCGTCAGGAGTGATCCAGTTGCGAAAGACCGCTTCCTTGCGGCGAAACTCTCCGTCCTCCCCTGACGCAATGAGTGGCACGGTGGTCTGCCAAACGCCGTTCACTAGCTGGCCCATCAGAAACGCTCCCTTCAGCCTGCACACCGTATAGGGACTCGGCGAGACCAGCAAAAGGACGGATCGCCGATCCGGTCAGGTGGAGCCAACGCCGCTGAATCGCCGAAAATCGGCGCAATCCCTGTTGCGGCGGAACGAGACTGGGCATATTCGGGTTTCTGACGAAGTCCCTTGCGGGACCGGAACGGAGAGCGTTCGAACGCCGACCCATTCAGGGGGCGAATGGCCGCGTCGTCAAGACCGTTGCGAATTGCGGCACGGCTCCTCTTTCCGGGTGGACTAACGAAAGGAAGGAGCCTCATGAAAGTCTTCACACCCATCGCACTGCTCGCTGCCGGACCGGCCTTCGGGCATATCGGCCATGTCACAGAACTGAGCGGGCACAACCATTGGCTAGCGATCGGCGCAGCGTCGGCGGCGGTCTTGATCTTGTTTGCCTGTTGGGTCCGGGCGCGCGCGAACCGCACCTCCAATGACGCATCGGCGGACGATGAATTGCCGGACAGCCGGCAGCAATGAGCAGAACCGGCGTGATGATCTGCGGCCACGGCTCACGTAGCCAGGCCGCAGTCGACGAATTCAAGGTGCTCGCGGAGCGGCTGCCTTCCTGCCTGCCCGACGGGTGGTTGACCGAATATGGCTATCTGGAATTTGCAAACCCGGTGATTCGGGACGGACTGGACCGGCTGCGCAAGGCAGGGTGCGAGCGCATTCTGGCCGTTCCTGGCATGCTGTTTGCCGCGATGCACGCCAAGAACGATATTCCGACCGTGCTGAACACCTACGCCGCGAGGTACGGCATCGATATCAGTTACGGCCGCGAGCTCGGCGTGGACCCGAAGATGATCGCGGCTGCCGGCGCACGCATCGAAGAAGCCGTAGACCGCGCGAATCGTGAGAGCGGTTCGATTCCGCTGCACGAGACGTGCCTGGTCGTGATCGGCCGGGGCGCATCCGATCCCGATGCCAACGCGAATGTAGCCAAGGTCGCCCGGATGCTGTGGGAGGGCATGGGCTTCGGCTGGTGTGAAGTCGGCTATTCCGGTGTTACCTTTCCTTTGGTGGCGCCCTGCCTGAACCATGTTGCAAGGCTGGGATATCGAAGGGTCATCGTTTTCCCGTATTTCCTGTTCTCGGGCATATTGGTTGACCGAATCTATGGCTTTACCGACCAAGTCGCGGCAGAGCATCCGGATATCCAGTTCTTCAAGGCTGGCTACCTGAATGACCATCCTAAAGTAATCGAGACCTTCGCCGAGCGAGTGACCGAGCAGGCCGGAGACTCCCCGCCGCCCAACTGTGCGATGTGCAAGTACCGCACGCAGGTGCTGGGATTCGAGGCGGAAGTGGGTGCTGTGCAGGAGAGCCATCACCATCATGTTGAGGGACAGGGCGCCAGCGCACCCGGTTCAAACGTCGCCGACTGCACGCTCTGCACGACCTTCTGCACCGGTGAATGCAGGCTCGAAACAGATCATGTTCACCACGACGAACACCATCATTCCGGGCACCATCACCATCACCATCATCATGCTCCCTATCCCCATGCCAACCATCCGCTCGGCCCGGAGAGCGCTCGGAAGACGAATGGCTGACATGACCGCCAGACAAGATCGCTTCGTTGCAGGTTCGCCGAGAGGCATTCCATTCGGATCGGCGGAATGCGCCCGTATCTGAAAGATCCTGAAGCCATCTATGCAGAGAGCTTCGCGGTGGTTCGGAAAGAGGCTCGGCTGGACAGGTTTGACTCGGGCATGGCCCGACTTGCCACGCGCGTGGTCCACGCCTGCGGCATGCCTGACGTGGCCGACCGATTAGTCTGCTCGCCCCGCGCATGTGAATCTGCGCGAATCGCGCTGGCCACCGGTGCGCCGATAATCTGCGACTGCAAAATGGCTGCAGCGGGAATCTCTCCCAGAAAGCTTCCTCGAAACAACGACGTAATCGTGACGCTGAACGATCCAGCTGTTCCGGTCCTGGCTAAGGAACTGCGCACAACGCGGTCTGCAGCAGCCGTTGACCTTTGGCATGACAGGATCGAGGGCGCCATTGTCGTGATCGGCAACGCCCCAACAGCGCTCTTTCGCCTTCTCGAGCGGCTCGACGGCGGCTGGCCGAAACCAGCCGTGATCCTGGGCTTTCCCGTCGGATTCATCGGAGCGGCGGAGTCAAAGGCTGAACTTGCCGCGAAGCCCCGCGGCTGCGAATTCGTCGCGCTTCGGGGGAGGCGTGGCGGATCCGCGATGGCCAGCGCGGCGGTGAATGCGCTGGCCGAACATTCCTGTGGAATCGGCGATGGACGATAGCTGGCTGCATATCGTCGGCATTGGACAGGACGGGATGACCGGACTCAGCCCTTCAGCCAAGGAAGTGGTCGAAAGCGCCGAGATCATCATCGGTGGCGACCGCCACCATAGGCTGTCGAATGCCGTCACCGCGGAGCGCATCTCCTGGCCATCGCCGTTCAGCGACCTGATTGACCAACTGGTTTCGTACCGGGGCAGACGGGTCGTGGTGCTAGCGACAGGTGACCCGCTTTGGTATTCCGTCGGAGCCCGCATCGGACGGACCATTCCGCCAGAACAGATCACCTACCACCCGCAGCTGTCGGCTTTCCAGCTCGCTGCCGCCAGAATGGGATGGAGCCTGGCTGACGTTGAGACTCTCACGGTGCATGGCCGCCCCGTCGAGCAGATGATTCCTTTCATCCAACCCGGCCAACGGCTGCTGGTCCTCACGACTGGCGAGGAAACGCCTGCACGGATCGCCGAAATCCTGACCGAGCGCGGATTTGGTAGCTCGGCAATGACAGCTTTTGCGTCCATGGGTGGCGATGGCGAACAACGATTTGACGGAACTGCATCCGGGTGGGCACACAGAGTGCCCGCATTCAATACTCTCGCGGTGCATTGTGCGGCCACCTCCGACGCTTCGCTTCTCCCGCGCATCGCGGGTCTGTCCGACGACCTGTTCGAGCACGACGGCTTGATGACCAAGCAGGAGGTTCGGGCTGTCACTCTGGCAAAGCTGATGCCAATGCGTGACGCACTTCTCTGGGACATCGGTACCGGATGCGGTTCGGTAGCGATTGAATGGATGCGTTCAGCCCGGGAGGCGAAGGCCGTGGGAATCGATTCCAATGCCGCGCGCCGTGCCATCGCGCTGAGGAACGCGGTTACGCTGGGAACGCCTGGTCTTCAGATTGTCGAAGGAAGAGCGCCCGAAGCACTCCGCAACCTCGATGCACCGGATGCAGTGTTCATTGGCGGAGGTCTGGCGGCTGACGTGTTCGATGCCGCTTGGGCGGCGCTGCGTCCGCTCGGGCGCCTCGTCGCAAACGCGGTCACGCTGGAAACAGAAGCGCTCCTTCTGAAACTCCATGGCCGCCACGGAGGACAGCTCGTCCGAATAGCTGTCAGCCGTGCCTCTCCGGTTGGTGAAGTGACGGGCTGGCGCCCCCAAATGCCAGTGACGCAATGGAGCTTGGTGAAACGATGACCGGCACTCTGTTTGGCATTGGACTGGGCCCCGGAGATCCGGGCCTTATCACGCGAAGAGCAGCGGAATTGATCGGGACAGTTCCAGTCATTGCCTATCCCGCGCTTGATGGCGAGGAGAGTTTTGTGCGCAGCATCGCCGCTGACCTGATTCCCGGGCACGTTCGCGAAATCGCAATCAATATACCGATGACGGTGGTGCGCGAGCCCGCCCAGGCCGCTTACGACCGCGGCTCAGCCGAAATCGCGAAAGCGCTTTCCGATGGAGACGATGTGGCCTGCCTTTGCGAAGGCGATCCCTTCCTCTACGGCTCGTTCATGTATCTCCACGCCCGACTGGCCGACAGATTCAGGATCGAGGTCGTTCCTGGCGTTACATCTCTTACCGCCTGCGCTGCAAAAGCGGGGATGCCGTTGGCGGCACGGAACGGACAGCTGACAGTTCTGCCGGGGACGCTGCCTGAGAGCGAGCTTGAGCGTCGGATGGACGTGGCGGACAGCTTAGCGCTGCTGAAGGTGGGACGGCACCTGCAGAAACTCAAGACAGTGATCGAACGGCTCGGTCTGCTGGAACGGGCCATCTACATCGAACGCGCGACTCTTGCCGAAGAGCGTATCTGCCCGTTGGCGGATGCACCTGAATCCGCACCTTATTTCTCTATGATCCTGATCCAGGGGACTCCGGATCCATGGCTGTGACTCCTGTCATTCTGACTGTCTCGGGGTCTGGGGAAGCGACAGCCAAGCGAATTGCGGCGGCGCTTGATTCGCCGCTGCATGGGCGGGAGGGTCGTGTAAGGGAGGCCGATGCGTTTTTTCCCGACGCGCTCGAACACTGCCGCGAGCTGTTTGCTTCGGGAACACCGATTATCGGCGTCTGTGCGAGCGGAATCCTGATCCGCGCCGTAGCTCCGCTGCTTGGAGACAAGCTCACGGAACCACCGGTGGTTTCGGTTTCCGACGACGGCGCCGTCGCAGTCCCGTTGCTTGGCGGCCATCGCGGGGCCAACCGTCTGGCCCGCCAGGTTGCGGACGCACTTGATGGAACAGCGGCTGTTACGACCGCTGGCGACGTCGCGTTGGGGATTTCGCTTGATGAGCCGCCGGTTGGCTGGAGGCTGGGTACGCCGGATCTCTCCAGAAACGCGATGGCGCGGCTACTGTCAGGCTGCGGTGCAAGGGTGACCGGTGACGAGGCGCGCAGCGCGGAGTGGCTTTGGACGCTGCCTGCTGCCGACCCATTGGCCACTGACCGGGATGTGGTGGCGATCGAAGCGACTCTGTCGCTTGGGCGACCGGATGCGCTGGTCTTCCATCCGCAGCGAATCGCGCTGGGCGTGGGCTGCTCACGGAACTGTCCTCCCGAGGAACTGGAGGCGCTCGCGCTGCGGGTTCTGGACGAGGCCAAGATCGCACCGGGTGCGCTTATGGGGCTGTTCACGCTTGACCTGAAGTCGGACGAGCCAGCAGTGAACGCGCTGGCCACCAAGCTGGCGACTCCGCTCAGGGTGTTCACGGCAGCGGAACTCGAGACAGAGACGCCGAGGCTGGCGAATCCATCCTCGACGGTGTTCGCCGAAGTCGGCTGCCACGGAGTTGCCGAAGCTGCGGCCCTCGCGGCCGCAGGTCCGGAGGCCATTCTTCGGCTGCCGAAGACAAAGAGCGCAAACGCTACCTGTGCGCTCGCCGTTGCTCCGCGACCGGTCGGGGATCTCAGAGGGCGGCCCCGAGGCCGTCTGGCACTTGTGGGAATCGGGCCCGGAGAATCCAACTGGCGCACGCCGGAGGCATCGCGGCTGGTCGCGGAAGCTGATGAGATCGTTGGCTACGGTCTTTACATCGACCTCTTGGGGCCGCTGGCCGCTGGCAAGCAGCGCACCGATTTCCCTCTGGGCAGCGAAACGGCTCGATGCGGTTACGCCTTGGAACGCGCTGGTGAAGGCAAGTCGGTGGCACTGGTCTGTTCAGGCGACGCAGGCATCTATGCGATGGGTGCGCTTGTGTTCGAGCTTCTGGACTCCGATCGCGGTTCCTCCGGCCTAACGGATGCTGCACGGCGCGTTGAGATTGTTTCCGCGCCCGGTGTTTCGGCACTGCAGGCCGCCGCGGCACGCGCCGGCGCACCGTTGGGCAATGATTTCTGCGCGATTTCCCTTTCTGACCTTTTGACTCCGCGCGTGGATATCCTGCGGCGCGTGCGGGCTGCGGCGGAGGGGGATTTCGTGGTGGCATTCTACAATCCCGTATCCAAGCGTCGGCGCGACCTGCTTACCTTGGCGCGGGACATTCTCCTCAAGCACCGCCCCAGTGACTGTCCGGTTATGCTCGCGACCAACGTCGGCCGGTCAGGGGAATGCACTAGCTATCGGCAGCTAGCCGAACTCGACGTCAACGATGTCGATATGTTGACGCTTGTGATCGTCGGCTCTTCGCAATCCCGAATTCTGGCGCTCGGCGACGGCCCTCGCATGTACACGCCACGCGGCTACTCGAACCGGATGAAGGAGTCTCCGAATGCAGCATAATGTGCTGCGGCAGGCAAACACGTCAGCACTGGCCGAACGTCAGATGGTTCGGGAGCGATGCGCGGGGATTTCGGGCGTTGTACTGGCGGCCAGTCCCGTTGCGGCAGCTTTGCCAGAGTTCAGCCAAACAATGCGAGAGAGCGCCTGTTCACACCTGGTGCGTGTGGACGATGGCAAGGCCGTGGCGTCATTCCGCCAGTTCCAAATGCCGATCGCGCTTAACATGGAAGTCTTTCGACAATGACTGTTTATTTCATCGGAGCGGGGCCAGGTGATCCGGAACTTCTGACGCTAAAGGCGGCTCGGGTGATTTCGACCTGCCCGGTATGCCTTTTCGCTGGCTCCCTTGTGCCGCAGGAGGTCGTGGCGCGGGCCCCGAAGGATGCGCGTGTTCTGGACACGGCCACAATGACATTGGACGAAACCCACGCGGAGATCCTCTCCGCTCACCGTCGTGGCGAGGACGTGGCGCGCGTGCATTCCGGTGACCCGTCTCTCTACGGTGCGATCGCCGAGCAGATCCGTCTTCTTGGCGCTGACAGCATTCCGTACAGAATTGTCCCAGGCGTTCCCGCCTACGCGGCAACCGCAGCGGCGCTTGGACAGGAACTCACTGTTCCGGAAGTTGCGCAGTCGCTCGTTCTGACACGGGTTTCGATGAAGTCCACGGCGATGCCGCCGAAAGAAACGCTGGAGAACTTTGCCCGATCCGGTGCGACCCTTGCTATCCATCTTGGGATTCGGGCGCTTCGAGACATCGTCAGGAGACTCTCGCCGCATTATGGCCCTGAATGTCCTGTTGTCGTTGCATATCGCGTTGGCTGGCCGGATCAGATTCTAATTCGGGGAACCCTAGCGGACATCCACGCCTCCGTCCGAGCCAAAAAGATCACCAGAACCGCCTTGATACTCATCGGGCCCGCTCTTGGTCATGTGGGCGGGTTCAGTGACAGTGCGCTTTACGATCCTTCAATGCCTCATGTGCTGCGTCCCAAGCCGCGGCAGCGAATCGATCAAGTGGCCTTCACCGGGAGTGGTGAACCGTTCCAAGCAATGCCATAAAGGACACGACCTGCACAAGTTCCATGTCGCTGTCACTTGATGATGACACGCCTCGGCATGCTAATCGATGTGCGCCGAAAAGAGCGGAGTCATCGTGATGAGGGGCTGGCAGTGCCATGTCGTTGCCTTCAATCCGAACCAAGGCACCTCCGCTGTTCCCGATGTGATTCGACTGGACGGCCAATCGGTAAAGGCGGAATCCGCGTTACAGATCAATCAGCAGATCAGCATTGGATGTCCCTGTGGCGTCACGGCTAGTACGAATCACCTCTTCCGTGACATCCTTTTGAAAGCGATCTGAACCTTTTCAAGCGGGAGTAACCGATTGAAGAGTTCGAAGAGGCTTGCACAGCATATCCACCGAACGTTGTAATCCTGACCGCGCCTCGAGTTCGTTGCGCCAGAGCAGCCTACTGAAGATCCGTGAATGCGTCGCGCATCCGGCTCACGGCCTCTTCGATGACATGGCGCGGAGCGCCGATGTTGAAGCGCATGAACGACTCGCCTCCTGAGCCAAACGTCGAACCGAAGTTAACTGCGATGCGTGCATCCTTCGTGATCCGTGCGGCGAATTCTCCGGCGGGCATACCGGTTCCTGAAAAATCGACCCAGGCGAGGTACGTTGCCTCTAGCGGCATCGACGAAAGCCCAGGGATGGAATTGATTCCATCATCGAACAGCCTGCGGTTACCATCCAGATAGGTGACAAGTTCGTCTACCCATGCCGCGCCTTCCGGCGAGTAGGCCGCCGCAGCCATATGCATTCCGAATGCATTCGGCGACATTCCAAAGCCGAGCATCCGTTTCGCGAACCTTTTACGCAGGCCATCGTCGGAAATTATGACATTCCCCACATGGGCACCGGCGATATTGAAGGTCTTTGTGGACGCCGACATCATCACCAGCCGGTCCTCAACGCCTTCGATATGTGCCATCGGAGTGTGCCTGTTCCCGGGAAAGACAAGGTCGTGATGTATCTCGTCCGAGACCAGGATCAGTTTGTGCCGCCGAGAAAACTCGGCAACTTTCTGCAGCTCCTCATGGGTCCAGACACGCCCGCCGGGATTGTGCGGCGAACAGAGAATCACCATCCTCTCGCTGCCGTCCATCTGCTTGTCGTAGCTGTCAAAATCCATCCCGTATCTGCCGTCTGTGTTTTCGAGACGGCATTCCACAACACGACGGCCGGAACCGTTAATGACCTTTGCGAAGGCGTGATAGACGGGAGTGAACAGTACGATTCCGTCGCCGGGATCCGTGAATGTCTCAATACACATTGAAGTGCCGTTCACCAGCCCGTGTGTGGTGAACACATGGCTTGGGTCGACATCCCAGCCATGCCGCTCCCGCATCCACCAAACTATCGAGCGGAGGTAGGCCCGGTCGTCACCGAAATAGCCGTACACACCGACTTCCATCATCTGCCGCAATGCTTCCTGGACACAGTCCGGCGCCCGAAATTCCATGTCGGCGACCCACATGGCAATGCCTGTGTCACTTGGGACGCCATATAGCTGTTCCATCAGGTCCCATTTCGCCGAATTGCTGCCTCGGCGTTCGATGCGTTCATCAAAGTTCATAAAAGAGTTCTCCGTTCACCCATTGGATCAGGCTAAATGACGCCTGTATGGGCGCAAGGCAACGTTGCGAATCCAGATTCCGAGGAATAAATGCGCGGCATGACAGTCAGAAACATCCTGATCCATCCCGACCCGCGGCTGAAGAAAACCTGCGAGCGCGTGGCTGAAATAACACCTGAACTGCGAAGTCTGGCCAGTGACATGCTGCAGACAATGTACGACGCGCCCGGTGTCGGGCTGGCCGCGCCCCAAATTGGCGAACTCAAGCGCCTGATCGTAATGGACTGCGAAAAGGAACCAGACGCGTCGGCAAGCCCCTTGGTGCTGTTCAACCCGGAAATCGTGTGGAGTTCCGACGAAAGCGAAACCCGGGAGGAAGGCTGTCTGTCGATTCCCGAGCAGTATGCCGAGGTCGAGCGCCCTGCGGAAGTGAGCGTGCGTTGGCTGGACGTTGACGGCAGTCGCCAGGAAGAGAAATTCGAGGGTCTTTGGGCGAGATGCGTCCAGCACGAGATAGACCACCTGAACGGCAAACTCTTCATCGACTATCTGACACCGTTGAAGCGACAGATGATCACCAGAAAGATGGTGAAGCTGAAACGCGAACGCGCAAGAGGATGAGTCCGCAGGCACTGTTTGTTTCCCGTTGGCATAGGAATTTGGATTTGATGGCCAAGAAATGCGGACAGGTCGCTGCTAGCCCAACTTGACCGGGTATGCATAACAGCACGCCATACGCGAAAACGGCATGGAGGTTCAGGTGAGAATCGTGTTCATGGGCTCGCCCGATTTTTCGGTTCCGGCTCTCGACGCTCTTCACTCCGCAGGACAAGAGATCGTTTGCGTTTACTGCCAGCCACCGCGGCCTGCAGGGCGGGGCAAAAAGGTGCGGCGGACGCCCGTCCATGTTCGTGCCTCGGAACTGGGACTTCCGATCAGGCATCCTGACTGTCTGCGTTCGTCTGCAAACCAGTCCGCGTTCTCTGAACTGGATGCAGACATCGCCGTGGTGGCCGCCTATGGATTGATCTTGCCGCAGGAGATCCTCGACGCTCCAAGACGGGGCTGCATCAATATCCATGCATCCCTGCTGCCGCGCTGGCGCGGCGCGGCGCCTATTCACAGGGCGGTGATGGCGGGAGATACGGAAACCGGGATTTCGATCATGCAGATGGATGCAGGTCTTGATACCGGGCCAGTACTTCTTCGTGCCGCTACGCCGATCAACGCAACAGACACCACCGGTAACCTGCATGACCGGTTATCTGAGATGGGCGCCAATGTTGTTACCGACGCGCTGTGCCGCCTGGACGAACTGACGCCGGAACCACAGGGAGCTAACGGTGTTACCTACGCAAGAAAGGTGACCAAGGATGAGACTTGCATTGACTGGACTCAGTCGGCGGTACACGTTGATCGTCAAATTAGATCCCTATCTCCTGCCCCCGGCGCTTGGACGACGTCTGGGGGAGAACGTATAAAGCTGCTTTCGAGCAAATTGGCGGATGGTCTCGGTAAAGCAGGACAGGTGCTTGACAGAAACCTGACAGTCGCCTGCGGTAAAGATGCAGTTCGCGTCACAAGACTGCAGCGTGCGGGAAAACAGGCAATGAGCACTGCGGAGGCCTTGGTGGGCTGGAAAGTCTTTCCGGGAGCCATAATGGGATCATCTGACATCTGAAGGAAATCATAGGAATTGCGCCAAACTGACCAAAAATCCGATACCGACCGAACTGCGGCACTTGCTCTGCTTCGCAAGTCGCTGAACAGCCAATTGGCTTCGTTTCGCGATGGACAGTGGGAGGCAATCGACGCGCTGGTTAACCGTCAGGAGAGGCTCATGGTCGTGGAGCGCACTGGTTGGGGAAAGAGCACTGTATATTTCATTGCGACAAGAATTCTCAGGAACCGCGGTCACGGACCGACTTTGATTGTATCACCGCTGCTTGCCCTAATGAGAAACCAGATCATGGCCGCAGAAAATCTAGGCATCAAAGCCTTGACGGTGAACTCAACAAACCGACCAGAATGGCCAAACTTAAGTCGTGATCTCCTGTCAAACAATGCGGATGTGCTGTTGATCTCACCAGAACGACTTGCCAACGATGAGTTCATCGAGAGCGTCCTGTCGCCCATCGCCGAGACCATTGGGCTTCTCGTGGTCGACGAAGCTCACTGTATTTCCGACTGGGGCCATGATTTTCGACCCGACTACCGACGGCTGGTAAACGTCTTGCAAACAATGCCAGACAACATGCCAATTCTCGCAACTACCGCGACAGCCAATGACCGGGTGATTGCCGATGTCCAGACCCAGCTAGGCCAAGTTACGGTTCAACGCGGTCCGCTAATGCGATCCTCGATTGCTTTGCAGACCATGCGCTTACCAACGCAGGCTGAGCGTCTTTCCTGGCTCGCGGAAAATATCAACGCACTTCCGGGTACCGGGATCATCTATACGTTGACCAAACATGACGCCAAACAGGTTGCCGACTGGCTGACCCAGCACGGCATTGCCAGTCGAGCCTATTTCAGTGGAGTGACCGGCGAAGGATTCGATTGCACCGCCTCCTATCGCAAACACCTCGAAGACCTCCTTTCAAACAACGAGATCAAGGTGCTGGTCGCAACGACGGCACTGGGAATGGGATATGACCAGCCGGATATCGGATTTGTGATCCACTATCAGGCCCCGAGATCCATCGTCGCTTATTATCAGCAGGTAGGGCGAGCAGGACGAGCGATCGACAAGGCTTTTGGCATTCTAATGTCAGGGCGTGAAGACCAGGAAATCCACTCGTATTTTCGAAGAAGCGCATTCCCGCAAGAGAAATGGGTTCGTGCGATCCTGAAGGCGCTTGAGGAAAGCGATGGACTAAAGGTAAATCAGATCGAGACTGCGTTGAACCTGCGCCAAGGCCAGATCGAAAGCGCTCTCAAATTCCTTTCAGTCGAGAATCCAGCTCCTGTCATCAAGGAAGGCTCAATTTGGAAACGAACTCCAGTTGCCTATGAAATGGACAATGCTCGCGTCGTAAGGCTTACAAATCAGCGCGAGGTGGAATGGGAGGAGGTTCAGGAGCACCTTGATGAAGAGGGATGCTTGATGCAGTTCCTTTCCCGTTCACTGGACGACCCAGATCCTGTCCCGTGTGAAAAATGCACACAGTGCTTGGGCGGCAGTCCGGTGTCTACTGAAGTCAGCCACGACCTGGCGGTTCAAGCGGGGCGGTTCCTTCGACTCGCCGAAATCGAAATCAAGTGCAAAGTGCAGATCCCGAAGGATGCTTTGCCGAAGTACGGATTCCAAGGCCGCCTTTCAGTTGACCTTAGGGCGGAAGTGGGTCGAGTTCTGTCCCGTTGGCGAGACGCAGGCTGGGGCCATGCCGTCGCTGATGACAAGATAGCAGGCCACTTCCGCGACGAGATTGTCGAAGCTGTCGTCGAAATGATAAGAAACCGTTGGCAGCCTGATCCCGAACCCGCTTGGATCGCATGCATCCCGTCAGGAAATTCTCCGCAGATTGTTCCTGACTTCGCACGACGATTGGCACGCCAGCTCGAAATTCCTTTCATCCCTGCGCTGATGAAACTCAGGATCAATGAACAGCAAAAAACACAGGAGAACACGTTCCATCGATGCCGGAATCTTGACGGGGTGTTTGGCCTGTCCCGCGAATTACCGAATGGCGCAGTACTCCTAGTAGATGATATCGTGGATTCTACCTGGACGTTGACGATCGGTGCCGCGTTGCTTCGGCAAGCAGGAAGTGGTCCAGTCTGGCCACTAGCTTTGGCGACGGCCAGCTTGGGAGGTTGAAATGCGGCTCGAACCCCAAACACAGGCGATCATGCTCCTGACCGTGAAATTTGGAAAGTCCGACCGAGCCGAGGCAAAGCCGCTATCGGCGAGTGAGTGGGGCAAATTCGCGGCATGGCTCAGGGACCAGAATCTCGATCCTGCCGCCTTGCTTAAAGGCGACATCCACACCCAGCTATCGGGATGGATAGACCGATCGGTCACGGCTCA
>JAJEAY010000203.1 GCA_022824145.1 Rhodobacter sp. | reverse complement strand
GCCATCCAGCAATCGCTGACCAGCGGCGACGAACCGCCGGTCATGATTTTCGACGAAGTGGACGCAGGCATCGGCGGCGGAGCCGCGGAGATTGTCGGACAGTTGCTGGCCCAACTCGCCGAACGTCTGCAGGTACTGTGCGTGACGCACCTGCCACAGGTTGCGGTGCAAGCCCATCACCAGTACTGCGTGCGCAAGCACGACGGCGTGCGGACCGAAGTCGCGTTGCTCGACCGGGAAGGCCGGGTGGAAGAACTCGCCCGCATGCTTTCGGGGATCGAGAAGACCCGCACGGCACGCGAACATGCCGAAGCATTGCTCCAGCACAGTCACGGCAGTGCCTGACTGTTAGAATTCAGTCATGGAAATCTCTACGGCCCGGACGGCCCTCGCCCGCCTGACACTGTTGTGCGGCTGCATGATGGCGGCAGGTTGCGAATACATGCTGCCGGAGGGCTTTGAGCTGGGCCAGCACCGGATCGCCGTACAGCAAGGCAACACCCTGACGGAAGAATCCATCCGCAACCTACGTATCGGCATGGACCTCAGGCAGGTGCTGTTTCTGCTTGGAACTCCGCTGGTCAGGGACCCTTTCCACCCCAATCGCTGGGACTACCCGTTCTTCGTGGAAGCGGCGGAGACCGGCGAGAGACCCCGGCTGGACGTGCTCAGCCTGTATTTCAAGGACGGTCGCCTGAATGAAGTCCGCCGGTTGGTGCGGATCGATCCCGAGGTGGCGAGCATCGAGTCCGGCGGTGAACTTGACGTGGAAGCCGAGTGGTTCGAGCCCGGCGACGCCCTAGTCGTAGACGAAGGCTCTGGGGTCGAAGTTCCCGCTGCCGAAGCACCCGAATCTGAGGTAATCGAAGACGAGGCGGTTGCGGAACCGGAACAGACGCCCCGGAATTAATAGAAAGCGATCACGTCATTATCTGCATCTTATGCCACCCGATCTTCTGGGTGGGATCTTCAACACCAAAAACCAGGAAATGCGATAAACCGTTGGGTCTTGGTTTGTTCTTCAACACCGAGGGAAAGAGAATTTTCACATTTAAAATTATCTTTTATGTAAATAATAATTTACAATATTAGATATTTCATGTTCTATAATAGACAGTATGGAAAAATTAGGCTTAAATTCAATCGCACCGATCCCAGTCAAGCGGGCTTTGCGAAAGCTTGGCCAAGACATTCGGAATGCTCGTCTTAGGCGGCGGATTTCAACTACCGTCATGGCCGAGCGAGCATCCATCAGCCGAGCCACTCTGAACAAAATAGAAAAAGGTCATCTCGGCGTTGCGCTTGGGCACTATGCCACTGTTCTGTTCGTTCTCGGCATGGTCGAACATTTGGCCGATATCGTCGACATTAGAAATGACCAGTTGGGGCTCGATCTGGCAGAAGAATTCCTACCGCAACGTATCCATCGCCCTCGAATACGGCCAGTTCCCCGAAACCAAACCACAAAGAACACCTGATGGACAGGCAAGCGCTGGTCTATGTGGATTTCGCAGGAACCACACACTTTGTGGGACGTTTGTGGGCTCATGTCCGCAACGGTCGGGAAAGTTCCTCTTTCGAATACGACACCAACTGGCTTCATGCTAAAGGTTGTTTCCCTCTGGACCCCTCACTGATGCTAACTCCTGGATCTTTCCACACATCCGGTGACAGGCCTCTATTCGGAGCGTTCGATGACTCAGCACCAGATCGCTGGGGCCGTGAATTAATGCGCCGTTCGGAACGTCGGCGTGCCGAGCAAGAAGGCCAATCCCCTCATTCCCTGATGGAAATCGACTATTTGCTCCAAGTCGATGACGAAGCCCGTCAAGGTGCTCTGCGCTTCACCTTGACCGAAGATGGTCCGTTTCTTGCGTCCAACATTAGCCCGACCCGTATCCCCCCGCTGATCGATCTTCCCCATCTACTGGCGGCAGCTGAATGCGTAATCGCAGATGGCGGCACTGACGAAGATCTTCGCCTGCTGGTAGCACCTGGTTCGTCGCTAGGGGGAACCCGACCTAAGGCCTCGGTTCGTGACCACGACGGGCATCTCCTGATTGCCAAATTTCCACACCAGAACGATGACATAGATACAGTCCGATGGGAGGCCGTCACGCTATGTCTCGCTGAACGCGCAGGTCTTGTTGTTCCTGATTGGAGGCTTGAGCGAGCGATGGGTGAACCTGTTCTCTTGTTACGCCGGTTCGACCGGCAGAACAAAGTCAGGATTCCTTTTCTCTCGGCGATGAGTATGCTCGGAGCTCGAGACAATGAAACTCGGAGTTATTTGGAACTCGTCGACGTGCTGCGGCAATATGGCTCCAGTCCGAAAGATGACATACGCGCGCTGTGGCGTCGTATCGTCTTTAATATTCTCACCTCCAACACTGACGACCATCTGCGTAATCACGGCTTCCTGCTGGAAAACCTAGATGGCTGGCGGTTAGCTCCCGCCTACGATCTCAATCCGGTTCCCGCAGATGTCAAAGCCCGCGTGCTAGCCACCAATATTGATTTTGACAACGGCACTGCCTCACTGGAATTGGCAATGAGCGTGGCGGAATATTTTAATTTGGCACAAAAAGCGGCGCGCAGCATTGCATCCGAGATCAAGCATGCTGTAACAGCTTGGCGTGAAGAGGCAGCCAGATTGGGCCTGACCCAGATCGAGATTGACCGCATGGCATCAGCGTTCGAGCATGATAGTGGATAGCAGAAAACGGTTGAACTATAAGTGCTTAGATCCCGACACTTAACATTTCCGTTTTTCCTCCACCGCCGCCCGGCAGCGGCGCGCTTCCTGCGGCGACATCTCCAGCGGCGGGCAAATCTCGAGTCGGTCACCCTCCTGCAGCACGTAGTCAACAGAGACCTCGCGTCCGAACACGCCGAACCCCCACTCGCCCTCTTCCTCTTCCGGCTCCGTCCAACCGAAACGAACCAACGCTTCCGACACGCTCGCCCCTTCCGGCAGCGTCAGGGTTTGCGCCTCCGGGCGCGACACGCTCGCATCAACGATTTCAATCTTCATCCCCGCTCCGCGCACGCCGGTGCGCCTCGGCGACAAACGACTGCACCAGCCGGTTGCACACCTCGGCGAAGACGACCGGCAGCAGCAGGAAGCGGAACGATCCCTTGACTTCGAACTCCATGTCCAGCGCGACCCGGCAGCCATGCGGCTGCTCGGTAAACGTCCACACCCCGTGCAGGTGCTGGAACGGGCCATCCTGCAGATGCATGTCGACGCGTTCGTTTGGAACCAGCGCGTTGCGCGTAGTGAACGATGTGTGCAACCCGCTTCGGGCCAGGGTCAGCCGAGCCGTCACTTCGCCCTCTCCACGGCTCAGCACGTCCGCCTGGGGACACCACGGAAGGAATTTCGGATAGGATTCGACGTCGTTGACCAGATCGTACATCCGGGACGCTGGGTACGGTACCCGGGCTTCGCGGTGGATGCGCACGGGTCAGCCGGTCAGACCCACCCGAAGCCGTGCAGCAGGATCAGGAAGACCGCGGTCGGGACGAGCAACCGCACTAGCCACAGCCAGCTCTTGAACAGCAACCCGTTCCCCAGGTCCGCCTGTTCCTCGAGTACGGAGCGCTTGACCATCCAGCCCGCGTAGATCGCGATCAGGATGCCGCCGATCGGCAGCATGACATTCGAGGTCAGGTAGTCCATCCACTCGAAGAAGTTCCGCCCGTATACCGTCCAGTCGCTGCCGACGTTGAACGAAACCACCGTGCCCAATCCCACGATCCAGATCACCACCGAACTGCCCAGAGTCGCGGTGCGCCGACGCATCCCGCGCGAATCCACGAGCCAGGAGACGGTCGGTTCCAGAAGCGAAATTGCCGAGGTCCAGGCCGCGATCAGGGTGAGTGCGAAAAACAGGATGCCAACCAGCCAGCCGCCGGGCATCTGCCCGAATGCGATCACGAGGGTCTGGAAGATGAGCCCCGGCCCGGCGCCCGGTTCCATGCTGCTCGCGAACACGATCGGGAACAAGGCCACGCCCATCAGGATCGCGACCAGCACGTCCGCGGTCACGACGATGCCAGCCGCTTCCGGGATGGAGAACTGGCGCGGCAGGTAGGCGCCATAGACCATGATCGCGCCCATGCCGATGCTCAGAGAGAAAAACGCCTGGCCCATCGCCTTGAGTGTGACCTCCGGCGAGATCTGCGCGTAGTCGAACGCGAACAGGTAGGTGAGCCCCCTTCCGAAGTCCCCGTAAAGTGCCGCATAGCCGACCAGCAGCAACAGCAACGCGAAGAGCGAGGGGATGAGGACGGTCGTGGCCTGTTCGATGCCCCGGTTGACGCCGCGCAGGATGACCCAGGCGACCAGCACGACCATCAGGGTGTGCCAGGCAAGCAGTCGCCAGGGGCTGTCGACCAGCCGGCTAAAG
>JAJEAY010000080.1 GCA_022824145.1 Rhodobacter sp. | reverse complement strand
TGGTTGCGGTTCGGGCGAATTGATGCTAGCGGATGCCCCAATGACCGCCGAAAAGGCGGCGCAGGCAGCTTCTGGCAAAACGGGCAGGCGACAGAATGAGCGATGGCAGAACGGTGCTGACCGACGCCATGCGGGCACGGGTCAAGGACACGCTGCCCGTGCCCGGCAAGGCGACCGAATCCCGGCGTCACGGCGGCGGACATCAGGCTGTTTCCCGGGGCGGTGCTCTGGCGGGCCCAGACGGGACTACCGTGGCGCGATCTTCCGTAGCGGTTCGGCAACTTCAGCGGCGGGATGTGGCAGTGCTGCAGCCCCCCCTTCCTCATGCGCGGATTCGAACCGCGGCTCTGAGTTTCTTCATTGCAGCGTGCGGTTTGGTTCTTTGTGTTCAGCCCGCTTCTGCAGAAGATACACCTGAACGAATTGCCAGCGCTTCCGCAGTCGATGCGACCTCCACCGGAACTGTACCATATGTGAGTGTGGGAATGTCCGTGATCCGTTCGGAAGGAAGCCGGTTTAAAAACAGCGGCAACCGGCCGCTTTACGGCGGAGGACAGTTCGATGCCGGAAGGGTGAGCGGACCTGCTGTTCAGTTGGCAGCAGGTGTCCGGCTACCTTCAGGACTGCGCACTCAACTGGAATTTAGCGTTGCCCGTTCTATCAGTTGGCAAGGCAACACAAACTATTCACGTTCAGGCACACGTCAGCCATCGGAGGCAACGCTGGATACCTTACAGCTGCTTATGGTCGGACTCTACGACTTTCCGGGATGGCAATTCGTCCCCGGTCGCGCGCTGCGCCCGTTCCTTGGCATTGGCGTTGGGATCACCGACTACCGATTGAGCGACTACGTGCAAAGGTTTCCGTACCCTGACAATCCGGACGGTTATCTTCGAAGAGGTCCCGGCGGTGCAATCCCCTACACGGGCCTTCCCGGCGGAAGCGGGCAGAACTTTACTTGGATGCTGACAGCTGGTGTTGGGTTGCCGCTTCAAAAGAATACCTATCTTGACTTCGGTTACCGATTCACGAATGCCGGATGGATAGGGACTGACGCAGGCAACCTTGACTTGGTGCGGTACAATGAGAGCGGAATGCAAAGGGAGTTTGACGCGATTACGATCGATGAGACCTCGGCCGAATTCCGAACCCACTCGCTGCATGTATCGCTCCGGTTCGAACTCTAGCCGAAATTCCAGTCGTCCGTCGGCGAGTTCCGGAACCGCCGCCGCTACGCTCTTCCCGCCGCTCAGGCTGGGCCATCGCTCTGGGAAGCCCGATGTTGCTCTCTTGAGCAAGGCGTCCATAACAAACTGATTTATTGTAGCTTATTTGGTAAAGATTTCTGTTCACCCTTACCATCTGGCAACCCAACTGTTTGGCTCGGCGCTTGAGGTTAAGGACAGCCCAAGTGACTGTGCACGTCATTGTGCAGATGGCTTCGACCACACTGACCGTCCTACAGTCCAGACCAGCGACCAAATCCCGGCGAGTCTCGGTTTTTCTCTCGCGGCAGGGCCGTCGCCGCGTGGAAGTTGAGGCTTGAGAGTGGAATTGAGCCCCCGACAAACTATCCAATCCTGCTTCAGAGACGGTAGTCTGCGCCTTTCCCGAAAACATCAGCCTAGCTGACTTTGCAAGAGACTCCATTGGAAAACAGCAGCTGGTCAGATCGGATCTATGGCACCGTCTTAAACTCACCCGGCAGAGCCACTTCAAGAAGCTCAATGTCATCAGTCGGGTCGGAATGGCATGTGGACATACCAGGCGGAATCACGAAAGCGTCACCGGGCTCAAGCCGATAGGGGTCGCGGTCGTCCCCCTCAAGCGTAAGTCCGCCATTCATCACGAATGTGAACAGAATGTCGGCGTCATGACACCGCCAATCAGGGTCATCGGTTCCGCGCTTCACAACACGGACATCCGCAACTCCCCCAGTGTTCTCACAGATGGTTGTGTCGCGGCTGACGTATCCCGGCAGACGATGGGGAGCCCAAGTCGCTTGGTCCGCTTCATGATGCACGAACTTCTGGCCGTTCCATTCCCGGTCAGGCCGAATGCAGGCCGTCGGAAGATCCATCTCGTGTTCAATGGTGGTGACGTGTTCCGCCGGAACTCCGATCTCGACTACCTCGACGCTGTCAGACGCGAGGAGCACCCGATGCCGAATTTCCGGAGGCTGGATGAAGCAGTTTCCAGCGTGAAGCCGGATAGGCGGGCCCTGGTCTTCATAGACGACATCCACCCAGCCGCTAATGCAGAATATCAGCTGGAATCCAACGGTGTGGTAATGCACCATGTCCGGTACCGGCCCGCCATCCGGAATTCTGATGTGGCTGGCGATGATCGACCCACCGAGCCGGTCTGGAATCAGATCCCTGTACTCCATGCCCGCGCGTCCGACAATCCAGGGAGCCTGATCCGCCAGACGCCGCACGACGAACGAATGAATCGTCGGAGGAAGCACCAGTGGTGGATTGAGCTCGTCGATCTCGACACGGGTTCCGTTCGGCGCTGTAAGCTCCCGCTCCCCGCCCGCGAAAGATCCCGGGTCTTCCGTACGGATGCGAATGGTTCCAGGACTTTCGGACGCTCCGGTTTCTATCCGAAGCCGCAGTCCGTGCCCCGAAAACACCGCAACTCTTGGATCGTCGGCGGGATAGATCGTGTCAAGACGCATTCCCAGTGTCTTGGTGAAGAACTGAAGATCCCGGCGCAGATCATGGGTCGGAAGCCTGATTTCCGCTTGGGTTTCCGTCATATCGACTCCCGTGCTAATGTCCGGGGAACCTATCCCCTGAACGGACGGGACGCAATTCAATGAATGTTTGATGCCGAAAACCGGTGGATTGGGGTTGTGCTTCGTTCCGGAGTCGCCAGCAACGCAGAAGTCAAAAAATACGTCGGATTTGCAGCTCTCTGCAAATGCAGTGTTCCAAACGCTTCGCCGTGCCTGTTGAAACGCCGTTCGGACGACCGAACCTTCGGATTAAGGACGGGTGCGCGCGTCGGACCAGGATTCTCCCCGTGCAGCGTTGCCGGGCGAATCCGGGAGTTGGCTCGCCCGGTCGCCGGGCGGTCGAGCAGCAATTCCCGGTAAATTTTCTTTTCGTTCATTATCAGTTGGTTGCGGAATTGCCACGAGTTTTTTTCGTAGACTTTTTGTGCCGGATATGCTGTCCTGCGGCAAAACAGGCAAAGACCGGGCAGCAGAATGCCCGGAGACTCCTTCCGCCGGCATCTCTCGATGCCCGGCATGCTCCGGGCGGTGCGCGAGTGCCTCCACCGCGTTCCCGACCCGCTCAGGTCCTGCGGGATCACCCTTTCCGACTGCCTGATGTCGGGCCTCGCGGTGTTCTCCCTCAAGATTCCGTCGCTTCCGCAGTCCGGCACGCAGGTGCGCGGCGGCGGGGATCCGGTCCAGGCGCGCAGCCTGCGCTCGCTTTTCGGCGTGGAGAGGCCGCCCTCGGACACCTGGATGCGCGAGCGGCTCGACGAGGGCGGCCCCCGCGGCCTGCGGCAGTGCTTCAGGAAGATCCACGCGGCCCTGCAGCG
>JAJEAY010000107.1 GCA_022824145.1 Rhodobacter sp. | reverse complement strand
CGGTTACTCGGATCATTCTGCATCGGCTGCTTCTGGGTTTGCTGACGCTTCTGGTCGTTTCAGTTGTGATCTTCACCGCAGTGAATTTGTTGCCTGGGGATTTCGCGCAGGCGGTTCTGGGGCAGGGCGCGACGGAAGAGGCGATCAGGTCGATCCGCCGTGATCTCGGACTCGACGAACCGTTTGTCGCCAGGTATTTCATTTGGCTCGCCGGAATGGTGCGGGGCGATCTGGGCATCAGTTTCTCCCAGCTCAACTTTCAGTCGACCCTTGGCGGAACGCAGCTCAAGACCGTTGCGGAACAGATCGCGCCTCGGTTTTACAACACCATGTTCCTCGCTGGAGTGACGGCGGCTATTTCAGTCCCTGTTTCCGTTGGCCTCGGAGTCCTTGCCGCGCTCTACAGGAATTCGGCTTTCGACCGGGCAACGAACATTTTTACGCTGAGCTCGATTTCGTCGCCGGAGTTCTTCCTGGCCTATGTCCTGATTCTGTTCCTGGCGGTCCTGAACCCGGTATTCCCTTCCCTGTCGAACATCTTCGAAGGAATGGGATTGGGCGAGCGGCTCAGCCGAACAATGCTGCCTGCGCTGACGCTGACGCTTGTGGTGACCGCGCATATGATGCGAATGACACGGGCGGCCATCATCAATCTGCTGGCTTCACCCTATATCGAAATGGCGCGGCTAAAGGGTCTTTCGCCAATGCGCGTGATCGTGATGCACGCCCTGCCGAACGCTCTAGCGCCCATCATCAACGTGATCGCGCTGAATCTCGCCTATCTCGTTACCGGCGTGGTGGTAGTGGAAGTGGTCTTCGTCTATCCGGGAATCGGCCAGCTCTTCGTCGACAGCGTGAAGCTGCGGGACATTCCTGTAGTGCAGGCCTGCTGCCTGATATTCGCGGGCGCTTACATACTCCTTAATCTGACGGCGGACGTACTCTCGATTCTTTCGAATCCGCGCCTGAGGCATCCAAAGTGAGTTGGTGGCTCTGGATATTGATCCTTGCGGTCGCGATCGGAGCGGCTGCCTGGATTTTCCGGCTCTCCGGACGACTTGCAACGGCCAACGCGCCGTTCTTCCGCGACATGCCGTTCGGTGTGGCCTACGGCTATGTGTTCGGCGCTTTGGCCCTGGTCGCTGGTATATGGCTTTACGTCCAGCCTGCGGAACTGAATGGCGCACCGCGCGCGAGCGTTATTTTCTTCCATTGGGCGGTGCATGGATTCATCCTGTTCGCTGTTACCGCTTACCTGTTTCGCCTGCTTGGAAAGCATGTCGGAACCCAGGCGTCGCGCAGGCTGTTCCGGTCGATGCCGGTAACTGCGGCATTCGGCTGCCTGACTATCCTGATTTATGCCGTTGTGGCGGTGTTCGCAGGTCTGATCGCCCCCTACGGACAGGAAGAGGTGTTCGCCACGGCGAACGTGGTACCGGGAGGAAATCCTGCACTGGGCGGGAATCCGGACTTTCCGCTGGGCACGGATCAGATCGGTCGGGATATCCTGTCCCGCCTGATTTACGGAGCGCAGAACACCGTCGGCATAGCGTTCGCCACGACGCTGCTGGCCTTCCTTCTGGGCGGGAGCCTCGGATTTCTTGCCGCGACTCTCGGTGGCTGGCTGGACCAGCTTCTCAGCCGCGCGGTCGACGTTCTGATGGCGATTCCCGCATTGATATTCGCCCTTCTTCTTATGACAATCGCCAGCGTCTGGGCGCCGTCGCTCGGAATTCCGCTGACGTTGTTCATGGTGATCATAATTGCGGTGATCGATTCGACTAGGGTGTTCCGCCTGGCCCGCGCTGTGGCGATGAACATCGTTGTGATGGATTACGTTGAGGCCGCGAAACTGCGTGGAGAGAACCTTGGATACCTGATCTTTCAGGAAATCCTGCCGAATGCCACGGCGCCGCTGCTTGCCGAGTTCGGCCTGAGGTTCTGTTTCGTCTTCCTGACGATCGCGTCCCTCAGCTTTCTGGGAATCGGTATCCAGCCGCCCCTGGCTGACTGGGGCACCATGGTGCGTGACCTCTCACAGTTCATCAACTTCGCGTCTTTCGCGCCGTTGGTGGCGACTGCGCCGCTGCTTGCCGCCGGAGCCATCGCGCTGCTGACGGTGGCGGTGAACTTCGTCGTTGACTGGATGCTGAACAAATCATCAGGGCTTAAGGAATGACCTCGTTCTCGCTGACAGCCGAAATTTCCCGGGATGCCAGGGCCGCTTCGGGTCGAAGCGCAGCCGGATCGGGACAGGGCGGCTGACATGGCTGACCCGCTCGTCGAAGTCAGGGACATTTGGATCGAAGGCCGGGCCGACGAGACCTGGATGCCGATCATCAATGGCGTCAGCATGACCTTGGACAAGGGGGAGGTGCTTGGGCTGATCGGCGAATCAGGCGCGGGGAAGTCGACGCTCGGGCTCGCCGCAATTGGCTTCGTACGCGACGGAGTGCGGATAAAGTCCGGTTCGGTGTTCTTCGATGGCATTGACCTGACAGCCGCCTCGGCGCGGGAAAAGCGCGACCTCCTCGGCAAGCGCATCGCCTATGTGGCCCAGTCCGCTGCCGCAAGCTTCAATCCAGCCCACAAGCTTATCGACCAGCATGTGGAGGCGCCGGTAAATCATGGAGTTGCCGGTCGTGCAGACAGCGTTTCCGACGGAATCGAGCTCTACCGCCGGCTGCGCCTGCCGAATCCGGAGGAAATCGGTTTCCGGTATCCGCACCAGGTCTCAGGCGGACAGCTGCAGCGCGCGATGACGGCAATGGCGATGTCCTGCCGGCCTGACCTGATCATTTTCGACGAGCCGACCACCGCACTAGATGTCACGACGCAGATCGAGGTGCTTTCGGCAATTCGGGACATCGTGGAGCAGTTTGACACCGCGGCGATCTACATAACCCATGACCTTGCCGTGGTCGCGCAGATGGCGGACCGCATCAAGGTGCTGCTGAAAGGCGATGAGGTCGAGGAATCGGATACACGCAGCATGCTGGCCGATCCGAAGCAGGACTATACAAAGAGTCTTTGGGCGGTGCGCAGCTTTCAGCGCCCGGTCAAGCTCCAGGCGCCGTCAGATGCCGTTCCGGTGGTTTGCGTACAGGGCGTGACTGCTGGCTATGGAGACATTTCGGTGCTCAACGATGTCAGTTTCGACATCCATGAAGGCCGCACCGTCGCCGTTGTGGGTGAGTCGGGATCCGGGAAATCCACGGCCGCGCGCTGCATCACTGGACTGCTTGCGCCGCAGATAGGCCACGTTGCATTCAATGGCGAAGCGCTGCCGCTCGATTACCGCAAGCGGACGAAGATACAGCTTCGGCAGGCACAGATGATCTACCAGATGGCCGATACGGCACTGAACCCGCGCAAGCCGGTCGGCGAGATCATCGGGCGCCCTGTCGAATTCTACATGGGTCTGAGGGGGGCACGGAAACGCGAACGCGTGCGTGAGCTTCTCAGCGAGATCGAGCTGGAACCCGACCAGTTCATCGACCGGCTGCCGTCGGAACTGTCAGGTGGCCAGAAACAGCGGATCGGAATCGCGCGCGCGCTTGCCGCTGAGCCCCGGTTCATAATCTGCGACGAGGTGACAAGCGCTCTCGACCAGCTCGTAGCGGAAGGGATCCTTAAACTTCTCGCGCGACTGCAGGACGAACACAGCCTGAGTTACATGTTCATCACTCATGATCTCGCCACCGTGCGCGCCATCGCTGATGAAGTGGTCGTGATGAAGGACGGTCGTGTCGTCGAGCAGGGGCCGAAGGACGACATGTTTACTCCGCCACATCATCCCTACACCGACCTTCTGCTCAGTTCGGTTCCGGAAATGGATCCGGATTGGCTGTCGGAATTGCTGAAACAGCGCGGAGTTGATAACATCGGAGATGCAGCGGTTGACAGAATGTAACCGAATCACCCTTGGACACGGATCCGGATCTGCCCGGACATGGGCGTGCGCCGAGAAAAAAGGAGAACCGATACGATGAACATCAGCAGACGTGGATTGCTACAGACAAGTGCCGCAGCTAGCGTTCTGGCGGCAACCGGCGCTTATGCGCAGAACCAGCCGAAACGCGGCGGCACCCTCCGGCTCGGCCTGGCAGGCGCCAACACATCCGACAGCTGGGACGGTCGGACGCATTCAGACACCTATATGATCCTTATGGGACATGGCTGCGTTTTTGACTGCCTCACCGAAGTCAATGCCTCCGGGGAACTTGTGGGCGAACTCGCCGAAAGCTGGGAAGCCACGCCGGACGCCAAAGTCTGGACATTTGGCCTGCGCCAGGGCGTGACGTTCCACAATGGCAAGGCGTTCGGTGCCGACGACGTTCTCGCGTCAATGCGGATGCACATCGCTGAAGACGCCAAATCCGCGGCCAAGCCCATCGTTTCGGCGATCACCGAAATGAAGAAGCTGTCCGACCATCAGGTGCAGTTCGAGCTTGCCGCAGGGAACGCGGATTTCCCATACCTGATGTCCGACTACCATCTCCTGATGTTCCCCGACGGAATGATCGAGGAAGCGATCGCAGGTGGAATCGGCACCGGTCTATATCGGGTTGAGTCGTTCGACCAAGGCGTCCGCACAGTTGTGTCGCGGGTGGACGGCCATTACAAGGACGGGCGTGCAGGCTGGTTCGACTCGATCGAAGCCATTGCGATCAATGATTCCTCTGCCCGAATGAATGCGCTGATGACCGGTCAGGTGGATGCGGTCAACCGGGTCGACTTCAAGACCGAGCCGCTGATGCGGGCTAACCCGAACGTTGAGATCTTCGAGGTGACCGGCAACCAGCACTATACCTTCCCGATGCGGGCGGACATGGATCCATTCACCGAAATCAACATCCGCAAGGCTCTGAAACACGGGATCAACCGACAGGAGATGGTTGACAAGATCCTGCTTGGCCACGGCGCCGTCGGCAATGACCATCCTATCGGTCCTGCGAACCAGTTCTACCATGCGGAGCTTGAGCAGCTGACCTACGATCCGGACAAGGCGAAATTCTACCTTAAGGAAGCCGGGCTCGACGGCTTAGCTGTCGATCTCTCCGCGTCGGATGCGGCGTTCCCGGGCGCTGTCGACGCTTCGCTGCTGTTCCAGGCTTCCGCGAAGGCGGCTGATATCGACATCAACGTGATTCAGGAACCGGCCGACGGCTACTGGTCCAATGTCTGGCTCGTCAAGCCGTGGTGCGCCTGCTATTGGTCAGGTCGGGCAACCGAGGACTGGATGTTCTCGACAGCCTATGAATCGGGCGTACCCTGGAATGACACCAGGTGGGAGAACGCGCGGTTCCAGGAGCTGCTTTTCATTGGCCGCGCTGAGCTTGACACGGACAAGCGCCGCGAAATTTACCATGAGATGCAGACAATCATCTCAACCGAAGGCTCAACCGTCATTCCGATGTATGCGAACTACGTCGACGCGAACTCGACGAAGCTCGCACATGGTCCCGACCTCGGCAATCTTTGGCAGCTTGACGGCAGCCGGATCGCCGAGCGCTGGTGGTTCGCATAGGCTGGTCACGGCCATAACCCGGAAACGCCCTGCCACGGCGGGGCGTTTTCGTTTCCGGAACCGGGGAGTGAGTCCGGACCCGAAACGGCTGGAACGCACTGCATTGACCATGCTGCCGTGAGGAGGACATCGGATGACAGAGCAGGTACTGATCGAGGAACGGGAAAACGGGCCGCTGGTTGTCAAAGGGCTGGAGAACTTCATTGGCCCGGACGGCGAAGCGCTCGAGGCAAAGCCGGTCATGGCGCTTTGCCGATGCGGAGGCTCTGCTAACAAGCCGTTCTGTGACGGCACGCACAGGGAACAAGGCTTCGAATCCCGCGGTGGTGATCCGGCTGGCAAGGACGCGCTGCTGCGTTACCGGGGCGAACAGATCACCGTACTTTACAATCCGCGCCTGTGTTCCCACGCTGGCGAATGCGGACGGCTGTCGCCGACGGCCTTCGATCCCAGCCGAAAGCCATGGATCAGTCCCGATGCGGTGTCAGTTTCAGAGATAGAGGATGTCGTACGCACCTGCCCGTCAGGAGCTCTCCAGATCGAGGGTCGCGGAAGCCCCGCCCCTGAAGGCTCATCCATTCGAGTCGAGCGAAACGGACCTTATCGTGTGGTGCATGCTGAACTTGATGCTGAAAGCGCGGGCAAGGGAGCGTCAAACGAAAAAATGGTGCTTTGCCGCTGCGGACTGTCGGGTAACAAACCGTGGTGCGACGGCAGTCACAGCGATTCCGGCTGGAAGGACGGTTGACAGCCGGTCTACTTCCGTTGCTGAAGCAAATGTTCGGATCTTGCATGATGGTCTTGAACCGCTGACCGCCAGATAGCTTGGGTCTTGAGCAAAGAACGGCGGTGACTCAACCTATGGGACTGCAGCGCACCGGAAGTTTTTTGGTCTGATTCTATTGGCATGCTCGGCCACCGGCTGCGGACTCCGATGTGCGTGAACACTTGCTGAACGCACGTTCGCCGTATCCTGGATCACCTTGGGCAAGTGCCCGCGCAGACTGCGGCGCTGCGTTGCGGTCGCATCCCAACGCTGCCGTCCGCGCATGGCCTCCGGTATGGGATGCTGGGAGGCAGCGGACAAAAGCAGGCGCACATGCTATAGGTGAGGCGGGATCTGGACGTTGTCTGGACAGTGCCGCCTCGAATTCCATGAACATCCGGAGGCTGCGGTGGCCGGGATCCCGGAAAGATGGTTCAAATCTTCCGCAAGGCTCTTGCGCATTTTATTCCGTTCTCCTATTTGGTCTCTGTAAAGCGGCGCTTCGGCTTCCACCCCCGAGGCTCCACCGGTAACACCGACGGGTCCGCTGGCCCGTTTTTTTGTGCTTGGAAAGCGACTTGTGACCGATCTCGTTGCGAAAGCGTCCATCGACCGGCGGCTCGCCGAAATAATTGCTCCCGTCATTGAGGGAATGGGGTACGAGCTCGTACGGGTGCGCTTCATGGGCGGCGGAAAAAAGACCGTTCAGATCATGGCCGAGCGGCCGGATGGAGGCATCCAGATCGACGAATGCGCCGAGATATCCAATGCCGTCTCCGCAGCGCTTGACGTTGAGGATCCGATTGAGGACGCCTACACGCTTGAGGTCTCAAGTCCCGGCATTGATCGGCCGCTGACGAGGCTGAGGGATTTCGGAACCTTCGAAGGCTATGAGGCGAAGCTTGAGACACAGGATCTGATTGACGGGCGCAAGCGGTTCAAGGGCGTTCTTGCTGGCACTGAAGGGGACGAGGTTCTGATCAACATCGATGAAGGAACGGTCGGGTTGAAGCTTGACTGGCTTGTCGATGCGAGACTGGTGCTCACCGAACGGCTCATGCGCGAGTCGCTGAGCGGGCGTGAGGCAAGGCCGGATGAGTGAAGGAGACGAAATGCAGGGAAGAGGGAACGGACTGACGTCCGGGGAGTGCGACTGACATGGCAATCACATCCGCGAACCAGCTGGAGCTTCTGCAGACCGCCGAAGCCGTAGCGCGGGAAAAGATGATAGACCCGGAGCTCGTGATCGAAGCGATGGAGGAAAGCCTGGCACGGGCCGCGAAAAGCCGTTACGGCAGCGAAATGGACATCCGCGTTGCGATCGACCGCAAGACAGGAAAAGCGACGTTCACCCGCGTCCGAACCGTCGTGGAAGACGACCTGGTCGAGAATCTCCAGGCCGAGCTGACCGTTGAGCAGGCGAAGCAGTATCTCGAAAGCCCCTCGGTCGGCGATACGATCGTCGACGAGGTGCCGCCGGTTGAAATGGGCAGGATTGCGACGCAGTCCGCCAAACAGGTCATTCTGCAAAGGGTTCGCGACGCCGAACGGGGCCGGCAGTATGAGGAGTTCAAGGACCGGGCAGGCACGATCATAAACGGAATCGTCAAGCGCGAGGAATACGGGAACGTCATCGTCGACGTAGGCCGGGGAGAGGCGATCCTGCGCCGAAACGAGAAGATCGGCCGCGAGGGTTACCGTCCGAACGACCGCATCCGCTGCTACATCCGCGAGGTTCGGCGCGAACCGCGCGGCCCCCAGATTTTCCTGTCCAGAACCGCGCCGGAATTCATGGCCGAACTCTTCAAGATGGAGGTTCCGGAGATCTATGACGGCATCATCGAAATCAAGGCGGTTGCCCGTGATCCGGGAAGCCGCGCCAAGATCGCGGTGGTCTCATATGAGAGCTCGATAGATCCGGTTGGCGCCTGTGTCGGAATGCGCGGCAGCCGTGTTCAGGCCGTGGTCAATGAGCTGCAGGGCGAGAAAATCGACATTATCCCGTGGAACGAGGACGCGCCGACGTTTCTGGTGAACGCGCTGCAGCCGGCAGAGGTCAGCAAGGTCGTTCTGGGCGAGGAAGCCGAACGCATTGAGGTGGTGGTGCCTGAGGAACAGCTGTCGCTTGCCATCGGTCGGCGCGGACAGAATGTGCGGCTGGCAAGCCAGCTCACCGGTCTCGACATTGACATAATGACCGAGCAGGAGGAGTCGGAGCGCCGCCAGGCCGAATTCGAGGAGCGCACCAAGCTTTTCATGGAGACGCTCGATCTCGACGAATTCTTTGCGCAGCTCCTGGTTTCGGAACGTTTCGCCAGCCTTGATGAGGTCGCCTATGTCGAGCTTGAGGAACTGACGGCGATCGAAGGCATTGATGCGGAAACGGCAACCGAGCTTCAGGCCCGCGCCCGCGACTACATCGACGAGCAGAACCGCCGCGCTCTTGAGCGCGCCCGCGAACTCGGCGTTGAGGACAGCCTGGTGAATTTTGAGGGCCTCACGCCGCAGATGATCGAGGCGCTGGCTGAGGACGACGTGAAGACGCTTGAGGATTTCGCTACATGCGCGGACTGGGAACTGGCTGGCGGATGGACGACAGTGAACGGCGAGCGCGTCAAGGACGACGGTGTCCTTGAGAAGTTCGACGTGTCGCTGCAAGAGGCACAGGAGATGGTGATGACAGCACGGGTCCAGCTGGGATGGGTGGATCCCGAAGATCTGTTTGCCGAAGAGGAAGACAGCGAACTCTTCGAAGGTGACACAACCATGGAGGCCGGGGCCTGATCCAAGGTCCCGCGGATTGTGCGTGGCACGCGGCGGCAAACCGAATGACCGAGCAGCGCCGGAGCGGCGCTGCATCGCCACGGGTGAGGTACGTCCCAAATCCGGGCTGATCCGGTTCGTCGCGAATCCAGACGGCCGGATTCTATCGGATCTTGCAGGCAAGCTTCCGGGACGCGGTATCTGGGTGGCAGCGGATCGGGTGGCGCTTGAGACCGCAGTCAGGAAAAGGCTGTTCGCCCGAGGCGCAAAACGTCAGGTATGGGCTCCTGACTCGCTTGCCGACGAAGTCGAGGCATTGCTGGCGACGAGGATGGTCGAACTTGTCTCGCTGGCCCGCAAAGCAGGCCAGGCTGTGGCGGGCTACGAAAAGGTTCGGTCCTGGCTTGCGAGAGAAGAAGCGGCGGTGCTGATGCAGGCTTCGGACGGATCCGTGAGGGGCAGGTCGAAACTCAGACCGCCTGCCGGTAAGGAAAGCTATGTCGGGGTTCTGACAGCGCACGAATTGGGTTTGGCATTCGGGCGCGAAAATGTGATACACGGTGCGCTTGCCGGTGGCGGGCTTGCCAATCGTGTTGTAGTGGAGGCGCGACGGCTTTCTGGCCTGCGCCAGTTGATCGGGGGGAAACCCTCTGGAAAGGGTGAAAAGACCGCATGAGTGAATCTGACGGCAAAAGGACTCTCGGCCTTCGGGGCTCCCGGGCGGGGCAGGTGAAGCAGAGCTTCAGCCACGGACGCACGAAGAACGTCGTCGTTGAGACCAAGCGCAAGCGCGTGGTCAAACCGGATGCGGGAATCGTGAAAAAGAAACCGGCTGCGCCGGCGTCCGCACCCGAAGAGGATTCTTCGAGAAGGCCCGCTGGAATCTCGGAAGAGGAATTCGACCGTCGGATGAAGGCGGTTGCCCAAGCGAGGAAAAACGAAGCCGTAGAGGCCAAGCGCCGCGCTGCTATCGAGAAGGAACGCGAAGAGGAGCGGCGGCGCAGGCTCGCCGAGGCGGAGGCGAAGGCACGGGAAGAGCAGGAACGGGAAGAGCTCGCGCGGGCCAAAGCGGAAGCTGAAAAACGGCGGCTTGAAGAGGAGGAGGCCGCTCGTGTCGCCGCCGAGAAGGCGAAAGCCGGACCGGTCAGTACCGACAGTGGACGCACTGCGGTCAAGCCCGCGCCGCCGCCCAAGCGTCAGGAACGCGATGCTCGCGACCGCGCCAAACCCGGCAAAGGCCGCGGCGAAGTGCGCCGGTCCGGCAAGCTGACGCTCAATCAGGCACTGGCCGGTGGCGAGGGAGGACGCCAGCGCTCGCTCGCTGCGATGAAGCGGAAGCAGGAGCGTGCCCGGAAGAAATCCATGGCTGACGGCGATGTGCGGGAGAAAGTCATCCGTGACGTGCAGGTGCCAGAGACCATTGTTGTCTCGGAACTTGCCAACCGCATGGCGGAGCGCGTTGCGGATGTGGTCAAGTCTCTGATGCAGAACGGCATGCTGGTTACGCAGAACCAGACGATCGATGCCGACACGGCTGAGCTCATTGTCACGGAATTCGGCCACCGCGTCTCGCGGGTCAGCGCAGCCGATGTTGAGGATGTGATCCAAACTGAAGCCGACCGCGACGAGGATCTGCTCCCGCGTCCGCCGGTTATTACGGTCATGGGCCACGTCGACCATGGCAAGACCTCGCTTCTGGATGCGATCCGCAAGACCAAAGTTGTTGCGGGCGAAGCAGGTGGAATTACCCAGCATATCGGCGCCTATCAGGTCGAAGCGCGCGGTCAACCGCTGACATTCCTGGACACGCCCGGCCATGCGGCGTTTACATCCATGCGGTCGCGGGGTGCCCAGGTGACCGATATCGTCATACTTGTGGTGGCTGCCGACGACGCTGTTATGCCCCAGACCGTCGAGGCGATTCACCATGCCAAGGCCGCGGAAGTTCCGGTGATTGTCGCGATCAACAAAATCGACAGGCCGGATGCCGAGCCCGAAAAGGTGCGTACCGATCTGCTTAGACATGATGTCGTAGTCGAGAAGATGGGTGGCGAAGTTCAGGACGTCGAAGTTTCGGCGATCAGTGGCGCCGGGCTTGACACGCTGCTCGAGTCGATCGCCCTGCAGGCCGAGATACTCGAACTGCGGGCGAATCCTGACCGTCCGGCTTCCGGTGCGGTCATCGAGGCGCAGCTTGACGTGGGCCGCGGGCCGGTTGCCACGGTATTGGTGCAGAACGGCACGTTAAGGCAGGGCGACATATTCGTCGTGGGCGAGCAGTGGGGCCGGGTCCGTGCGCTGGTGGACGATCACGGCAAGCGCGTTGAGCAGGCCGCTCCTTCAGTGCCGGTTGAGGTTCTTGGACTTAACGGAACCCCCGAAGCGGGCGATGTCCTGAACGTCGTTGAAACAGAGGCCCAGGCCCGGGAAATCGCCGCCTACCGTGCAGACGTGGCAAGGGACATGCGGGCGAAGTCCGGGGCATCCGTTACGCTGGAACAGATGATGGCGAAGGCCAAGGAAGGCGACTCCGGGGCCGAGCTTCCGATTGTCGTGAAGGCCGATGTGCAGGGTTCCGCAGAGGCGATCGTCCAGGCAATGGAAAAGGTCGGCAATGAAGAGGTCCGGGTCAGGGTTCTGCATTCGGGCGTCGGGGCAATTACCGAAACCGATATCGGTCTGGCCGTTGCCTCCAATGCGCTGGTGTTCGGTTTCAACGTACGCGCGAACGCAACGGCCCGAAACACGGCAAACCAGAAGGGCGTGGAAATCCGGTATTATTCGGTCATTTACGATCTGGTGGATGACGTGAGGGCGGCTGCTTCAGGGCTTCTTTCAGCTGAAGTGCGTGAAAAGTTCATTGGCTATGCCGAGATCAAGCAGGTGTTCAGGATTTCGGGCGTGGGTCAGGTCGCTGGGTGTATCGTTACAGAGGGCGTTGCCCGCCGCTCGGCGGATGTGCGCCTGCTGCGGGATGGAGTGGTGATTCACCAAGGCAAGCTGAAGACCCTGAAACGCATCAAGCACGAGGTTTCTGAGGTCCAGTCGGGTCAGGAATGCGGGATGGCGTTCGAGAATTACCAGGATATTCGGGCGGGCGACGTCATTGAGATATTCGAGCGCGAGGAAATCGAACGGACGCTGGGTTAGAGATAGTTCCTGACAGAAGCGCTCATACGGACTGATGTTGATCAGGTGAGCCGGCGCCGCGGTTCGCATCTCATGCGTAAAGAAGATTCTTTGATTGTTTCGGGGAGTCCTGTTTTGGTCAGTACGTCTGAGCTTGGCTGTCGGTTCGAGAGATCCTGCTGTGACTGTCACTTGCACGCCAAGGTCGCTGGGACGACGTGAAGCGTCGAGAGCCCTTCACTTATTTTGTCATCATCATGTCAGCGCCGCAGCTTGGTTCCGCGAGGTGCTCTAGAGCGCTGGCAGCTCGCTCTGCGGCATGGATTCGAACTGGAGTGCGGGTGGGTTGCAAAATGCCATGTTGCGGAAGTCGGCCCGAATGCCCGCAGGACAAGACCCTATCACGGCAGCGCGCCCTATGAACTGCAGGAATGCGCGGACTACCTCAGGAAAGCCGGACAGTCTCTGACTGAGCCGGGTACGCTCAAACGAGAAAGTCCAACGGCACTTGGGGTGAATTGCTGCGGCTTGCCGCAAGTGTCCGGGACTGGCTCCTGAAACTGCCCTCGATTTTTTGGCGAGCGCGGCGCGCACCGGCAGAAAGGCCGACTGTATCCCGCGCTCGACGAGATGGACAGGATCGAACGGCTGCTGTTCATGCTCGACTGGATCGGGAACCGCAAACTCCGCAAGGAATTCCAGGCCGGCCGCAACAAGGGTGAATCCCGTCACTCTCTCGCCCGGGCCGTGCACATCGCCTGGAGCTGCGCGCCACCCGTCCCGCGGATTGGGACATTGAGGCCGCGACGGGTAGGCCCGGCGAGGGCCTGAGCGATGGCGCTCAAGCCCCCTCTCCCGGCCAGTCCCGCGGCCCAACCATCGACCGCGCGACAATGGGGCAGCGAAGAATCCGGCGCGGCTGACGACCGCGTTAAGCGGCGCCGGGCCTGGGCTATTCGTCGGTCAGGTAGATCCCGGACCCGACCACCATCATCTGATCCGAGTCCAGCACCGGGAACCCTGTCGCGTAGCCGATCTTGGGCGAACCTGTCTCCTCGTCTCCGTCGATGGCCGGGTTGTCGAAGTGGCACTCGAGGAATCCGCCCCCTCGGTGCGCCATGTCGATGAGCTCCTGCATGAACCGCACTCCGTTCACGTCCACGAGGTGAAGCGGCGTCGGCAGGCCTTCGCGGTGGCGCTGTCCTCCGTGGAAGGCCACGATTCCCTCGCTGCTCACGATCCAGACGTAGACGGGCCCGTCCTTCCAGTGCCCGCCTTCCTCGCGCAGCGCGTTCTTCGTGCCCACGAGGCCGGAGTAGTCTTCCGACCCTACCGCGCCCCGGTACGCCTTGGCCGCCTCTTCGACGAAGGCGATCAGCGTGGCCCTGTCCACCACTTCCGATGCCGTGACGGAGGGTCGCGGCAGTTCGGCGACCGTGATCGGGACATGGGACACGTCCTGTGAATACCCTCCGGCCACGACGAGCGTCCGCCCGGTCATTCCGGAGGTGTACTCGACGGCGTATGCGGTCCGGGGCCCGCCGTCAGCGTACTCGACGAAGCCCCCGCCTCCGGCAGCGGCCTCCAGGAGTCTCTCCACCACCTTCAGGCCGTTGTCGTCTTCGACGCCGGCCAGGTTCTTGCTCTCGGCTGACGGATCCGTTCCGTGAATGAAGCAGTCGCCGTTCCTGAAGAGGATCGTCAGGAACGTCTCCCCCGACTTCCAGTCGCCTTCGGCGCGTAACGTCGCGCGCAGTCCCGCGATCTCGTTCAGGTCGGTGATTCCTTCGAGATGTGCCTTCGCGGTCTGTACGAAGGCCTCGAGAGTCTCTCGGTCCACCACCTCTTCAGCGGTTGCGCGCGTATCGGCCGCGGCGCTTGAGAACAACATCATGGCTGCGGCTGCGGCCGCGCCGATTCCTGCTTTCATGGCTCTTGTCTCCTGCTTGAGGTCTACGTTGTTCAATGGTGTGTAAAACCCCTCCGAGGCCTCCGTACCAGAGACCTTCGAGGATGCAATGTCTCTCACCATTTGA
>JAJEAY010000200.1 GCA_022824145.1 Rhodobacter sp. | reverse complement strand
TTCTTGGAGGACCGAAAAGCTGGACTGCCTCCACGATGCCATGCTCGAACTTCCCAAAGACGTCGCGCAGCTGATAGATGAGATGTCGTGAAGTCGAGTTTTGCCTAACCCATCCTCCCGTTCGTTGCCCGCATCCGTTTCAGACTGGCGGAATTACTCGAAAGTCACCAACAGGAACAAACTCTTGGTGGCCCCCGCCTGCTTGGAAACGCCAAGCTGGTTAGGAACCGTCCGACTGCAACGTCCAAATTGTGAACCTGCGCTTTGGCTCTGAGTGGAAGTCACGAACCGCGCAGCAGCCGGATACGGAACATCCGCTGAAATTCTGTGCCGTATCAAGATCTGGATGGAACGCTGGATGCTGACTATTCCAAGCGATGGATAGGACAACGATAGCAGCCACAAAAGAACGGAGAGTCTTGCTGCATAAATTTCCTTGAATATTGGTATCCCGACATCGGCATTGAAGTCAGTTTTTAGAGCCCGCGCCGGAAGTACGTTAAGCTGCGAAACGCTGTAGTTCTCCAAAGGCAATTAACAATCGGGTTCTGATTTTGGCCACATCATCATCCGGTAGTTCTCGCGTGGCTACCAGCAATGCATGGGCTTGATTATCTGGCAATTCAGGATCACCGACAATCGGGGCGTCCAAGAGGCAGACCGCCCTTGTGCCATCATCAAGCAGAAGATGCCTGATCTGATCCGCTTGGCAACCGATGTGTCCAACCGCATGATCCTTCGGATTGTGCGAAGCGATTGCATGCGCATGGCGCACCACATCCTCATCTTTCAGGTGATTTAACCGCATCAGCGAGAGACCCCTCTTCGCTATGAGAGAAGGCGGAAAGACACCAGGTTTAATGGTGCCATCCGACTTCTTGATATGTCGAGGATCGCAAACGATCCGAATGACCGTCTCTTTAGATGCGATCGCACCAATTTGACCGTGAGAGACACTCTCACTGGAACAGCAATCGAAGTCTGTATCTTGGCTCAAAGCTGGCGCAGACACTCAAAAAGTTCACTTGGTATTGTGCCTCGAAATTCAAAAGTGCCTTTGGTGCTCCCGGCATCAGTCATCGCAAAATACGCCACTCGACCAGAAGCGAAAAAGGTCAAGGTCGCAGCACTTTGGCCGATTGTCCAATACCAGTCCACTGTGCCGCCACCAGATGCTGACGCCTCAGGCGGCATGATGGCGGATGGCAGCTTGACCAAGAATTCAAGTGCGTTGTCTATGGCTGTGTCAGATATGCCTTCGCTTCCCAAGTAATCCCAGCCATTCTCTAGAATCCTGAACGACTCCATCTCGGAGTATGGTGCGACAAAGCCGAATGGCACTTGTCTTGGAAATCGAGGACAGTTGGCCGTGTAGTTTGGGTTGATGGGGTACTCGCCACGCACTGAATGGTTCGCATCCGAATTCGACCAATCCCTGCCTTGATCGATTGGCATTTCCGCAATCGGTATCCTCGTCAAACTGACGATCGGCTTCTCCTGATCCAAATCGGTACATTCAATCGAATTGGATTGTTGTGCGCTCGACCCTTCAAATATAGCAATAGGTTGAACGCTAGAGAAATCTACCTCGGCGGGCATCCAGTTCATCCGTCCTCTCCTAAGCCAATATCGACACAAACTTTTTTTGTTAGAAAGCTACGAATTACGCTCTTGTTTCGATCGTGCATTTCCATGAACGACGCCTCTAAAGGTGACACCTCATTTTGGAAAGTACTCGCGGATATATGGTCGCCAAAATCTGTCCTCAAGTGGGTGTCCAGCTTGACTGTCAGTCTTCCATTTTTGGTTCGAGGACCTGCATCGAAATGCGCCTTCTGAAGCAGTCTTCCAGGGACTGGCCTCTCTACAGGTGTGAACCAGCCCTGATGAATATGCCAAACATGGCCGTAGGAATGCACTGACCGGGGAACGTATTCGCTTTCCCAGTCCAATAGCTGGAAGACATCATACTCATCTTCTGGGCCCACCCAATCGAAAACATCTACGTACTGAAGAAGATTGCCAGCAATCACCAATTTGTCAGCACCGACGATCTCGACAGCGCCCCGCATAAGCTCCGAGGCAAACGGCCAGATTTCTTGCCACCGGGTATACTTCAAGCAATTAACGAGAAGTGTATTTCCTTCTCCGCGCAGGCGCCATTCCACGTCGCCATTTGGCTGAATTCGTTCGAAGGAAACGCCCAGCCCGCCCGGAAACGAATTGGCATGCTGTCCGTCATCTCTCAGTGCGAATTTTTGCATCTCATGACGAGTGAGCTTCGGCAGTTGATCCTTTCCAACGGTCGTGATTGTTGACAAGCCTCTCTATCTCTGTAGAGGTCCAAGGCCGCGCTAAGTGAAATCCAAACACTACTTCAACAATGGCGTGTTCGGCGCATTGCGCACGGAATGCCAATCAGTTTCTCCCTATGCCGACACAAACTCTGATCCAGAAAGACGAAAAAACTGTTCGATGGCCGTTCTTCCCTTTGCTACTTGACACTCCTCCATGCCGTTTCACCGCCCGCAAGGGTCTCGGACAAACCGGGGTGCGAACCAGATCGGTAGCCGGATTCCACCATTGGTCGCAACGCAGTTCGTGAAATAACCTTACCGACAGGATCATTCCACAGGAAGGCACGCGAAAGCGGGTGTTGAGGTGGGTATCAGACGGCACGGAAGGCGGATGGTGAACTATACTGGCCTCGAAGGTCACACGAAATCCGTTGAGCGCGCTGCGGGCCTTGACCGACTTCCGCTTCCACTCCGGGGCACGGGCCTCCGATTCCCTGGGTCCGCCCCAGATCCACGATCCTCGCTTCCAGTGCATCCGCGCGCTCGAGAATACAGATCCCAGCCAACCACAGACGGAACCAAGGGCACGGCAGCGATCGGAGCAGGAAGCTCTGGACCCGGCATGACGCCGGAAAAGGCCGTCATGCTTTCATCGAACGCTTACAGAACAAAAAGAGAAACGATTGACATGATCCTGCCACCGGCTGTCCTTCCGCACCTCCCAGGACTCACCGGCCAGCCTTCGGACATGCCCTGCACAGAAATCGGACGGATCTGGCAACGCCTCCAAGGCTGTTGCAGAATTTCCATTCGGCGACCTTTGTGAGACGCTTAAGGAAAATGCCCCAAGCGTTCGGCACACGCTCCGGATAGATGAGCGGGCGTACTGGCTTGGGGCGGATAACGATGCGGGATAATGCCCGCGAAGACGAAAATCAATACCAGGAATTGCCGCACGACAAATTTGCGCCTCTTCCACTCCAATGTGCTGGGCACAGCCCTTTCCCAAGCAAGGGCGGAGTAAGGGGACGGGCGGAAGCGATTCCCGCTAAGGATCAAGTAGTCCAGGCAACAGAACAACCTGTATGCGAGCATACAGATCGCTCACTTTTCCGACGGAGTGCAGCCGCTTAGTTAACATTTCCGGGCCGTATCCGCGTCCGGGTCACTAACCGCGCGGAACGGCCTCCAAACCCCGTGGAAACATCCTAATGCGCACTCCAAGAAAGGATCGTAAGCACATCCTCAGCCCTTTACCCGGGACGAAATCAAGCCGCTACCGAGCAGTTCCAGCCGAAAGACCGGCCTCAATGACGGTCTTCCGGTGTATCAACCAGATCGCTGATCTGGCTGAACAAGATGTCGTCAAAGCGGTCCTCGGCTTCGGACATAAAGTCCGATCCGGCCATGAACTCTTCCGGACCAGCCAGCGCTGCGGCAGCCTCCGACGCCTCCTGCCGCGCCTTTATGACCTTGCTGTCCCGTTCCTGCGCGATCTGATGGACATCCTTGATGGCACCCCCTGTTCCAGCCGGTATCAGCCTACCGACGATGACATTTTCCTTCAGGCCAAGAAGCCTGTCCTTCTTGCCCTGAACCGACGCCTCAGTAAGCACCCGCGTGGTTTCCTGGAACGACGCTGCGGAAATGAAGGACCGCGTCTGCAATGATGCCTTGGTGATGCCAAGCAGAATTGGTTGACCCGCAGCCGGACGGTCTCCCTTGGCTACCGCCTTCTCGTTGACCTCGTCAAATTCCGATCTGTCAACATGCTCGCCCTTCAGCAGCGTCGTGTCTCCACTGTCTAGGATCTCCCACTTCTGAAGCATCTGGCGCACAATCACCTCGATGTGCTTGTCGTTGATCTTCACGCCCTGCAGCCTGTAGACCTCCTGCACCTCGTTGATCATGTAACCGGCCAAAGCTTCGACACCCATGACGGAAAGGATGTCATGAGGCGCTGGATTGCCGTCCATGATGTATTCGCCCTTCCGCACAAAGTCGCCTTCCCCAACAGGGATGTGCTTGCCCTTCGGAAGCATGTACTCAGCCGGTTCCAAGGTGTCGTCCTCCGGCTGGATGCTTATCCGGCGCTTGTTCTTGTAGTCGCGGCCGAAGCGGACGTAGCCGTCGATCTCGGCGATGATCGCATGATCCTTCGGACGCCTCGCTTCGAAGAGTTCCGCCACACGAGGTAGACCGCCGGTGATGTCCTTTGTCCTGGCGCCTTCACGCGGAATCCTCGCAATCACATCGCCAGCCCGAACCTTGGTTCCGTCTTCAACTGAAAGAATCGCGTCAACGGCCATTGTATAGACGACAGGAATGCCTTCCTCGCCTTCAGGCAGTTCATCCGCCTCGGGTTTCCGGACAGGATTGCCATCATCATCCAGAAGTTCGATCGCCGGCTTCAGTTCATTGCTCTTCGTTCCGGTACGCCAGTCACTCACAATCCGTTGTGTGACACCCGTATCCTCGTCAGTCTCCTCACGAACCGACAGTCCGGCCACCAGATCGACAAAGCGCACCTTGCCGGCGGCTTCCGCGATGATCGGCCTGGTGTAAGGATCCCATTCAAACAGCCTGTCGCCGCCGGCGACGCTGTCGCCTTCCCGCAGGAACAGCCTGGCTCCGTATCCGGGTCTGTAGCTCGCCCGTTCCACGCCATTCTGGTCGACGATCACGATCGCCATATTGCGGCCCATGACGATGATCTCGCCGTTGGCGTTCTCAAGGACATTTGCGTCGCGGTATCTCAACGTGCCGGTCTGAGACGCTTCCTGGTAGGACTGGCGACCGCCTTGTGCGATGCCACCGATATGGAAGGTACGCATCGTGAGCTGCGTTCCGGGTTCCCCGATCGACTGAGCGGCGATGATGCCCACCGCCTCTCCGACGTTCACAATGGTTCCGCGCGCGAGATCGCGCCCATAGCACATCGCACAGACCCCTTCTTCCGACTCACAGGTCAGCGGCGACCGGATACGAATCTCGGGAATCCCGGCCTCCTCAATCGCGTCTGCTTTGCGCTCGTCGATCAACTCGTTCTTCGCCACCAGAATTTCGTCGGTCCCGAACGCAATGACATCCTCGGCCGCAACCCGGCCAAGGATGCGCTCCGACAGCGGTGAAACCACTTCACCGTCATTCACCGCGGCAGCCGCCGTGATCGAATTCTCGGTACCGCAGTCGTGGATGCGCACAATGCAGTCCTGGGCGACATCCACCAGCCTGCGGGTCAGATAGCCCGAGTTCGCCGTCTTCAGCGCGGTGTCGGCCAGACCCTTCCGGGCACCGTGGGTCGAGTTGAAATACTCCAGAACCGTCAGACCTTCCTTGAAGTTCGAAATGATCGGCGTCTCGATGATCTCTCCCGACGGCTTGGCCATCAGACCGCGCATTCCGCCAAGCTGTTTCATCTGGGCGGGCGATCCCCGGGCACCGGAATGGCTCATCATATAGACGCTGTTCGGCTCCTTCTCCGCCCCGTCGGAATCCTTTCGCATGGCCGAGATTTCATCCATCATGGCGTCGGCCACGTTGTCGGAGCATTTGGACCATGCATCGACGACTTTATTGTACTTCTCGCCTTGCGTGATCAGACCATCCATGTACTGGGTTTCGAAAGACTTGACCTGCTCTCGCACGTCATTGACGATCCCCCACTTGCTGTTAGGAACCAGTATGTCGTCCTTACCGAAGGATATGCCCGCCCGGAATGCCTCGCGGAATCCCATTCCCATGATCTGGTCGCAGAAAATGACCGATTCCTTCTGGCCGCAGTAGCGGTACACGGTATCGATGACATGCTGCACTTCCTTTTTGCGCAGAAGTCGGTTGACCAGATCAAAAGGCGCTTTGGCGTTCAACGGGAGAAGCGCTCCAAGCCGAACGCGGCCCGGCGTCGTTTCGTAGCGCCGGAACACCTCGCCGCCATTCTCGTCAATCTGCCTGATCCGCGCCTCGATCCGAGCGTGCAGATGAACCTCACCCGCGTCCAGCGCATGCTCCACCTCGGCGGGCCCGGTGAATTTCATCCCTTCGCCCGTCATGCCTTCACGCATCAGTGAAGTGTAGTAAAGGCCAAGGATCATGTCCTGCGACGGCACAATGATCGGTGAGCCGTTCGCCGGGCTGAGGACGTTGTTTGTCGACATCATGAGCACACGGGCCTCAAGCTGGGCCTCAAGCGACAGCGGAACATGAACCGCCATCTGATCGCCGTCGAAGTCAGCGTTGAACGCGGCGCAGACCAGCGGATGCAACTGGATAGCCTTGCCTTCGATGAGGATCGGTTCGAACGCCTGGATTCCCAAGCGGTGCAGCGTGGGCGCCCGATTGAGCAGCACCGGGTGTTCCCGGATCACCTCGTCAAGGATGTCCCAGACTTCCGGCCGCTCGTTCTCGACCATCCGCTTTGACTGTTTGACGGTCGACGAAAACCCTTTGGCTTCAAGCCGCGAATAAATGAACGGCTTGAACAGTTCGAGGGCCATCTTCTTCGGGAGGCCGCACTGGTGGAGTTTAAGTTCTGGACCCGTCACGATGACCGACCGGCCCGAAAAGTCAACGCGCTTGCCAAGCAGGTTCTGCCGGAAGCGGCCCTGCTTGCCTTTCAGCATATCGGAGAGCGATTTCAGCGGACGCTTGTTCGTGCCTGTGATCACCCTGCCGCGGCGGCCGTTGTCGAACAGCGCGTCCACAGATTCCTGCAGCATCCGCTTTTCGTTGCGGATGATGATGTCCGGCGCGCGCAGTTCGATGAGCCGCTTCAGGCGGTTGTTGCGGTTGATTACCCGCCGGTAAAGATCGTTGAGATCCGACGTGGCGAAACGCCCTCCGTCAAGCGGAACCAGCGGACGCAGTTCGGGAGGAATGACCGGAATCACCGTAAGGACCATCCACTCAGGGCGGTTGCCGGACTCGATGAAACTTTCAACGACCTTCAGCCGCTTGATGATTTTCTTCGGCTTCAGCTCGCCGGTCGCGACCGCCAGTTCCTCGCGCAGCCGAATCGCCTCCGATTCGAGGTCGATCGCTGCCAGCATCTCACGGATCGCCTCCGCTCCGATCTTCGCCGAGAAAGCGTCCGGGCCGTACTCGTCCTGATAGCGGACAAGGTCGTCCTCTGACAGGAGCTGTCCATAGTCGAGATCCGTCAGGCCCGGCTCGACGACCACATGGTTCTCGAAATACAGCACCCGCTCCAGATCCCGGAGCGCCATGTCCAGCATCAGCCCAATCCGGCTCGGAAGGGACTTCAGGAACCAGATATGCGCGACCGGCGCAGCCAGTTCGATGTGCCCCATGCGTTCGCGCCGCACTTTCTGGAGCGTAACCTCGACGCCGCATTTCTCGCAGACGACCCCGCGGTATTTCATGCGCTTGTATTTTCCGCAAAGGCACTCGTAGTCCTTGATCGGCCCGAAAATACGGGCGCAGAACAGGCCGTCACGTTCCGGCTTGAACGTACGGTAATTGATGGTTTCGGGTTTTCTGATCTCGCCGTAGGACCAGCTCAGGATGCGCTCGGGAGAAGCGAGAGAAATCCGTATCTCGTCAAACGCCTTGGGCGCGACGACCGGATTGAACGGGTTTGTGGTCAGTTCCTGGTTCATTTCCTAACCTTTCTGGAACGGGCATCGGTGACGGGCTGTCGTTTCAAGGCGCCCATATCGGGCGCAGGTAGCTTCACAGCCGCTAGTCCACCCCCTCCGCTTCAACGAGTTCCATATTCAGGCCGAGGCCGCGCACTTCCTTGACAAGCACGTTGAAGGATTCCGGAACGCCCGACTCGAAACCGTCTGTCCCCTTGACGATGGACTCATATGCCTTGGTGCGGCCTGCCACATCGTCCGACTTGACTGTCAGCATCTCCTGCAAGGTGTATGCCGCCCCGTACGCTTCCAGCGCCCAGACCTCCATTTCGCCAAACCGCTGGCCGCCGAACTGGGCCTTGCCTCCCAGCGGCTGCTGGGTGACGAGGGAATACGGGCCAGTCGAGCGCGCATGGATCTTGTCGTCGACCAAGTGGTGCAGTTTCAGCAGGTACTTGATTCCCACTGTCACGGGCCGCGAGAACTTCTCACCGGTGCGGCCGTCATAGAGTTCCGACTGGCCTGACCTGTCGAAGCCCGCGCGCTGCAGCGCATCGTTGACATCAGCCTCCTTGGCGCCGTCGAATACCGGCGTCGCGATCGGCACCCCGGCCGCAACGCTGGATGCGGCATCAGCAAGCGCAGCGTCGTCCATTTCGCCGATTCCGTCATTCCACGCATCTTCACCGTATGCGATGCGCATCGCTTCACGCACTGGTCTCATGTCGCCGGAACGGCGGTATTCCTGAAGCGCTTCATCAACATGCAGTCCAAGACCGCGGGCGGCCCATCCCATATGGGTCTCGAGTATCTGGCCGACATTCATGCGGGAGGGCACACCGAGCGGGTTAAGCACGAAATCCACCGGCGTTCCGTCGGCGAGGAACGGCATGTCCTCGATCGGAACCACTTTGGAGATCACCCCTTTGTTGCCGTGGCGTCCTGCCACTTTGTCGCCCGGCTGGAGCTTCCGCTTCACCGCAACGAACACCTTCACCATCTTCATAACACCAGGCGGCAGGTCATCGCCGCGGCGAACCTTCTCGACCTTGTCGGTGAACCGTGCTTCCAGTGTTTTCTTCTGCGCCACGAACTGAGAATTGAGGGATTCGACTCCCGCCGCCTCGGCGTCGTCGCCGAGCGCGAGCTGCCACCACTGCCCGCGGCTTAGACGGTCCAGCAGGTCACTGTCGATCACGGTGCCCGGTGCGACGCCCTTAGGTCCTTTTGCCGCCGTTCTGCCGATGATCATTTCCCGGAGACGCGTGTAGATGTTGCGCTCGAGGATGTGCAGTTCGTCATCGTGGTCCCGCGCGAGGCGTTCAACTTCCTCCCGTTCGATCTGCAGGGCGCGCTCGTCCTTCTCCACACCGTGCCGGTTGAAGACGCGGACTTCGACGACAGTCCCGAAATTTCCGGGGGGGAGACGCAGGGACGTATCGCGCACGTCGCTTGCCTTTTCTCCGAAGATGGCCCGAAGGAGCTTCACTTCCGGCGTCATTGGGCTTTCGCCCTTTGGCGTAATCTTTCCGACAAGGATGTCCGCAGGACCGACTTCGGCTCCGATATAGACAATGCCAGCTTCGTCGAGGTTGCGCAGCGCTTCCTCTCCGACATTCGGAATGTCGCGGGTGATCTCTTCCGGACCAAGCTTGGTGTCACGCGCCGAGACCTCGAATTCCTCAATATGGATGGAGGTGAAGACGTCGTCACGTACGATCCGTTCGGAGATCAGGATCGAGTCCTCGTAGTTGTAACCGTTCCAGGGCATGAAGGCGACGACCACGTTCTTGCCGAGCGCCAGTTCGCCGAGATCCGTGGACGGGCCATCGGCGATGACCTCACCTACGGTGACCGTATCCCCCACCTTCACCAATGGACGCTGGTTGATGCACGTGTCCTGGTTCGACCGCTGAAACTTGCGCAGGCGATAGATGTCGACACCCGGGTCGGCGGGATCAAGATTTCCGGAAACATGGATAACGATCCGTTGGGCATCGACCTGATCGACCACCCCGGCCCGCTTCGCCTGGATGGCGGCGCCGGAGTCTATCGCAACCTTCCCTTCGATTCCGGTTCCGACAAAAGGTGCGTCGGCCTGCAGCAGCGGAACTGCCTGACGCTGCATGTTGGAACCCATCAGCGCTCGGTTGGCGTCGTCGTTCTCGAGGAACGGGATGAGCGAAGCGGCTACAGATACGAGCTGCTTTGGAGACACGTCGATAAGGTCGACGGTTCCGCGGGGCGCCATCGTGTATTCACCGGCTTTGCGCGTGTTCACAAGTTCGTTTACGAACTCGCCTCCTTCGGTAAGCGTCGCGTTGGCCTGAGCCACGGTATGCCGCATTTCCTCGGTTGCGGACATGTAAAGCGCCTCGTCGGTCACCTTTCCGTCGCTTACCTTCCGGTATGGCGTTTCTATGAATCCGTATTTGTTGACCCTCGCGTAGGTGGCGAGTGAATTTATCAGGCCGATGTTCGGACCTTCCGGCGTCTCGATCGGACACATCCGTCCGTAGTGGGTCGGATGAACGTCGCGCACTTCGAAGCCAGCACGTTCACGCGTCAGCCCTCCGGGCCCCAGTGCGGACAGCCGGCGTTTGTGCGTAACCTCTGACAGCGGGTTTGTCTGGTCCATGAACTGCGACAGCTGCGACGACCCGAAAAATTCGCGGACGGCCGCAGCGGCAGGTTTCGCGTTGATCAGATCCTGCGGCATGACGGTGTCGACATCGACAGATGACATGCGCTCCTTGATCGCTCGCTCCATCCGCAGCAGTCCGACCCGGTACTGGTTTTCCATCAGTTCCCCGACAGAACGGACCCTGCGGTTGCCGAGGTGGTCAATGTCATCAACGCTGCCTCTGCCGTCGCGCAGGTCGACCAGTGCCTTGACGCAGGCCACAATGTCTTTCTCGCGCAGCGTGCGCTGGGAGTCCGGCACATCCAGATCCAGACGCATGTTCATCTTGACCCTGCCGACAGCCGACAGGTCATACCGCTCGCTGTCAAAGAAGAGAGTGTCGAACAAGGCGCTGGCGGTCTCCAGAGTCGGCGGCTCGCCGGGTCGCATGACGCGGTAGATGTCAAGCAGCGCCGTATGGCGGTCCATGTTCTTGTCCATGGCCATCGTATTGCGCAGGTAGGGTCCGATCGTGACATTGTCGATGTCGAGAACCGGAATGTCGGTGATCCCTGCATCGAGCAGATCCTTCAGCGTGCCCTTTTCCTCTCCGAACCTGTCGACTTCCCAGGTAAGCTCGTCACCCGCCTCGACATAGATCGCGCCGGTTTCCTCGTTAATGATGTCCTTTGCTACGAACCTGCCGACGATCTGGTCGAACGGAACCCGCAGTTCGGTGACCGAACCGTCGTCCTTGAGCCGCTTGACGGCTTTCGGGCTGATCTTTTCGCCCTGTTCAGCGATGACCGTGCCTGTACCTGCATCGACCAGATCGTGGGTGGGCCGTGTTCCCCTGATCCGATCCGGAAAGAACGGAGTTATCCATCCTTCGCCATCTCCCCCCCTGTCCAGCCGGAAGTTCACCGTCTCGTAATAGGCGTCCATGATTTCTTCCTGATCCATGCCGAGCGCATAGAGCAGGGTGGTGACTGGCAGCTTCCGGCGGCGGTCGATGCGGGCAAAAACGAAATCCTTGGCGTCGAACTCGAAATCAAGCCACGACCCGCGGTAGGGTATGATCCGGCAGGCAAACAGGAGCTTGCCGGATGCATGTGTCTTGCCTTTGTCATGGTCGAAGAACACGCCGGGCGATCTGTGCATCTGCGAAACGATGACGCGCTCGGTGCCATTCACCACAAACGTTCCGTTCGGGGTCATCAAGGGCATGTCTCCCATATAGACATCCTGTTCCTTGATGTCCTTGACGGACCTCGCGCCTGTGTCCGAGTCGAGATCGAACACGATCAGGCGAAGCGTGACTTTCAGCGGGGCGGAATAGGTCATTCCGCGCTGCTGGCATTCCTCGACGTCATATTTCGGCGGCTCAAGCTCGTATCCCTGAAACTCCAGCTGCGCGGTGCTGCCGAAATCGGTGATCGGAAAGACTGACTGGAAAACCCCCTTGATGCCTTCCCCATCCTGCGGTTCCGGCCGGTCGCCGGAATCCAGGAAGAGGTCGTAGGAGGATTTCTGGACCTCGATGAGGTTCGGCATTTCCAGAACTTCGCGGATCTTGCCGTAGTTTCGGCGGAGACGTTTATGTCCAAGGTAGCTTGATGTCATGGAATTTCGCCTTTACGATTCGCAGTCGCCACCGCCGTCGGGGCCCCGGCAGCGCGACTTTGAAATGGTACGTCTTGGTCCATGCCAGGCGACCGTCCCCATGGCCACCACCCGACCTGCCGTCGCACCTTAGGAAAGGCTCTCTAGCCGGAGAGCCTTTTCCAAGACGCAAAGGTCTGGATCCGGCGTAACCGGATCCAGCCAGCGTGTACTTTCCAGGCGGATCATCCGCCCGACCTTACTTGATCTCGACTTCCGCTCCGGCGGCTTCCAGCTTGGTCTTGATATCCTCGGCCTCTTCCTTGGAAACCTGTTCCTTCACGGCCTTGCCGCCAGCCTCCACCAGATCCTTTGCCTCTTTCAGGCCGAGGCTGGTGATAGCGCGAACCTCCTTGATCACGCCGATTTTCGAGGAGCCGAACGACTTGAGGATAACGTCGAACTCGGTCTTCTCGTCCTCGCCGCCCCCGTCGTCTCCCGCACCGGCAGCGGGACCGGCCATCATCACAGCGCCGCCAGCGGCAGGCTCGATGCCGTATTCGTCCTTGAGGATCGTTTTCAGTTCCTGGGCCTCCAGGAGGGTGAGGTTAACAATCTGTTCAGCGAGAGCTTTCAGATCAGCCATTTTTCAGTTCCTTTTGGGTATGTTCCGGCGTGACGCCGCCAGCACTGGCGCAGACATCCCGGTTGCGAGTTGCGATCAGGCCGCTTCTGCCCGTTCCTCAATCGTGGAAAGGATGGAAGCGACATTTGAAGCAGGAGCGCCAATCGCTCCGGCGATGTTCGCGGCGGGTGCTCCGATGCAGCCAACGACAGTCGCGATCAGTTCGTCGCGCGATGGCATTTCAGAGACCGCCTTGACGCCGGCGCGGTCCAGAATCGTCTCGCCCATCGCCCCGCCAAGGATTTCCAGCTTTTTGTTATCCTTGGCAAAACCTTCCGCCGCTTTCGCTGCGGCCACAGGATCCTCAGAAAAGGCCAGAACGGTCATTCCCGTCAGGAACCCTGAGACTGCTTCGTTCGGCGTGTCCGCAAGGGCGATTTTGGCGAGCGAATTCTTGGCCACGCGCACGGATCCTCCGGCTTCGCGCATGCGACCCCGTAGATCCTGCATCTCGGCAACCGTGAGACCTGCGTATCGGGCTACGACCACGACGCCTGAGCTTTCGAAGATCTGGCCGATTTCCTCGACCACTTTCTCTTTCTGGGCTCTATCCACAGTTTCACTCCAGGCTTGGAGGGCACCCCCTCCGGCTCGAAACTGCCGAAGCTTTCGCTCCGGCATACGGGTCCGTAACGGGTCCTTCGCAATAGCTCCTTGAAGGCGCATGCCTCAAAGAGGAACTGTCCACCCCCGTCTCGGGCAGGATTTACCTGCCCTGCTATCGCAGGGCTGACCCACCGTCTTGGACGAATCAGGCGCACGCGAATCACACGCGCACGCCCGAAAGCGCATAGTTAATGGAACACCGGGGCGATGCCAACCCCGAAATTCACATTCTTTTACGGATTCGCCCATTTCAGACGTCCAATCCCGATACCTCCTTGTTCCAGCGCGACGCCAATTGACAAGCGCCAGAATCACCCGAGTCGACGGAGACCGACTTCCTCGGCGGCAGGTGATCGACGAAGTCTCCGCTCTAAGTCCACATGTCAGCCGCAGAAACCTCGAACACGATGCGCCACGCAATCTGCTGAAGAAGTTACGTTGGCCGCACGGACTGCCGAGGTGACCGCAATCCCATTTCGGCCATCGGTCAAAGGTCACGGCCTCGCAGCCGATGCGCCAGCGCATGTCCGCAACAGTCCAGGCCGGGCCATCGCAGGCGGTCGGAACGTCCGGCGGACGTTCCAGGCATGGCTGGAGCCGTGCGATGCACGGAACGGCCATCGTGGCGATTTCAGCCATTCCATCTTGACGGCCGCCAGCGTGATTCAATGCGCCTCCCTTCCGACATCGTCTGTCTTCTTTCCGAATTGCTTGCGGCGTCTGAGCGCAATGATTTCTGCCATAATGGACAACGCAATCTCCTCGGGCTCTACGGCACAGATATCCAGACCCGCTGGCGCGCGCACTTCGTCGAGGCGGCGACAGAGAACCGGATCCTCGGCAAACCCGTCTGCGAGGGCGGCAAACTTGCGACGGCTTGCCACCATGCCGATGTAACCCGCTTCCGAATCCAGCGCGGCCTTCAATGCCTCGCCATCATGCCGTCCCTGAGTCGAGAGAACCAGGGCATCAACCGGCCCGGCCCGGCCCGCAGCGGCGGCAAAACCGTCAGCATGCTCATCAGCGGCAGCCACCTGCCCTATCTCCCCGTTTCGCTTTCCAATGATCGTGCGGTAGCCGGATGCCTCCGAAATTCTGACAAGCGCATGCGCGATCGGAGAGGATCCAAGAATGATCAGACGCCTCGCCGCCTGCATCGGTTCGAGGAAAATTTCGATGGTTCCACCGCTTGGGCATGAAGACTTGTGAAGGGCGGTGCCATCGACATCCACAGGCGCGTCGACTTCCTCTTTCGGTTTGATGCGGATCAGTTTGGGCTGCTCTGTCTCAAGTGCCAGCCGCGCTTCTTTCCTGACTGCCCCAATCAGGCAGCTGCCGCCGAGAAAGCCATGCAGTGCGCCGTCGGCGGTCACAACAGCCTTGGCTCCAGGCTTGGCCGACGTCACATCCTTCGTGCGGACGATCGTAGCTACGCAGAAGCTCTTGCCGCTTCCGCGGAGCCGTTCAATCAGGTCAAGAGTGGCTTCCGAAAGCGTCATGGCGTGGCCGCTAAATCCGTGCCAGTTCCGGTTCGACAGCGGCGAGACTTTCGAGCGTATTGGCCGCTGCGAAATGATCGATGTGGGGGCGGGCCGCCTGAATCGCTGCGGTCACCGGTACATAGGACTGCCAGCCGAGAAGGGGATTGAGCCAGACAAGACGTCGGATGCGCTTCTTCAGCCTCGCTAGTTCGGCACAAAGCATCTCCGGCGTTCCCGTGTCGTACCCGTCACTCAGGATGATCGCCACGGTTCGCGAACTGGCAATGCGCCGAGCATAGGAACGGTTGAACGTGGCAATGCTCTCGCCACATTTCGTTCCCCCGCCGAACCCTTCAGCCATCAGCGCGAGACGCGTCATAGCCCTGGTGGAGTTTCGGTCGCGGACGGCGTCGGTGATCCTTATCAGGCGCGTGTGGAAGACAAACGCTTCCGCATGCAGCCAAGAGCATACAAGTCCCTTGACGAACTGAAGAAAGAAACGGCTGTAGTGTTCCATGGAACCGGAGACGTCGAGAAAGACGACGATGTGAACGGGCCTGTCCGGCCGCTCGCGCCGAAACAGTTCGATCGGTTCACCGCCTCTCGCGAGCGCATGCCTGATCGTACGGCGCAGATCGATTCGGATGCCTCTGGCTGAAGCACGCTGACGCCGCGAAAGCCGATACCTCATGGCCTTCGCGAGACGAAGCGCCAGCGCCTCCGCTTCGCGGATCTCGTCCGGATCGACGATGTGTTTCAGGTCGGTTTTTCGGTTGACGGATTTTAGCGTCGCCATCAGTCGTCCCGAGGCTTCGCCTGACGCATCCTGCCCGGCGCCTTCGGCTTCGGCTCTTGGCGCACGGTCCTCCATGCGCTCCTGCTGATCAGACAGATGGTCCTGCCAAACCCTTTCCTTGCGAAGCGGATTGTGCGCGTGGGGCGACGATGTACGCGCCGCGTTTTTGCGAACCCGGCCTGAGGGAAGCCAATAAGCTTCGAAGAGTTCGTCGAAGCGTCGCCACTCCTCCCTGTTTCCCGCCAACAGCACCTTCAGTTCAAGGCATATCTGGGCGATGGGCCGCAACGGATGCCTGGAAAGGTGATCCGCAATGAGGCAACCGTCCTGGGTGCCGACCATGAAGCCGTTGTTCCGAAGATGATGCAAAAATCCGATGACGCGGTCCGCGAATCGAGCGTCGCTGCCGAGGGGGGAGACCGCAGGCGTCATGCAGCCTGCCCCGCGAGACGAGCAACGGTTTCCTTCGTGACGGCCCGCAGGTCCGGTTCCGTCTTAAGAAGGCAGATCATGGTTGCGGCGATTTTCCCGGGATCATCCTGAAGATCCCGTACGCCCAGCCCGCACAGCGCTGCCGCCCAATCGAGCGTCTCGGCGATGCCTGGCTTCTTTTCAAGATCCTCCTTGCGAAGCTGCTGGACGAATTCGATGATCGGGCCAGCGAGCGATTCCTGCAGATCCGGCACTCTTGCGTGCAGAATCGCCAGCTCGCGGGCGTGATCCGGAAATTCCACATATGAATACAGGCAGCGCCGCCGCAAGGCGTCCGACAGTTCGCGTGTGCCGTTTGAGGTTAGGATCACATGCGGGCGGGCTTTTGCCGCAACAGTGCCAAGTTCGGGAATGGTGACCTGGAAGTCGGAAAGAACCTCAAGCAGATAAGCCTCGAACTCCTCATCGGCACGGTCGATTTCGTCGATCAGGAGAACCGGACTCCTTTCTAGGCTGATGGCCTCGAGCAGAGGTCGCCGCAAGAGATATTCCTCCGAAAATATCCGCCTCTCGATCGCATCTGCGGTGACGTCGTCTTGTTCTCGCGCTCGAATCGCAAGCAGCTGTTTCTGGTAGTTCCACTCGTATATGGTTGAGGTTGCATCCAAACCCTCATAGCACTGCAGGCGGATCAATCTCGTGTCGAGCGCATCCGCAAGCGCCTTGGCGGTTTCGGTCTTGCCGACGCCCGCCTCGCCTTCAAGCAGAAGCGGGCGCCGCAGCAAAAGGGCAAGCCGCAGCGCTGTAGCGAGTCCCTGGTCGGCGAGGTAGCCGACCTCTGCGAGCTTTGATCCGATATCGGCTTCGGCGTTCATCTGAGGTTCCCGCATCGCGGGGCAGGATTTCGTCGCATGGCGCAAATCCGACATCATGCATCGCCAAGAGTCAGCCCGTCAGCCCCAGCTGCTGCGCGGTCTTCCACACACGCCAGTGATCGTGCGGCATCTGCGTGTGCTTAAGGCCTTTATGGGCAAAGGCGTCGTTCACGGCGTTCGAGAACGCCGGCACACCTCCGACATTCGGGCTCTCGCCGACACCTTTGGCGCCGATAGGATGATGAGGGCTGGGTGTGGTCGTGTGGTCGGTCTGCCAAAGCGGAGTCTCGACCGCAGTCGGAAGGAAGAAATCCAGCAGGTTGCCACCCTGGACGTTGCCGATCTCGTCATAGGAGATTTCCTGCCCCATCGCGATCGCCAATGCCTCAGTCAGTCCGCCGTGCACCTGGCCCTCGATGATCATCGGATTGATACGGGTGCCGCAGTCGTCGAGGGCATAGAAGCTTCGAATGTCAGTCACGCCCGTATCCACATCAATGTCGACCACGCAGACATAGGCGCCGAAAGGATAGGTCATGTTTGGAGGGTCGTAGTATGACACCGCCTCGAGTCCCGGCTCAAGCCCGGGTATGGCCTGATTGTATGCCGCGAACGCGATTTCCTTCATGGTCTTGTGCGCTTCAGGATTGCCCTTGATCTGAAAGCGGTCGACATCCCATTCAAGATCGCCTTCATGGACTTCCAGGAGGTAGGCCGCGATCATCTGTGCCTTGGCGCGGATCTTGCGTCCGGCCATGGCCGTCGCAGCGCCAGCGACAGGCGTCGATCGCGAGCCATAGGTGCCAAGGCCGTAGGGTGCGGTATCCGTGTCGCCTTCTTCCAACGTGATGTCGTCTGCGGGAATCCCGATTTCCGTGGCAAGGATCTGTGCGAAGGTGGTCGCATGGCCCTGGCCTTGGCTTATGGTGCCGAGACGGGCGATCGCGGAGCCGGTGGGATGGATGCGGATCTCGCAGCTGTCAAACATGCCGAGACCGAGGATGTCACAGTTCTTGACCGGTCCAGCCCCAACGATCTCCGTGAAATGGGCTAGGCCGATGCCCATGAGCTTCCGCGTCTCACCACGGTCAAATGCGGCACGATTCTGGATTTGCTCCTTCCGGAGCGCCTTGTAGTCAACTGCCTCCAGCGCCTTGTTCATGGCCGTGTGATAGTCGCCGCTGTCGTACTCCCAACCCAGTGCAGATGTATAAGGGAACTGCTCCTTTCTGATCAGGTTCTTCAGGCGCAGTTCGGCCGGATCCATGTTCAGTTCATTCGCCAGAACATCGATCATTCGCTCAATCAGGTAAGCGGCCTCGGTCACGCGAAACGAGCAACGGTAAGCAACGCCGCCGGGCGCTTTGTTGGTGTAGACGCCGTCGACTCCGACGTAGGCTACCGGGATGTCGTAGGATCCGGTGCAGATGTGAAAGAACCCTGCCGGAAACTTTGTCGGGTCCGCACAGGCATCGAACGCGCCGTGATCGGCGAGGACATGGCAGTGTAGGCCGGTTATCGTGCCATCCCTTTTCGCCGCCAGCTTCCCGGTCATGTGGTAGTCGCGGGCAAATGCCGTCGCCGTCAGGTTCTCAATCCGGTCCTCGACCCACTTGATCGGCAGGCCGGTGACGATCGAAGCCACGGCCGCGCAGATGTAGCCCGGATAGACGCCGACCTTGTTTCCGAAACCGCCGCCGATATCGGGAGACACGATTCGGATGTTGTGCTCCGGAATGTTCGTGATGAGCGAAGCTACGGTGCGGACGGCATGGGGCGCCTGAAAAGTGCCCCAAAGGGTGAGCTTGCCGTTGACCTTGTCCATCGAGGCTACGCATCCGCATGTTTCCAGCGGACAGGGATGAACGCGTTGATACGTGATCAGTTCCTCGACAGTCACTTCGGCATCTGCGAGCGCCCTGTTTGCGCCGGCTTCGTCACCTTCCTCCCAGTGGAAGATATGGTTGTGGTGCCTGCGTGGGCCATGGGCGCCTTCCTTTCTGTCCTTAATGTCGTCGCGAAGCAGAGGGGCATTCTCGTCCATGGCCTTGAACGCGTCGACAAGGGCTGGCAGCTCTTCGTACTCGACCTCGACCAGTTCCGCCGCGTCGGCCGCTATGTACCGGTTTTCGGCTACGACAAATGCGACCTCCTGATTCTGGAAGAGCACCTTTTCGTCCGCCAGCACCGCCTGCACGTCGCCGGCGAGCGTCGGCATGTAGTGAAGGTTCAGCGGTTTCAGATCCTCGGCCGTCAGAACAGCCACGACGCCCGGCACGGCAAGGGCGGCTTTCTTGTCTATCGACTTGATGCGGGCATGTCCGTACTGCGAACGGACAAAGTCGCCGAACAGCATCCCCGGCAGCTTTATGTCATCGACATAGTTGCCCTTGCCTTGGGTGAAGCGGGCATCTTCCACGCGCTTACGTGAGGATCCTAGACCCTGGAGCTTTTCCGTGCGCTCGGAAACGGCGGTAGTCTGGACGTTCATTCTGCTGCCTCCTTGACCGAAAGGTCGGCTGCTGCGGCCTGTATGGCCTTGACGATGTTCTGGTACCCGGTGCAGCGGCAAAGATTCCCGCTGATGCCGTACCTGATCTCCTCTTCAGTCGGCATGGGGTTTTCCTGCAGCAGCCGCCATGCGCGGGTGATCATGCCGGGTGTGCAGAATCCGCATTGCAGTCCGTGATGCTGGCGGAATGCCTCCTGTACCGCATGCAGGGTGCCGTCCTCATGGGCGACGCCTTCGATCGTGGTGATTTCCGCGCCTTCGGCCTGCCCGACAAAGACGGTGCACGACTTGACGGATTTGCCGTTCATGTCGACCGTGCAGGCGCCGCAATGGCTGGTGTCACAGCCGATATGCGATCCGGTCAGGTTCAGTTCCTCGCGCAGAAAGTGAATCAGCAAGGTGCGCGGTTCGGCCAGGGCCTCTACCGTCTTGCCGTTAACAGTCATTTTCACTTGGGTCTTGGACATGGAATTCTCCAATGGGTCTTGCAGGTGCCGTCAGGCCGCACGGCTCTTGGCGGCATGGATGGCCCGCTGAACCATGATGCCGGCCACATGGGTGCGGTAGTCGGCCGGACCACGCCCGTCGGATGCGGGATTTGTGATCGCCCTTGCGGCATCGACCGCTGCTTTGATCGGCTCCGTGCCCAGATCGGTGCCGACCAGCGCTTTGGCAGCTGCATCCGCCCAAAGCGGAGTGTCCGCGACGTTGGTCAGGGACACCGAAGCGTCCGTGCACTTCCCGCCTGACAACGTCAGGATGACGCCCGCAGCGGCCGTAGCATAGTCACCGATCTTGCGCTTCTGTTTCTGGTAGCTGTGGCCATGGCCGGACGGCGGAACCGGGATTCGGATCGCAGTTAGGATTTCACTCTCCTCACGCACGGTGAAGAAGGCGGATTCATAAAACGTCCGTGCCTTGACAGTTCGCGTACTGCCTTCGCCGCGCAGAACGTATTCCGCATCAAGCAACTGCATTATCGCGGGCATGTCATTGCCAGGGTCGCCGTTGACCACGTTGCCGCCGAGCGTTCCGACATTGCGGATCTGCGGGTCGGCAATCTGCAGCGCCGTCTCACGAAGAATCGGGCAGACCTCGAAGAGTGCGTCGGAAGCGATAAGGTCGGCCTGCGTCACAGTCGCACCGATCTCGATCATGCTCGCCGAAACGGTGATTCCGGACAACTCGGCGATATTCTGAATGTCGACCAGGTGCTCGGGAACTGCCAAGCGCAGCTTCATCATCGGAATGAGGCTATGCCCTCCGGCAATGACAAACGCGGAACCTTCATGTTCGGACAGAAGTCCGATGGCTTCGTCGAGCGTACCCGGCCGGTGGTAGTCAAACGCAGCGGTTATCATCAATGTGGTCCTCCCGCAAACTCTGTCACGCTCTTTGGGTGACGCAACGGCCGCCTGAAACCCATTCCTCACGAACGGCAGGCATTCTTCACCAACGGTCCTATTTCTGTGTGAACTGCGATCAACGAGTGGCGCTCATACCCCGAGTCGATCCCGCAGTTCCCGTGCACGTGAGCGGCTGACGGGAACTTCGAGTTCGGAGGCCTTGCCCACATAGCAAAAGAGCTTGTCCCCGACTTTCCTGATTCCGTTGATGTGCGCCGGGTTTACAAGGTAACGGCGGTGGATCTTCAGGAAGCGCTCGGCGAGCTGGCTGCTTTCGACCTTGGACAGCGACCAGGGACAGAAGAGAGCATCCTTGTCCGTGCGGATTTTCGTGTAGTGGCCGTCGCTTTCAATCGCCAGTATCTGATCCGCCTTCATGAACCGGACAGTTCCTTCCTTCTCGTAGGGAATGCTGTTTCCCGCGGGCATGATCATCTGGCTGACCCGGCCGAGCGTCATGCTGCCTGTGTGGTCAGTCCGGCGTTCCCTGGGTTCGGATCCCGGGTCGGCGGTAGCAGCGCACGCATCCTCCGCACGGCCCTCTTCCATCGGAACCGCAAGCAGCAGAAACAGGCCGCAAATGATGAATGTGCTGAGGCTTACGGATATGGCGAGAACCTGCGAGTCAAGCGCCTGGATCGATTCGGCCACGAAATCGGTCGCTAAGGAAAAGGATGTTCCGAGCATCGCTGCGTAATGCATAGCCGAGATCGACAGGCCGAGGACGACGGCTCCGACAGCGGTCCTGAGAAGTGAGCGGTTTGAATATGCGAGCCACATGGCGAGCGTCGATGCAGCGATCGCGATCAGGACGGCTGTGGCTATCCCCGCGGGGCGATAGGTCACGATGCAGTTTGACGAAATTGCTGCCATGCCGGTGTAGTGCATGGATGTAATCCCGATGCCTGTCAGGGTTCCGGAAACAAGGATTCTCAAGCTGGTGCGTTCCCCGAAGTGCAGGAGGAGCAAGCCGCATCCGGCAATCAGGATGGCGATGAGTGCCGAACTGAGGGTTAGCAGCGGATCATAGGTAACGAGAAACGGCAGGGTTACCGCGAGCATGCCGATGAAGTGCATCGACCAGATGCCGCCTCCGAGCGCGATGGCGGCCTGCGCAATTCGAACCTTGCGCCGCGCGACCGGGAGATTGCGCAGGCCGTTCGTCAACCTGAGGCAGGTGAAGCCAGCCATGATTGCGACGAGCGCTGAAGCGGCGACCAGAAAGGGGGAGTAGTGCACTTCCACCATCAGTTCTTCACGTTCCTCCTCGTCTTGGCCAAACGTGGCCAAAGTCGTATTCCGGCAGAAATTCAGGAGGAATTCATGTTCCTGCCTGATTCCATGGCAACCAGTCGAGTACTACCTCTTGACTGCTGCCCAGACCGTCCCGAACCGGACGTGCGACAGATGCAAAGACTACCAACAAGATCGCTTGATGGGCAATAGAGTCGCGCGCACTCCCCAGTCTGAGGACGGGGCGGCAGTTGGCTTGGCACGGTTACTCTTCCTCTTCGAAGCGCATCCTGCGTTCGGACAGGGTTTTGCCCCTGTAATGCCGGATTCGGCATTAACGGAGTCTCGAACATCTAGGCGACACCTGTGAGTGGGCGCGGGGGACTCTGCCCTTCGCGACTCCGAGTGAAGCCCGGTTCTTCCTGAACTAATTTCAGACGTCCTGACCTCGGGAGATTTTCTTCCAGCCTTCATGAACCCGCCGCGCCGGTTCCGGTTCTGTCCTCGGCCAGTTCGCAGGCCATGTGCAGGCAGGTTCCGGGGAAGAACCTCCATGTCATGGAAACCGAAGTGCCCCAAGCTGTTGAAACAGAAGGATCTTACGCCGCCATCGCCTAAAGGGAAAC
>JAJEAY010000257.1 GCA_022824145.1 Rhodobacter sp. | reverse complement strand
TGGGGGCTCTTCGCGATAATGGGGATTCTCCTATGGTCCTCGATCTCAAAATCTTTCTTCCAGCCATCGCTCTGGACGCTGGAAATGGCGCAGTTCGCAATGGTGGCATATTACGTTTTGGGCGGGCCGTATTCCATTCAGTTGGGAACCAACGTCAGGATGGATCTGTTCTATCACAGGTGGACGGATCGGCGGAAAGCCTGGTTCGACGCATCCACCGTGCTGCTCCTGATCTTCTATCTCGGCGTCCTGCTCTACGGCGGGCTGGGTTCGACCGCGTATTCGTTCGGTTACTGGGGGGCGGATCCGGTCGCCTACTTCGTCGGATTGCTGGCTGGAACGGAGGAAATCGGTCGGATGGAGCGGTCGTCGACCGCTTGGCGGCCGTACATCTGGCCGATCAAGTCCATAATGGTGCTCGGCTTCTTCCTGATGCTTCTGCAGGCCGTTTCCGAACTGTTCAAGGACATCGTCCGAATCAAAGGCCATGAGATCGGGAGTGCGCCGGCATGAGCCAGGAATTCATCGCCGTCTTCATGTTCGCGCTGATGATGCTGATGCTGTTCACCGGCCAGCGTGTCTTTGCCGCGATCGGCGCGGTGGCTGCGATCGCCGCCTTGGCGCTTTGGGGAACGGGGGGTCAGGACATACCGTTTTCGGCTGCCATGAAACTGATGAAGTGGTATCCGCTTCTCACGCTGCCGATGTTCATTTTCATGGGTTACGTGCTGTCCGAGAGCCGTCTGGCGGACGATCTCTACCGCATGTTCCACGTCTGGATGGGACCATTGAACGGTGGCCTCGCGATCGGCACGATCGGCTTGATGGTGCTGGTCTCCGCCATGAACGGGCTCAGTGTCGCGGGCATGGCTATAGGCGCCACCATCGCGCTGCCTGAACTCCTGCGGAGGGGCTATGACAAAATCATGGTGACGGGCGTAATCCAGGCTGGCTCGTCCCTGGGCATTCTCGTACCGCCGTCCGTCGTGCTGGTTCTCTACGCGATGATCGCGCGGCAGCCAGTCGGGCAGCTTTGGCTCGCCGGAGTGGTGCCGGGTTTGATGATGGCGGGCATGTTCATCCTCTACATCTGGATACGCTGCCGCTTCCAGCCCTATCTGGGACCGGCCATGAAGGACGCGAACGAAGTTCCCCGAGGCGAGAAACTGCGCCTTCTCGGGGCCGGGCTGCTGCCTCTTGCCATTTTCGCAGCAATGATGGTGCCGTTCGTGAACGGCTGGACCTCGCTTGTGGAGAGTTCGGCGATCGGTGCGCTCGCCGCCCTCGCCGCCTCGGTGCTCAAGCGCCGGATGACTTGGGGCATTTTCACAAGATGCGTCAGGCAGACGCTGGCCATAACCTGCATGTTCATGTGGATCATCCTGGCCGCACTGGGATTCGGCGCAGTGTTCGACGGACTCGGAGCCGTGCGGGCCATGGAAAACCTGTTTATCCAACAGCTCGGTCTGGGCCCGTGGACGATTCTGGTTGTGATGCAGCTGAGCTTCATATTGATGGGCACGTTCCTGGACGACACGGCCATGCTGGTGATCGTGGCGCCGCTTTACGTGCCGCTCGTCGGTGCGCTCGGATTCGATCTGATATGGTATGGTGTGCTCTATACGGTTACTACGCAGATCGCCTACATGACGCCGCCATTCGGCTACAATCTGTTCCTGATGCGCGCGATGGCTCCGCCTGAAATCGGTCTTGGCGACATCTACCGGTCCATCATACCGTTTGTCGGAGTGATGGTGCTGGCGCTCGCGATCATCATGGCATTTCCGGGAATAGCCCTCTGGCTGCCCGACCTTGTTTACGGAAACCAATAAGAATGCCTCAATTAAGGGTACGTATGAACGCAACCTTGACAGAAAGGAACATGTCATGACCACAAGAAGAAACTTCCTCAAGACCGCCGCTGTCGGTGCCGCCGTCACGCCGCTTGCAGCGCCGGCTGTCGCTCAGAGCAAGATTACATGGCGGATGCAGACCTATGCCGGTCCCGCTCTCGCCGAACATGTGATCAAGCCGGCGATTGACATGTTCAACACCATCGCCGGCGACCGGATGCAGATCGAACTGTTTTTCTCCGACCAGTTGGTGCCAACGGGAGAGCTCTTCCGCGCAATGCAGCGCGGAACCATTGACGCGGTGCAGTCCGATGACGATTCCATGGCATCGCCGACTGAAGTGACTGTGTTCGGCGGCTATTTCCCGTTCGCGTCTCGCTACTCTCTCGACGTTCCGGTACTGTTCAACCAGTATGGGCTCAACGAGATATGGGATGCGGAATATTCGGCGCTCGGCGTGAAGCACATTTCCGCCGGCGCATGGGATCCGTGCCATTTCGCTACGAAGGATCCGATCCGCTCGCTTGAGGATCTGAAGGGAAAGCGGGTCTTTACGTTCCCGACAGCCGGCCGCTTCCTGTCGCAGTTCGGCGTGGTGCCGGTGACTCTGCCTTGGGAGGACATCGAGGTCGCGGTCCAGACCGGCGAGCTTGACGGAGTGGCTTGGTCAGGCATCACGGAAGACTACACCGTGGGCTGGGCCGACGTGACCAACTATTTCCTGACCAACAACATCTCCGGCGCATGGGCGGGGTCGTTTTTCGCCAACATGGACCGCTGGAATGAACTTCCGGAGGATCTCCAGACACTCATCCGTGTGTGCTGCGACCAGTCTCATTACTATCGCCAGTGGTGGTATTGGGGCGGCGAGGCCAGCCTGCGGGTGCACGGCACAAAGATGGAGCTTACGTCGATTCCTGACGATGAATGGGCCAAGGTCGAGCAGGCAGCGGTCGAGTTCTGGGATGAGATTGCTGCGGAATCCGAAATCAAGGCCAAAGTCGTCGAGATTTTCCGCCAGTACAATTCGGACATGCAGAGCGCCGGGCGGCCATACCGCTACGGATGATGCGGCTGATGCGGGGCCGGACAGCCGTGCCCCGCATTCTTAAGCACGAGGGCGCTCGATGACGTTCGAAGAGCTCAAGGCCAGAACGGCCGCAGGCAGCATCGATACCGTTCTGGCCTGCATGGTCGACATGCAGGGCCGGCTGATGGGCAAGCGCTTCCATGCAGAGGCGTTTCTGGATGTGGCTGAGGGCGAGACCCATTGCTGCAATTACCTGCTTGCCACGGATCTCGCCATGGCAACTCCCGACGGCTATGCGGCGACGTCTTGGGAGCGCGGCTACGGCGACTATGTCATGAAGCCCGATCTTTCGACTCTGCGGCCGGTCCCGTGGCTTGATGGAACGGCTCTGGCGATCTGTGACATCTTGGATCACCATACGCATGAACCGGTCGCCCATGCGCCGCGCGAGGTGCTGAAGCGTCAGGTGGCACGGGCTGAGACGAAGGGATTCGCTCCGGTCATGGCGACGGAACTGGAATTTTTTCTGTTCCAGGGAACCCACGATGAAATCGCCGCATCGGGATTTCGCGATCTCAGGCCGATTTCCCATTACAATGAAGATTACCACATCTTCCAAACCTCCAAGGAAGAGGGGGTGATGCGCCCGATCCGGAACCATCTACGCGCAATGGGCGTGCCGGTGGAGGGCACGAAAGGCGAAGCCGAGGCGGGACAGGAAGAGCTCAACATAAAATACGCGGATGCATTGGCGACAGCGGACCATCACACCCTGGCCAAGCATGCGGTCAAGGAGATCGCGCACCAGCAAGGCTTTGCAGCGACATTCCTGCTGAAATGGCACCATAGCCGGGTAGGCAGCGCCGCGCATGTGCACCAGTCGTTATGGCGGAGCGGGCGGAATGCCTTTCACGATCCGTCGCGCGTTCTGGGCAAATCGGAACTGATGGACCGCTACCTTGCGGGACTGCTGAAATATGCCGCCGACTATACCTGCTTCTTTGCGCCCTACATCAACAGCTACAAGCGTTTCGCCAAGGGGAGCTTCGCGCCGACGCAGATGGTTTGGTCAGTGGACAACCGGACGGCTGCATTCCGGCTGTGCGGAGATGGAACGCCCGGAGTTCGCGTTGAATGCCGCATGCCGGGATCCGACATGAACCCGTATCTTGCGCTGGCCGCGATGCTGGCGGCGGGACTGAAAGGCATCGATGAGAACTTGGACCTGCCTGACGCCTTTGCCGGGGACGCATACGCCGATGACGAGCGCCTCCATATTCCCCGCACTCTTCGCGATGCCCGGGAGGCGCTTGTTTCGTCGGAGATGCTGCGGGAGGCAATGGGAGACGCTGTCATCGATCATTACGCGCGCGCTGCGGAATGGGAGATCGAGGAGTTCAACCGCATCGTCACCGACTACGAATTCGCCAGAGGCTTCGAGAAGGCATGAGCGGGCGGCATGGCATTTCTCCGACCGACGCGCCGAGGATTGAAGTCAGGCGCCGCAATCTGTCCGGGCCCGGATTCTGTCACATGGAGTTAACGACATCATGAACCTGTCCGCCAACTGGTCCTATCCGACCGCGATCCGCTTTGGCGCGGGCCGGATCAGGGAAATCGGCGAAGCCTGTGCCGAAGCCGGAATTGCAAATCCTCTCTTTGTCACCGACCGCGTGCTTGCCAAGCTGCCGATCACGTCAATGGCGCTGGATCTGGCTCAAGAGGCTGGGCTCGGCCGCACGCTGTTTTCAGAAGTGGACCCGAATCCTGACGAGGAAAATCTCGAAGCGGGAATCGAGGCGTTCCGGTCCGGCGGACATGACGGCGTTATCGCATTCGGCGGCGGATCCGGGCTTGATCTGGGAAAGATGGTCGCGTTCATGGCTGGCCAGACCCGTCCGGTATGGGATTTCGAGGATGTTGGCGATTGGTGGAAACGGGCGGATCCGGACGCGATCCGTCCGAGTGTCGCGGTTCCCACGACTGCCGGGACCGGCTCGGAAGTTGGGCGCGCCAGCGTCCTGACCAATTCAGCAACCCACGAGAAAAAGATCATTTTTCACCCGAAAGTTTTGCCATCGGCGGTGATTGCCGACCCGGAACTTACAGTAGGAATGCCGCCTGCAGTTACCGCTGGAACAGGAATGGATGCCTTCGCCCATTGCCTTGAGGCGTTCTGTTCGCCCCACTATCACCCGATGAGCCAGGGCATTGCGCTTGAGGGCCTGCGGCTGGTCAAGGAAAACCTGGTGCGGGCCCAAGCTGAGCCGAGTGATCTGGAGGCGCGGTCACACATGATGTCGGCGGCGATGATGGGGGCAACGGCGTTTCAGAAAGGGCTTGGCGCCATCCATGCTTTGAGCCATCCGGTCGGGGCGCTTCACAACACCCACCATGGAACAACCAATGCGGTCGTTATGCCAGCCGTGCTTGAATTCAATCGTCCGGCGATCGAGGACCGCCTGGGTCTTGCTTCGGCCTATCTCGGAATTGAGGGTGGCTTTGACGGCTTTGTCCGGTTTGTCGGTGACCTCAACGCCCGACTCGGCATTCCGGAAACTCTTGCTGCGCTGGGCGTCGTCAACCCAGACCGCGAAGCGATTCTCCGCGGCGCCCTGAATGATCCAAGCTGCGGCGGCAATCCGGTCGAGATGAATGAAGAGAACACTTCACTCTTGATTGATCGGCTTCTGGAATAGGCGGAGCTTCGTTTCCGGGATTCGGTGATCTTGAGAATTTCCTGCGGCTGCTTGGTCTTCCGGGTTGGCGGAATCTGTTCCAATTTCGGGAGGCCGCTGAAATGTGGCACTTCGAATGAATACAGAGGATGGAAAATCCTCGGGTAAACATGATCGTACCGGAACAGCCTCACGTGCGAGGGCAGGCCGGGTCAAGTGGGCACCGAAACCCGTGCTTTAGTCGCCTAAGTCCTTGCTGATGCCCATGCATGGGTCAATCGTCGAATGGCGAGGACGGCCTGCATGGGTCGGGCAGCACGGAAAGGCCGGACTCCGCTTCCGCTCCCGCCCTCGTTGCCGCCGTGCAGTTCTCGATGATCCACCGCCGGAAACTCGGGATCGGGGTTCTGACCCTCATACCCTCCTCCTGGATTACACCGCGATGGAGGATGTGGCGGTAGTAATCGCCACTGCCCATGCCCTCAGGCAGATGCCACCGGACGTCATCCGAGGCTGGGTCGGCATGCCGGTTGACCAGGTTCACGACCTCACCTTCGTCCAGACCGTCTGCGAAATCCGCCATCACTGCGCCCAGCAGCAGCTTGGACCGCTTCATTTCTGCGCTCATGCGAGCTTCGTAATACTCTTGGCGCCTCTCGTGCGCGCCGATCGCGGCGCGTGCCATGTCAACGCGTCCCATGTCGCCCGCGACCCGGACGATCTCTTCTGCGAAAGCTGCCAGTGAATTGTGAACATGGGTCGGCCAGTAGCTTCCTGCCTCGGCAAGTTCCAGCATGGTAGCCTCCCATGGCTTGGATTCCGCCAGGCCGTAATGCAGGCCCCATCGGACGACGAGATCCCGGACGTCATCATCCGAAAGGGCGCCGAGCGAGTGCTCCGCCCGAACCGCGCGCCGCGAGACGCCGAGCCTCTCCGCCGTCTCGATCGTGTCGCTCAGCCCGGCAAGCAAGACCATGATCGGGGCCGCATAATCCTGGGTATGCAGCTTGCGCAGCACCATGGCGTGAGGCGACGCCTTGTCTCCGGCCGCAGCCTGGAACTCATCGACAGCAATCATAACGGGGGACGTCCACGTCTCGCCAGGAAAATGGGCCAGTACCGCGTTGATCGGATCGTCTGGGATGCCGGTTCTGGACGCCCTGCCAAGCCGACCGCCGACACCCGTCACACTGCCTTGGAGATGCCAGCTCCTGCTGATTTCCGTTCGGAGACTGGCGCCCGTGCCTGGTCGCAGCAAGTTGGCCAAGCGCTCGGCGAGAGCCCTGCCGTTCATGAAGTCCGCAGGGTCGCCTAGTCGCAGCATCGCCGGTGCGCCGCCACCGGGTCCGGCCCAGGTGCGTTCGAGATGCATCAGCAGCGAACTCTTGCCCGCCCCTGGGGCGCCGTGGATAACGCGCGTGGCGCCAGGGGTCTTGCCCTGACCGTTCTTCCAGGCGTTCCAGCAGCGTGTTGCGGCGTTCCCGATGTCGTCTAGAATCTCGTTGCGGCCGGCAAAATACGGCGGCACGTCACGATCGCCGGCATCGGCGAAGTCCTGCAAGCCTTCAAGGTCGATGTCCGGCATCCGCCTCTCCGTCCTGTGTCCCGTTCTTGATCCTAACGCAACGACGCGTAAATGTCAGCGGGATTCGCCGACTTACCCACGGCCTTGCGGGGAACCGTCGCATCCGGAACCGAATTCGAACGACACAATTGACCTGTAGCAATCGCCGACGTTCGGTGTGCCAGCGTCGAGATCATGGCCGGCGACGGGCGTGCTAGAAGCAGAGACGAACGCAGGCTTCAGAAGGAGATCATCGACGGCGGGAAGGAATCGCAGGAGCGCCGCTGCCAGGCGCCACGTCAAGGTCACCGACCGCGGCGCCCGGAAAGCATCTATGTGGAAATTGGAATTGAATAAGTTTACACGAATGCTGTAAAATATCAGTCTACACATTGACCGAGGCCAGCGTTGCGAATTTTGGATGCCATAAAGACACTGACCGAATGGAGCCGCAGAGGTCGCGCGGTCTTCACTCGCAACGATCTGAGGAAAATCTTTCCGGACGACAGTGATGCCGCTTTCAGGGACAGTCTTTTCCGCTTGGTGTCTGAAGGCGTCATGTACAGGGTGTCCAGAGGGGTCTTTGTTTTCGCCCTTGACCAGCGGGGGGATCCCGATCGGCTTGAAAGAATCGCCACCGCACTTCGCAGGGGATGCCACTCCTATCTCAGCCTTGAATCCGCATTGTCTGAATACGGAATCATTTCCCAAGTGCCGCTAGCCGGCATCACAGTGATGACGACCGGGCGTTCACGTGTCTTCAGCACAGTGTTTGGCAGGATCGAGTTCACCCACACCAACAGGTCAGTCGATGACATTCTGGACAATACCAGGGATGTCGGGCGTCCCCTTCGCCTTGCGACACCAGGTGCGGCGGCGCGCGACCTCCGTCGTGTCGGCCGCAACACACATCTCATAGACGAAGAGGAGCTTGAGGCGGAGATGCGCCATGCCGGGTAAAGTGAATCTGGTTGATTTGGCCAATCGGGTCATCGAAGGATGTCCTGAGATGGAAGCGCTTCGTCCTGCAGTCATGAAAGAACTGGTCCATTTTGAGACTCTATGGTGTCTGGATGAAGCCGGATTTCTGAACTATCTGACCCTCCATGGCGGAACGGCCTTGCGCCTGTGCTACGGATCAAACCGGTTGAGCGAGTATCTTGATTTCAGTGCCGGGCCAGGATTCACGGGATCGGACATGGACGGCATCTCGGATGTCGTCCGGTCCCATCTGGTGGACTGCTATGGCCTTGATGTGTTCGTAAGGGAGCCGAAACCGCGGAGAAGGAGCGGTTCGCTCGTTGAAGTCGATACATGGCAGATCAGCGTGGTCACCCATCCAGGCCAACCACATCTACCACGGCAGAAAGTCAGGATAGACATCGCCACAATGGAAGTGCGGAATCGCGAGGCACGGGCGCTTCAACGGAATTACTCCTGTCTGCCCAACGGGTTCGAGGATATGATTGTCCCGGCAATGGGTGAGAATGAAATCCTGGCAAACAAGCTCGTTTCCCTGCCTGCTTCCGTGCATCAGCGGAATATACGCTATCGCGACATTTGGGACATAGCTTGGCTAGCTGCAAAGGGGACTGAAGTAAACGGTGAATGGGTCGTCGCACGGGCGGCGGAATTCGGGCTTGATGACTTTGTGGAACGGCTGGACAGAATGCGGCGCATCCTTCCCGACCATATTGTTGGCAGCCGGTTTCGGGATGAGATGCTGCGCTTCCTGCCACTTGACAGAGTGAACCGGACTCTGGACCGGCCTGACTTCAGTTCTCATCTGATCAGGACGGTGGATGAACAGCTCGCTCAGGCACGGGGCATGTTTGCCTAACGACATTGTCCGGACCGAAGCGGACGCGATGGATACGGATGGGATGGCCGGTTGCTGCCGGAACCTGCACCCAATGCCAGCCCCTATGGCAATGACCACTGACCTCCGCCTTTGGTTTCCCGCCTGACCGGGCAAGTCCAGCGACATGTCCGCGGCATTGAGAAATTTCCCGCGAACCAACTGCGCTTTCCTGCAGATTGGACGTCTGACAGTTTTCGGCATACGCAGCGAGACATTCATATGAGGTCTTCCCGGTGGACGTTTGTCGGACGGATTCGCGGCATCAAGGCGCGTTGTCACGTTGCGAGTGCAACAGATGGCCCGGCGCCCGCTTGAGATCCCGACCAGGGATTCCGGCTCTGAGTTCAGTTCCCGTGATGCTGCGGATGTTGAATTGAACACTTGTTCAGATAATGGTTCCCCACTTCCACTCCGAAGTGCAAGGCCCTGCCCTTTTCCCCGCCCGGGCGGGGAAAAGGGCAGGGCGGCGGCTGTTCGCGTCCCTCCGGTCCCTCGGACCGGCCATGGAACGGCTTCTGTCCCTTCGGATGCGAGGGTAATCCGGCCTTCCGGGCGGCGCAAGGCCCCGGCGCGTCCGTCCGCGCGAAGGGAGGGCGCAGCCCGACCGGAGCGCGGAAGGACGCGCCGAAAAAAATCCCTGTCCCGTCCCGCCGTCTGCGGCGCGGAGCGGCTTACGGAGGCCGCGCCTGCCTGAACGCCTCTTCCGGCGTCAGG
>JAJEAY010000152.1 GCA_022824145.1 Rhodobacter sp. | reverse complement strand
ATCTCAAGCTACCTCAGCTCCATGGCGGCGCTCGGCTACAATCCCCTCGTCGCCATCCAGATCGCGCTTGCGGGAAACGCCGCCGACATGATCAGGCTGCACAGCACCCAATCCTCCCCCGGGAAGGGGTGAGCAGTTACGCGATCTTTTTCTTTTGCGATGGCTTCCTGCGATTTGATGAAAAAAGGAAACGATCATTGTCTTTTCGGACGCACACGCCTAATTCAGAAGAAAATGAAAACCGCCTTTTTCTTTTTCGGAGCCGCCGTGATGCCAGTTCTTATCACTGACACCGCTTCCTTGGGTGCTGAACTGCGCAGAACACGTAAAGCGCTCAATATAACGCAGGAAGAGCTCTCGCTGCAGACGGGGATCTCGCGACCCACCATCCGGAGCATCGAACGTGGCAAGGAGACCGCCCATGTCGGATTGGTTCTCCAGCTGTGTCAGGATCTGGGGATCGCAATTGAGCTTGAGACGCCGGAACAGGCGAACCGGGCGTGACCCGTCTCGATGTCTATCTGGAGGCGGTTCCGCATCCCATTGGCCAGTTGTCTTCCGGATCCGATGGGACCATGTCCTTTCGATACGTGACGGACGCGATCACGCACGCGATCTCCGTGTCACTGCCCATTCGTGAAGAGCCATTCGGCGATGTTGCGGCGCGCGGCTTTTTTTTCCAATCTCCTGTTCGAAAACGAGATGCGCGACCAAGTCATGGAGCGCCACGGCATCGCGGAACGCGACATCGTAGGATTGCTCGCCCACCTTGGCGCCGACTGTCCAGGCGCGATCAGTTGCGTACCGGAAGGGGCACCACCGGGCAAAAGACCGGGATGCTTGGATGTCGACTACGAAATTCTGGACGGAGCTCCTGAAATTTCCGAGGCGGTACCCGCAAACGACTTTGGAATCGCCACCTTGCCCGTCGAAGGTGCGCTGGCTCGCATAATGGCCTCGCTTCGCGATCACCGGCGCCTTCCGCATGACAGTGACGATCCCTCCCCGCTCGCGGGCGTTCAGGGTAAGGTTGCGTTGGCAGTCCTGCCGAATGGGCGCCTGGGTTTTCCCAAGTCCGGCAGCGGTGCCCCGACAACGCATGTCCTTAAGGTTCCTTCACGCGCCAGTGCCTTGGCCTCCGTCGCCCTGGAACACTTTGCCACGCGGCTCATGGCGCGAGCGCTACAGCACCCAGTCACCCAAACGCGCGTACTGGGTGAGGGGTCGCTGCAAGGGCTGCTGGTCACCCGATTTGATCGGTATGTCACGGAAGGGCAGGTGCACCGCGTGCACCAGGAGGATTTTTGCCAAGCGCTCGGGTTCGGTCACACCTTGAAATACGAGCGCAATGGAGATGAGGGGCGTGCCTTCACTGCAGCCGCCATCGGCAGGCTATTGAGGGCAACGCGTGTGCCAGGGCTGGCGCGCCAAGCGTTTTTTGAGATCACGCTCGCCAACATGGTCCTCGGCAACTCCGACAACCACGCAAAGAACCACGCGCTCCTGTACAGGGCCGCAAAGCCGGATCTGGCGCCTGCATACGACATCGATCCAGTCCTTTTGGATGCTGGAGTGATCCACGAGATGTCCTTCCGCATAGGTCAGGCGCGCATGGCGGACGATGTGGGTCACGGTGACTTGGATGATTTTATGGTCGCACTTGGCGCGCGTGGCTTTGTGAAAGCCCAACAGACGCGACTGGCCGGCATCGTTCAGACGCTGGCGCAGGCCGCTGGAGGCTTGCCGCGCCCGATCGGGAAAGGTCTTTGCGACGCAATCCTCCAGCAGGCGCACCATCTGTCGGAAAGTCTGGAGCTCGGTCTCGACGTTCCTGAATTCGATGCGGTACCTGTCAGCCGAGCCGAGTGCAGGTAGTGGCCGGGCCGGAACCCGTCCTCATCGGCACCAGGTGCCGCTTCGCCAATCCGCAGCGCGGCGGCATCGACACCAAGTCGGATCAACACGCGCCCGACCATAATCCCGACCCTTGCCTGTGAAGGTGGCGGGACGGGTGACACGGATGTTTCTTCTGCGTTGCATCAAGCCAGACGAGCGAGCCCGGAATCTGCGCGCCGCCGCGCGCATCGTTACCTCTTGCTTCAAGTGCCCGAACCGGTTCCTCAGTCCACGTTTGATCAGGTTGTCAGGTAATGGCTGCACTGTCACATCAGGTTGCGGCAGTATTTTTGCTGTCAGATTCTCCTGAGCAGGTCAATGCCGACTCAGCGATGATCTCTTGGGGTCATCAGCGGAAACCGATGGTCTGCCACGCCTTGTTCAGGCCGTCCTTTGCAGTCCTGAAGCTGAGCAAAGAACGCGACCGAGCTAAGCCATCTCGGCAATCTGTACGGTGCGCCGGTCCTCGGCCGAGCGGGCGATGGCTTCGAGTACTTCGATATTGTGGACCATCTGTTCTGATGTGAACGGATACTCCGCTGTTCCTGCGATTGCAGCAGCGAAGGCCTCCAGGTTGCGAACCACCGCATCCTCCCATGCGAATTCCCTGCGCACAATGTCCCGACCCGTCTCCGATATCAGGTAGTTCACTTTCCCGCCGGGTGTGTCAGGGTGGCTTTCATTCAGGATCTCGATCCACTGCCTGTTCCCGAAAACGTGCATTCGGATGAAATGAGGGGTGTGCAGAATTGCCGACAGCGTCGCCGTCATTCCAGCATCGAATCCAAGCTGGGCGGTGACGACATCGCCGGTCTCCCATCCTAGCGAGCGGCTTGCGGTCATGGCCTGTACTGTCTTGACCCGCCCGAAGAACGAAATCAGGAGATCGGTCAGGTGAATGCCCATCCCGGTCATTCCTGCGGCGGGAGCGACAGCTTTGGATGTGCGCCAGTCGCCTTCGGGGACTCCGATAAGCTTGTCATGCGAAAAGGCGGCCTCGGCGTGCATGATCGTGCCAAGCGCACCCGCCTCGATTGCTTTCCTCAACTCGACCATCGCTGGCTCAAAGCGGCGCTCGTGTCCAATGCCGAGCTGCACTCCCGCTTTTTTGACCGCCGCTACCGACCGGCGCGCGCTTGCAGCTTTGAGGCCCAAGGGTTTCTCGCAGAAGACATGCTTGCCCGCTTCCGCGCAGGCAATCACCTGTTCCTCATGAACGAGATTCGGTGTGGTCAGCACAACTGCATCCACATCGCTTCGCGCCAGAGCGCCGTTCAGGTCGGACAGCGGCTCGAGTCCATGCGCACGGATGTCGGCATGCAAAGCCGCAACAGGTTCGACAATGGCAGCAACAGCGATCTCTGAATGGCCCGTCAGGCGTTTCGCGATATGGCGTCCCCACCAACCGAATCCGGCAATGGCAATCCTTAGCGGGCAGTCTCGGGACGACGCGCTCATACCACCGCACCAAATGGCATGAACAGACTGCAGCAACGCCTCAAGGGGTTGTTCTTGCCGCTGTCAGATATCTGAACGCAGCAAGCGGCAACGCGGAAGTCGTCACAGGCGATCATCTGTTTGACGACGTAAGTCAGTAGCGCGACTGCACTGGCCGGAAGCGGAAAGCTGCACCTTCGCTTTCGTGTGAAGACATGGTCGAACCCGCTTTCCGAAATGTCAGGAAATCGCGGAATCCGATCACTGTCCTTTTCGTGAGTGACATTGGAGTCGAAGCTGACAGGATGCGCGAACGCAGCGTGCAAGGCAGCTCTGGAGACGATGCTTCCCACGGGCTTGAGTGGGCTGTCAGGCACCGAAAAACAGGACTTCATTGCGGATCCAGACCGCTGGAAACTGAGTGTACTCGGCATACCGTTCATCTGGCTCTCTTGTTTTCGCCCACATAGATAGCGGTCTGGGGGTGTTGAAAAACAAATAATTAATGATAGTCTCGATCTGGTTTTCTGATAACGATGCGGTACTGGAGAGGAAGTTCGGTGAAACTTCAACATCTGAAGTATTTCGTCGCTGTGTTGGAGGAGGGATCCTTCTCGGCAGGGGCTCAGCGTGTGAATGCAACGCAGTCGGGTCTTTCGATGCATGTACGGCAGCTTGAGGACCGGTACCAGGTGCAGTTGCTGTACCGCAGCTCCACCGGCGTCACCCCGACCGAGGCCGGCAAACGGTTATATCGCGACGCGGTGCGCGTACTGTACGCGGCGACGGAAGCGGAATCCAACCTGCGGGCTCTATCCGGCGCAGTGACGGGAGATGTGACGGTAGGGCTGATGCCAACATTTACGCGCGCTGTGCTGGGACCGGCACTTATGCGGTTCGCCAAGAACTTTCCCAATGTGAGGATTTCGGTACGGGAAGCATATTCGGGCGAGCTGTCCCGCCAGGTTCTCGCAGGCGAACTGGATTTCGCAGTGGTGCCCGCGTTCGACGCCGACATGCGGTTACGCGCGGACCTGATGGGGACGGACCGGGAATATCTCGTTGTCTCCTCCGAGAGCCGCATCAAGTCGGACGATCCGGTGCGGCTGGCGGATCTGTCTCCATTGGATCTGGTGTTGCCTACTCGCGAGAACGCCCGACGGCGCAAGATCGACCAATACCTCGCCACCAATGGGATCGAGACTGGACGATTGATGGAACTCGATTCCATGTTCACGACTCTTGATCTTGTGGCTCGCTCTGACTGGGCAACAATCCTGCCGGGGATTCTGTGTCTGTCTGATCTGGAAGGCGGCCGACGCCGGGTGGTCCCGATTGACAGGCCGGACCTGACTGTCGACTATCTGCGGGTGGAGCCGAGGTCGGTGCCGCTCAGCGATGCGGGCCAAGCGTTCTACAGTGTTCTCAATGGCGAGCTCAGGAGCGCGCTGGGCAGACTGGATTAAGGAATCGCCGCGCCAATTCTCCTCCAGCCCAGAAGTCTGACGAGGCCATCAACAACCGCTGTCTGGTGGGAAGATCCGTTTGTGATGGAAGCAGCATTTGAACCAGTCGCCCGGGTGGATTGGGGGCGAAATTTTCTGACTCTGGAGCCTGTCTCACCCAGACTCTGCCCTCGCTACAGAAGTGTCCCGGGTTGCGCTTCGGATCGGAAGTGAGAAAGCGTTTCTGGGTGCGATTTCTGTATGGCGGATGTCGGTTTTTTCAGTTAGCTGAAATCAAACGATTTTTCAGGAGGCCGAATCCTGCGACGTCCCCTGATCCGGCGGATTCCGCGAAAGTTCGCTTCCTATGCCGCGGTTTTTCACTTCCGGCGGAAGCCTGGCCCGGGATGGCGGGTGTGTGGCAGAGCTTTTCCTGCATCGATCAAATGCCCCTGGACTGGGCGGAAAGGAACGCTCCGGTGGAAAGCTATCAGCCTGGGAACCCGTTTGCGAACACCGGCGATGGACGCGGCTCCGTGGCGGTGGCCAGGGACGGCCTGACGAAGGCGGGCATCGCTCAGGTCGAGAAGGCCGCGGAGACCGGACTGGCCGAGAACATTGCGGCCCCGTACCGGGACGATCCACTGGAGGCCGAGGGCGCGGTTCGCGACACTGTTTTGGATTCCTGATTGATCCATTGCGGAGTTCCCGGACTGTTTTGTGCGGTTTTGGGTGTTTCCTCCCACGTACTTCCGACATTGCCGGTCATCGGCATTTTGTGTTCAGGTTCGAGCCGCAGGCGTGCTTCGCCTTCCGGCAGCTTGAGTGGTGCACGGCGACAGCTTTCGGGTTTTGGTTGGGAGAAGACGGCGGACGCCGCCGCCGCCGGGTTGGAGCGGATCCTTTTCAGGCTGGCTCGGTTCGTGCTTCCTGCTTTCGGATTCTGTCGTTCCAGCCTTTCGCGCCGCTATCGGTCCTGAGGCGCCCGGCCCTCATGTCGCGGTGCGCGAGGGCGTCCGCGGCCCGGTTTCCGGTGTCGTCGGCGTGGAAGCCGCAGTCGACCCGCGTGAGGCCGAAGGCGTCCAGCCATTTCGGGACGGCGGTGCAGACGACGAGGGCATGATCGGAACCGGGCGGTGGCCGCGTCAGCACGGAGAGCGCGTCGACCGCGCTCTCGATGAGCAGGGCCGAGGCCCGCTCCCGGCCCTTCGCCGCCGACACCAGCCAGAAGCCGCCCCGTGCCTTGCGCGAAAAATGTTGCACGCAACAGAAAAACGACCGCAACATGTCGCTTGCCCAGGGCCATGCTCTTGAAGGGTCGGCCGGGAAGGGGTCCGACGAGTTCGGCACCGGTCCTCGCGCCGTCCCGGTCGCGGCAGTATCGACGGATGCCCCGCTCCGCACGTCATGTCCAAGAGCCTTCTTCTGCGGTTGCGATCGACCAAAAAGTCCGGATCAGAGGCGTCACCTTTGCTCCTCTCGACCGAATGTGGCGAAGAAACGAATCGTCCCGATCAAAGAACGTTCAAAGAACCCGACTGCACGTTTCAC